>NZ_JAMQKA010000011.1:0-147557 GCF_031569985.1 Aliifodinibius sp. S!AR15-10 | reverse complement strand
CTCAGGCTGCGCCTCCACTTTTGCTGTGTTAACCAAAACCATGCGGCTGGCCGGCTTTCTCACCGGTTCATGTCTGCTTATAGAAGACTACCTCGCAATACATCAACGAAGCTAACCAAGCAAGCAGTACTACCATGTAAGTGACAATCTACATATTATAATTTGAGCCTTGACTTTTTACATAGAAGGATGACACATTAGTGCTATTTATCCCTAACCACTCAACACGCAAGTTTTAGTATTTTCGACCCAACAAATTCAAATGAAATAGATCCGAAGAAATCATGAAAACATACATCGCACTATTCAGGGGAATTAACGTGGGCGGGAATAATATTTTGCCGATGAAAGAGTTGAGAACGCTTTTGAAGAATCTCGGCTTCCGGCAGGTGAATACCTATATCCAAACCGGGAATGTTGTTTTTCAAAGTGATAATAGCGATATCGGCCAGCTGGCGGACAGCATTAGCGGGGAAGTCAACAAACAGTTTGGTTTTGAACCACGGGTGTTTGTTATGACGCAGGATGAATTACAAGCGGCAGCCAGGGCAAATCCATTTCACGGGGCAGAATCAGAACCGAGCCGATTGTATCTCACATTCCTGGCTGAAGCCCCCCAAAATCCCGACCTGGAAGCCCTCGAGGACATCAAAAGAGATAGCGAGCGCTTCGAGCTCAAAGGCAAGGTGCTCTACCTGCATGCCCCGGAAGGTGTCGGCCGCTCCAAGCTGGCAGCCAAGGTCGAAAGGCACCTGGACGTCCCCATGACCAGCAGAAACTGGCGTACGGTGCAAAAGATTATGGAGATGGCAGAAGAAGCAATATGAGCTTCCCACATCTTTAGGACCTGTCCCCTCTATATCTTCACCCCTCTGTTAATTCAGGTTTTTAAACCACTATTGTCCAGTAAAAAACTTTGGGAGCTACCTACTAACCTCAGTTCGATATAAGGATCACAAAAATTATAGCTGTCATCGCGAGGAGGCGTCTGTGATAGTAGTTAGTGGACTTCCATCTTGAGGTCGACGTGAGGATCTCCCCGTCCATTTTCTGTTCGCCCGCCGGGAGATTGCCTCCCGAAAGCAATGACAGGTTCTGTCTCGAACTGAGGTTAAATATTGTTGCATTTCAGAAGAGGTGCTAAATTAATTGAGACGGTCGTCTCATAAACACTGAGATAGTCGCCTCAGGGTGTAGAAGACTATGGTCTCGGTAAGTATGAGACGATGGTCTCACTATGTGTGAGATAGTCGTCTTGGTAAGCGCGTGAATCTATAAAGAGAAGATTTTTACACCAGGGCTTATTCAACCCCTCGTGAGGAGGCCCGGCTTAGCCTGAGTTCAAGATATGGATATCGCGATGAGGCTTTGGTGTACGTGTTTGGCTAAACGATGCGGTCGGCCGGCGATCTCCTCATCCGTTTTTTGTTTACGCATAGGAAATTGCCGCTGGATTTGGCTGAATTCCTCACAATGACAGATTTTATCTCGAACTGACGTTACTACTCATTCCTGTTGTTCATTTTTCCAACGATGAAATCCGCCAGTGGTCGGACTGAAGAAATAAACGAAAAATCGCCGGCGGAGGTATATCTGGACGTACCTAGCCTGTTTATGAGGCCTTTGCAGAACCCCCAAATTTCGAGGTTAACAAACATAATATGTAGATTTCGGCCAGATTTATTCCAAAAGGCTAATAAAACGGATTCATACCATGGACAAGCGAGATCAACTAAGCATCTTAGACCAATGGGCTAGCCAGTCGGGCCAAGTTTCGCGCTCGACCGAGCGCTTGCAAGAAATTGCCGAGTGGATCGACTGGGAGCCGTTGTATAAAATTGGCCGTCGTATCGATAAAACCGGCCCTCACGGCGGCCAACCTCGCAAGCCGGTCCGGTGGATGATCCGTGGGTTGTTCTTGCAATTCCTCTACCAGCTCAGCGACCCGCAACTGGAGGATCAACTCATCGACCGGCTGAGTTTCCGTCGGTTCGCCGGGCTGCCCCTGGAGGAGCGTGTGCCGGACTTTTCCACCTTCTGGCGGTTCCGAGAGGCCTTGGCCGAAGAAGGCCTTGTCGAGGAATTATTTGCTCAAATTAATGCTCAGTTGGAAGCCAAAGGGCTCCTGCTCAAACAGGGCACGGTCGTGGACGCGGCCCTCATAAATTCAGCGGGTCGCCCGCTATCAGATGACAAACGCCGGAAGCTGGAGCAGGATCCTTCTCCCCAAGTGGACACCGACGCCGATGCGACCAAGAAGAACAACACCTGGTATTTCGGCTACAAAGGCCATATTGGAGTAGATATCGGCAGTAAAATCATTCGCCAAGTCAGCTTCACCCCAGCCTCTGTCCACGATAGCACCGTTCTAGAGCAGTTGGTCAGCGAAGATGAACGCTCGCTATTTGGCGACAAGGCCTACAGCCGGCAAGCCCTCAAACAGACCGCCCGCCAGAACGGCTGGTATTACGGCATCCTGGACAAAGCGGAGCGTAGGGCTCCATTGAGCGGCTCTCAGAAAAAACGCAACAAGCGCCACCAGCGGGTGCGCTCGCAGGTGGAACATCCGTTTGCGGCCATCAAGGACCGCTACGGAATGCGCTGGGCCCGGGCTAAAACCAAGGCGCGCAACCAAGCCCGGTTTGTGATGGCGGCGATCTGCTGGAACATCGAACGCAGTATCACGTGGGCAAAAAAACGACCCGATATTATCCCCGCAGGGGCCACCTGATGGGTGGAGCATGTCCGGGAGCGGCGATTTCGGCTGAAAATTGGCCGAAACGCCGCTTCCGGTCGGGTAAAAACCACGGAAATCTACATCATGTTAAAGAACGACGGCCAACATGGCCGTGTGAATCAAAACCAAGGGTAATTCAAAGCCCTCTTTATACCGGGATCATATTGAAATCAATTCCCAAAAAGATATATAGTGAACTTTAATGCCATTTTACCCAAGAAGAAGTAATTTCCCCGGCACTAATATTTTTAAACTGTGGATTCAATTCCCGTCAACTCTTCGGAAATCTCCCACAATCGCTTCCGGGCTTCCTCATCATAGGCCTGGCTATTGGCCCGCGAGCGCTGTTTGACGTTAAAAAATTCTCCGGTGACATCCTCCAGTTCCCTAGAAGTCGCAACGTATTCTACGGCCTCGGCTCCCTTTTGCACACTGTTTGCCGGACTAATACCCGCCTCGTGCACCATGTTGGTATCCATATAAGTTGCAGGGTGCAGGGCGTTGACGGTGATCCCGGCATCGCCCAGCCGCTCAGCCAGCTCCACAGTAAACAAGATTTGTGCAAGCTTGCTCTGGCAGTAGGCCCGATTCCCGGAATAGCCATTCTCCAGCATCAGGTTGTCGAAGTCCAGCGACTGCTGACCGATGGAGGCTACGTTTACCACCCGCGCCGGCGTTGACTGACGCAAAAGATCCAATAGTCGGAGCGTCGAAATAAATCCAGCCAGGTAGTTCACTTGAAACCGCAGTTCATGGCCGTCTTTGCTTAGCTGGCGACCACTTCCCGGTTTACCGAACCCGATGCCCGCATTATTGATGAGCAGGTCCAGCCGGTCGTGCTCCTTGTTGATTTTTTGTGCCAGCTGCTTGATTTCATCCAGCGAGGCGAAATCGGCATTGTAGTAGGAGAGGTTTTTATTTCCCGTTGCTTTTTTAATTTGCTGGATGACCTTTTGTCCCTTTTTGTTGTTTCGTCCATGGAGTAGAAGTATGGCGCCCTCTTCAGCAAAATCCTGGGCCAGGTGTTTACCGAGTCCGTCGGTAGCACCGGTAATTAATACTACTTTGTTACTCATCTCGTCTCCTTTGGTCTTTAATATTTACCTCATAAAAATAGAAAAAAAGATAGTTTATGGCCCCAATCAACATATGTAAATGCAAAAGGGTAAGCCCCGAATTACATTTTCGATCGAACTGACTTTAATAACTGAAACACAAAGTTCATGAATTTGATACAAACCCTTGAATGGCGGTATGCCACGAAGCAATTTGATCCCACAAAAAAAGTTTCCCCGGATGACCTGGAAAAGATCAAGAAGGCGATTCAGCTGTCGGCCTCTTCGTACGGACTGCAGCTCTACAAGGTGCTGATCATTGAGGACCAGGAGCTCCGGGAACGGCTGAAACCCGCGTCGTGGGGACAGGATCAAATCACCGATGCCTCTCATTTGATTGTATTTTGCAACTATGCGGAGGTCAACGACCGGGATGTGGATGAATTCCTGGAACTGAAAGTGGAAACCCAGCAGCTCGATATGCAAGAGGTGGAAGGGTACGGCGACTTTATGAAGGACAAGATCGATGAGAAGTCTGCCGTTGAGCAAGCACACTGGACGGCCCGGCAAACCTATCTTGCACTGGGGAACCTGCTGGCCGCCTGTGCCGAACTCAAAATTGATGCCTGCCCCATGGAGGGATTTGAGCCCGACCGGTACAACAAGATCCTGGGACTGGAGGAGCAAGGCCTGAACGCCTCGGTTATCGCCGCTATCGGTTATCGCACGGAAGACGATGAAAGACAGTTTGCTGAGAAGGTAAGAAAACCGAAACATCAACTTTTTGAAAAAATTTAACCAATACCAAACACATGACTATCGATGAAGAAAAGTATATCGCGGAGCTGAGAGCTAAATTTAAAAGCTACTTCCCCATCACCGACGACTCTTGGTCATTGATTGAATCCATCGTTCGATTTCAAACGCTGGAAGAGGGTGAACTCCTGCTGCGTGAAGGGCAAATCGCTAAAAACTTTCAGTTTATCTGCAAAGGGGCCTTGCGAGCATACGTGACAGATTACGAAGGAAATATTTACAATAAGAATATTTTTCTTGAAGGAAGTTTCGCTGGTTCAAAAGTTTCCTTACTTCAAAAAACGCCCTCTGAATTTACGCTGGAAGCTCTTGAAGATTCTATCATCATAAATCTGGACTATTTCAAATACAGAAATTTTATTGATGAACATGAGGATCTGAAGGATTTTTATATCGCATATCTCGAAAAGAACTGGATCATTGACAAGGAAAAGCGGGAGATTTCCCTGGTGATGGAAAACGCCACCGAGCGATACCGGAAACTGCTGGATAAACACCCGGACATTGACGACCGGATTGCACAGCGACATATCGCCGCCCACCTGGGAATTACGCCTACCCAGCTAAGCCGCATCAGGAAAAAGCTAAAGAAAAACTGACCCGTCAACATATGTAAATGACAGGCGATCAGCTGCGCCATACCTTGGTCACAGAAACATTTAAGGATACACAAATCAACGCATTTTTTGACCAATGAATCACTTATTCCTGATAACATTAGCGTTTATCGGCGGGGTATTCCTGGCCATGCAGGGCGCCCTCAACGCTCACCTGGGCGTGCTGCTGAAAAACCCTCTGCTGGCATCGGTAGTGGCGTTCTTTTTTAGCACGCTGTTTGCCTTAGTGGTGGCTGCCGTAAGTGTAGAACAGGTGCCCAGCTGGGCGGGACTGGCCCAAATTCCCTGGTACATGTGGTTTGCGGGAGGGCTTTTCAGCGTGATGGGGATCAGCTTGTACTACTACACCATCCCGAAACTGGGCATCTCAACCATGATCTCCTTCGGGCTCTGCGGGCAGCTTATTTTCTCCGTCATCGCGGGACATTTCGGATGGCTGAACCTGCCGACCGAACCTATCACCATTAAACGGATAATCGGCGTAATATCAATGATAATCGGAATCGTATTAATCCAGTTAAAATGAATAGCTCTGAACTCATACAAGCCAACATTCATAACCTGACTTCGCTATGGGAAACGGCAGGCACCCCGTTTCAATCCTATGTCAAAGGGACAGACTATGACTACTGTGTAATACCAAATTCTGACTGGCCCAACCGACTGTGGTTCAACGGTGAAATTGATGGTGAAAAAGCTATAAAATCGGCTTTGGATAAGATGGCATCGAGCTCCACGGACCTGATGCTTCCTTTGTGGGATATCTACGACAACGGGTATCACCAGTATTTGGAAGAGCACGGGTGCAGGGAGCTGTTTGAATTGTTGGGTATGACGCTTCAATTGGGCAACCCGTTTGAGGAGCAGGGCCGCCTGGACATTTCGCTCGTTTCAAGCGAAGAGGATGCCCGGTTATGGTCCGATATTTATCCCCAGGCGTTTGGATATCGCATAAGTCGGGCAATCCTCCTGGAAACCCTCGGCGATATCAACTTCTACCTGGCCTGTTACCAGGGACAGCCGGTGGGAACGGCCATACAGTTTAATACAGCAAACGTCTCGGGCATCCACGGTGTGGGCGTTATCCCCGAGATGCGCAGGAGGGGGTTCGCAGGTGAAATTATGAAGTTTGTGCTGAATCGAGCGATTGATGCAAAAGCGGACTACGCCACCCTGCAAGCCTCGGAAATGGGCAAGGGACTATACCTGAAAATGGGATTTGAGGAGCAGTTTTCCATAAAGCACTACGGGCTGGAATCAAGAAATTGAGACATCTGGGTTATCTCCTGTGATTCCGTATCAAAAATAATTATTCCCTCATGGTTGTCATTCAATTGCCCGATCAGTTCCCCTTTGTCATTCCACACCGCGGATTGCCCGGCACAGATATCTCCGTCCGCTTCTCCCACCGCATTGGCCATCAGTACTGTCATGGAATATTTCCCGGCAATATTTGATAACTCTTTTGATGCTTTCTCAACGCCACTTTGAACCTTTGCCACGCTTGCGAGATAAACTTTGGCTCCGGATTTATAAGCATGCTCCGAATGCGCCGGGACCGACAGCTCGTAACAAATAGCTAGTGCAATATTATTATGTTCGCCCAACAGCCAAGGTAAATTAGAACCGCTTGCAAAGAAGGGCTCCTCATCGGCATGGAGATATTTTTTCCCATAAACAGTTCGTCCTTCTTCGGACTGAAAAATCAGCATCCCGATAATGATTCCATCCGGTGATTTCAGCGGCATGCCGGCGACGATCGTGATTTGATGCTCGTCACTAATCTTCTGAAAATCATTAAAGCGGCGGTCGTTCTTTTTGGTTGCCAGCTGTTCCGCAAGCTCCGGCTCGTATCCTGTTAATGATAATTCGGGGAATATGATCATATCGGCCTGGTTCGAAAGGGCCGTCTCGATAAACCCTTTGTGATGCTGAATATTCTGCTCAACATTCCCTTTTACAGGCCGGATTTGGGCAATGCAGATTTTCATTTTAGGAATTATTGAAATTGGTTTTATTTACGGCCTTCCCTGATCCGCCGCTGCTGCTCTTCGGGAGCTACATCTTCGATATGAGTGGCCACCCACCAGATGTTGCCGGCCGGATCTTTCACGCCGCCATAGCGTTCGCCGGCATGGAACATGTCGGTTGGCTCCATGATTGATTCTCCGCCACAGTCCAGCGCCTTCTGGTATACGGCATCGCAATCCTCAACGCCCAGGTAGATCGAACCGGGCAAGGGACCAAATTCTCCCATCGGCTCTCCCATCATGATAATGGAATCGCCTATTTTAACCTCCACATGCATAATCGACCCGTCATTCCTGTCAAGTTGCACGACCTTCACGGCATCAAACGCGTTCTCCAGGAAGGTGGTAAGCTCGGCAACGCCTTCAACCAACAGGTAGGGAGTAGCGGTGTGATATTTATCTGGAAACGTTTTCATACTCATAGTGATTGGGGTTAATAAGTATCACAAATATAGAAGAAAACGCCCTGCAAAGAATCTTCCATCTCTGCAGGGCTGGCTTTAGGGTATTGAGTGAAAAACTCATGTTGGAGGAGTATACTGGGTGTCAACTTCCAACAATAGAATAAATCCGACATTCCAAATCACTGTTGTCCAGGCAAAATGATTTTGGTATTGCTCTCTGCTAAATTGCTACTGTTCATTTTTTCAGCGATGAAAAAATGAACGAAAAAAATCGCCGGCTGGGGTAAACTTGACCTGAAGGGCTCGGCGTCCGCTAAAAAAATCATAGATTTTTTCTTAACGCTCCCTTCGATCCCGTCCGGGCGGCCAACTTTACCAAGGCCGGTATCCCGGGCACTTAATACTTAAATTTAGCTTGGATTTAAAATTGATTCCTAATAAATGGAAACAAGTTGGACAAGCTCTCAACACACTAAGGCTTCAAAAAATATTGAGTTAATTACTCAAACTGCCCGACGGTATAATTACCCGGAGTGGGACGGAACACCTTGTTGATCCGGTTCCAAGTGTTTATTTGGGTAACAGCTACCGTCAGGGCAGCAATCTCTGGCTTGGAATAGAACTCTGCCAATGGTTCGAAGAATCGGTCCTCAATCTCAGTAGAGTCCGCTTTTGTCACCGCTTCGGCGAAGGCCAACACCGCTCGTTCTTTATCGGAATAGAACGGGCATTCCCGCCATGCCGGCAGCGAATGCAGGCGCAGCTCTTCTTCTCCCATCTCTATCAACTCCTTATGGTGCATATCCAGGCAATAGGCGCACCCGTTGATCTGTGAAACCCGGTATTTGACCAGCTCCAACAGCTTCAAATCCAGACCCGATTTCTTGAGTTGGTGCTCGATGTTGTTTATCCCTTTCATAAGTTCAGGCTGGATGTCTTGGTATGAAATTCGTTCTGTCATTGTTATGTAAGTTTTAGGATTTAAATGATTAGTGCTACTACTATGACAAAACAGGAGCTCGAAACGTGACAGGAAGTCTATTTAGGACTTACCTTATAAAGTTACGGAAGCCTTTTTCCGAGCAGAGAGGTTCTTTTTGTGTGAAGAAATGCGCTAAAGAACTGCCCACGAAAAAGGGGAGTTCTAATTATCATTTTGGTGTCATATTCCTGTTGTGCTATTCAATTTTTTAGTGATAACGTATTTAGCGGTTAGATTAGATGGCAAAGAACTAAGAAATACCCTCTGTGTCATCCCGGACCTCCGACAGCTCTCGGAGATCTCGTAGTGGCACTAAGCTCTGATCTGTTGAACAACATCTAGGATTCTTTGGTGAATTATGTGTTAATAATGGATTGAGGAAAGTTAAATAATTCAGGTTGTTACATATTCTGCTCCCGGCGGATTTTCTTCATCGAAAATATGAACACTCCCTGCAGTGAAAAGAGCACCGGGGTAGGGAACCCACCGGATCAAATGCAAAGGAAATGGCCCATGCGTGGGGATACCCTTACTTAATTTCAATATCTACCAATTTATCGGGATCCAGCACATTACAGATTCGCCGGATTGTTTGGCCCTCTTCATCAAAATGATAGACCTGACACGCCTTTACCTCTTTACCTTCACAAAAAAGCAGTGCAGGCTGGTGGTTGATTTCAGCAAACGTTATCGACTGTGAATGCTGAAATTTGTGATAGGCAAATATCAACAGGTCGGAAACCTCCGGGCATCCCCGGCAGATTCTTTCAACAACATTAATTTCATCACCGCCATCTGCATAAAGTGTAACATCATCTGATAGCAGGGTCTGTAGGGTTTCAATGTCCCTGTTGCGAATGGCTTTGATATATCGCTCTATCTGATCCCGATATGTACCGGATTGCTTGAGTTCTTCGGGATTTTGATCGGCTTGTTGGACTTTGGACCGGGCACGGCTCAGCAGCTTCCTGGAATTCACGACCGAACAGGAGAGGACCTCGGAAATCTCTTTATGGGAATAGGCAAATCCCTCTTTGAGAATAAACACGGCCCGCTCTTTGGGGTTCAACTGCTCCAGCAGGAAAAGAAGGGAATAGGAGAGGATATCCTCCAGGATTATATTTCCGTCGGCCCTTGAAGTCTCTACCGGCTCTGGCAGCCAGGCATCCTCAAGACTCGTTTTGCGCTTTTGCTTATTCTTGAGATTGATCGACTGGTTGATAACAGCCCGAATCAGGTAGCTCTTTTCGTTGTTTACCTCCGTATCCTGTCCGGCATACTTCGCCATGACGTCCTGTATCGCGTCTTTGGCATCTGCCTTTGAGCCCAGAACATTATAAGCGTAGGGGAAAAGAAGGTTGTGATAGTTATCCATGAAAAATAACCTTGTATGAAAGCTAGGGGTTTACATAACTATGACAGCTGCTGGATACCAAACGTGACACTTTTGCCCGAGAAATTGTGATTGCTGCTTAAAGAACCTACCTAAGGTAGCCTTGGTTCGAAAAACAATCGCTAAAAATAGTAACTGTCATCGCGAGGAGACTTCGGTGGTGGCCAATTATCCTGTAAAATCAGCGAAATTTCACACTTGGAACCGGGATGGGCAGGATTAAAGGATTTCCGGGATTCCTTCTGGGTAAACATTACCATCCTGCAGATTCTCTAATCCTGTAAATCCTGGTTCCAATTTTCCCCCCTAAGAATCGGCTGTATCCCTAGCAATGACGGGGACAGATTAAGCATGATGCCCTCCACGGATCGTAACCACTACTTATCCTTCTCATATAAATAAAATATGAAATCGGTGGGCACACCCTCGTGACCTTGTTGCCGCAACATCGCCGTGATATTCCCCCGGTGATAGGTACCGTGATTGACCACATGATGCACCAGCGAAGAGATAGGCGCATCCAGCTTGCCATATTTAGGATGCTCAATCGTAATAACCGTGTCGAGGTCGTCCTGCCCCTCAAAAAACTCATCATATTTACGGGACATCTCACTGTACAGTTTCTCCATTCCTTCGAGATCCTGTCCAGCCACGTTCTCTTTAAGCTTATTTATGACGGTCATCGTCTCTTCAAACGGGTCGCCCGACATCACGCTCAGCCACATGCCGTCGGTGCGGTAGATATGGACTACGACCTCCTCCACAGAGGAAAAAACGCTTTTGATCTCCCGGTCGTAGACCCTTCCCGGCAGCTCTTTCAGGTGGTTGAAAATTCGCTTGTTCGCCCAGTTGTGATAGTTGTATTGTTGTCGTGTTCTGTTTTCCATTGGAATAATCTTTGTTTTATTATTTCCAAAAACGTGTTTTCCGATTGAAAGCAAAAACCGCTTATCTAATAGATAAAATGTAGTTTTGCCATATCCATAGCGCGGGAATTAATTCCCGCGCAAGTGATAGGGCACGTTTTAAAACCCGGAACCTTTAATATTCAACTTGCAACTTTCGCAACCTTATGATTGCGTTCTTTTACCTTCGAATTGGTAAATACGTTGACAGGTATTAGTCCTGGTTTACTTCCGCTCCCAGAAAAACGGCGGTTCGATGCCCAGCGAGCGCAGGTATACGTATCCCTGTCCGCGGTGGTGAATTTCATTATCGATGAAATAGAAGATGTGCCACCATATTTTGCCCTCATACTGGCCAAAGGCAACATCGTATTCCTGGAAGCGCTCCTCCGGGATCTGAGGCCAGAACTCTTCGATCTTCTCGGTCGTCCAGTCCCATAGTTCCAGGAGCTCATCCTTTGTTTCAGTAGTTCCCTTAATGCCCTCGGGAGTCTGTATCTCACCAAACTCCTTCCATTCGCCGGTAGCCGCTCCCTCCACCCCGGGGGCTGCTATTGTTATCAGTTCCATAGCCATCTCGGCGAAGGGACGCATACCGCCGATGGAATAGTTAAAAAGCTTATCCTCGGGTAAGGCTTCGATAACACGGCGCGTCAGCCGTCGGTGCCCCTGCCAGGCTTCAAGGAGTTCCTCAGTTGTAAGAATAGCGGAAGTGATATTGGTTGTTTCCATAGCTGTTAATCAATTTAATGAAGGTTAATGTGTCTTCATCCCCAACATAGCAGCCGGTATTGACAACCCTATGTCAATCGTTTTTGAATTATTTTTCTCCATCGATAATTGA
Organism: Aliifodinibius sp. S!AR15-10; assembly: GCF_031569985.1. NCBI lineage: Bacteria > Pseudomonadati > Balneolota > Balneolia > Balneolales > Balneolaceae > Fodinibius > Aliifodinibius sp. S!AR15-10. Next base: position 135,774 of record NZ_JAMQKA010000011.1, on the reverse strand, counting down.
GCAAATTCCGGATTGTATTGACAACGTTGATGCTTATCATTGATCCATGGATATAAACAACAAAACCATTCGAATCTCCAAACCCGATATTTTTTCGTTTTCCGAATGCCTGCATTTCCTGGATCGCGGGTATGATGACTGCCTGTATACCATTGATGGCGACCGCGTGTTTAAACCACTGCGCATTGGAGACCGGCAGGAACTTATCCAGGTGAAGGAAGTCGACGACGTGCTGGAAGTTACCCTGCTTACCGGGGGAACGGCTAAAGATGCACTGCGCATCGCGACTGATTTTGTCACCGAATGGTTTGACCTGGAGCGCGATCTCCAGCCGTTTTACCAATTGCTCAATTCTGATGACAGGCTTTCCTGGATGACAGAGCGATTCTTCGGCCTGCGCCTGATGGGCATCCCCGACCTGTTTGAAGCGCTTTGCTGGTGCGTGATCGGACAGCAGATTAACCTGACCTTCGCCTATCGCTTAAAACGGAAGCTGGTAGAAACCTACGGGACTTTCATCACCTATGAAGGTAGGCGGTATTATTACTTTCCCGAACCGGAATTGCTGGCTGGCTTAACTGTAAAAGAGTTGAAAGAGCTGCAGTTTTCGCGGCAAAAAGCGGAGTATATCATCGGAATAGCTAATGATTTTGCGGATAACAGCCTGTCCAAAAAACATCTGGCAAATATGGGTAGCAAACAGATGGTTTCACGACTGATGAACATAAGGGGAGTCGGAGAATGGACAGCCAACTATGTGCTTATGAAATCGCTCAGAAAACCCGATTGCATAACGCATGGCGACACCGGGTTGCAAACGGCGGTATCTTCGGTGCTGGATTTAGACAGGAAGCCCAAAAGAGATGAGGTTGAAACGGTTTTTGATGCCTACACGGGGTGGGAGTCATACCTGGTAATTTACCTGTGGCGGACATTGAGCCAATAACTACCAAGTACTTGGTTACAGCTTGTCAATCTTCTTTTGAATAGCCTTTTTATCGGTCTGGGTCTTGGCAAGGGAAAGCGCCTTATTCAAATGCTTTTTCGCCTTGGCGTTATCGATATCTTTGTAAAGCACGCCCAGCAGGGTGAAGTAAAAATGGTTGTCGTTTAGTTTTAGCTTCTCTACTTCCCTGATCGCCTCCCGCTTTCCGTTTACTTTTGAGAGGGCATAGGTTCGGTTGAATGCCGCTATGGGGGAATATTCTATCTGCAACAACTGATTATAGAGCTGCAGAATGTTATCCCATTTTTCCTGCGTATCCTCCTTTCGTGTATACCACCACGCAATGGCCGCTTCAAGGTGATAGGTAGAAACACTATCTCCACTTGCCGCCTGATTCAAATAGTAGGAACCTTTCTGTATTAGCTCCGCATTCCACAAGTCCGTGTTCTGGTCTTCATACAGGATGAACTCCCCATTGTTATCCAGCCGTGTCTCAAACCGGGAGGTATGAAAACACATCAGTGCAAGCAGCGCGTTTACCTGTGGTCGTCTGGTGTGCTTATTTTCTACAAGCATATTGCACAGGCGCATCGCCTCGAGGCATAGATCTTTGCGAAGCGTGCTATTTTGACTGACGGAATAATATCCCTCATTGAACAGCAGATATATAGTCGTCAATACTGTTTCCAGATGCTCATCAATCTCTGATGCTTTTGGCAGCTCAATTTTTATCTCCTTTTCCCTTAGCTTTTTCTTCGCCCGGTACAGTCGTTTGTTGATGGTCTCCTTATTTGACAGGAACGCGTCTGCAATTTCTTCGATGCCGAAGCCACAGAGAATGCGAAGCGACAGTCCGATCTGTGCCTCCTCCGGGATGGAAGGATGACAGATGGCAAACATCATCTGTAGCTGGCTGTCGCTGATGTTTTGTGGAGAAAGGTCAATATCCGGTTTGTAGTGATCGCCGGAGTTGTTTGCAATTTCGGGAGCAACGTTGTTTTTGAACGTGGAATTTCGCTTTAAATAATTGATCGTCCTATTTTTTGCCACCGCGTAAAGCCATGCCGTCGGGTTTTGCGGCACTCCTTCCCGGCCCCAGGTTTCTGAGGCCGTCAAGAAGGTGTCGCCGGCGATATCTTCGGCAATTTGGATCTGCTGCAAACCAAAGTGCTTGCAGAGTACGGAAACTATTTTTCGGTATTCCGTCCTGAACAAATGCGGTATTAACTCCTGTTCCTTCTTCATAGTATGAAGATAACCACTTCTTTATAAGGCCTTGCAAAACTCCATGTCATTGCGAAATGTGTTCGCCTACTGGCCGATGGAGCCAATAAATGTGGCATTATCCTAGTGTGGGGATCGTCACGCCCCGAAAATACGCGGGACTGTATTGACAATTTCACATAGTATAACGTGTTACCGATTGAAACCCTATTTATTGGGTCTGAAACCGCTTATCTGACAGATATAACGCAATTCTGTCTTACCCATAGCGCGGGAATTAATTCCCGCGCAAGTGATAGGGCATGATTCAAGATATCTCTCCAATCTATATTCTAATCGGTAAATGCGTAAGTATAGTTTAGTAAGGCCCTCTTTTATTCGGGACCATCGTAATAGGCCACTTTCCGAACCTCCACGCTGTTGCCCTCTCCCTGTAAAATGGGACTGCCTTTGGCAAACTCTACGGCCTCATCAACCGATTCAGCTCTCACCATAATATATCCGCCGATGGTTTCCTTTATATCACCAAAAGGACCGTCGGTAACAATGCCATCGGATTTCACCACCTTACTTTCCTCAAAGGCCAACCCGTTGCCCCTGCTCACCAGTTTGTCCTGAGCAGCAATATCGTCCAGCCAGCTCATGGTTTGTTCCATCCAGGCCTGCATTTGCTCTGGCGAAACCTTATCACTTGCATCCTCGTGTCTGAAAATTAAAAGAAATTCTTCCATTGTATTTTGTCCTTAGTTATTGATTAATGATCGAACTTCACTCTTTTTTAACAAATAAGGTTGGAGAAATTGGACATCTCTAGATAAAAAATGTTGAAATAAATATTCTATCACCTGGCAAAGTAAAGTTAAACCCTTATTTCGATTTTCTGAGATCATTACTACAGGGGGAGATTGGGTAAGGACCCGGCAAGAATGTTCCAGCTCACCAGGCCAGGCTTTAGGGTGATTGAGAGAGAATTGCCGTACGAATTCGTCGGCAATTTGTTAGCCCAACTTTTTATGGGCCCGGAAAGCAACCAATAAAAAAGAGCCAAGCCTTTTACGGCAGGCGCTTGCAAAGATATCCTATACTCCTGATCTGCGAGATGATCGCATATTCCTGCAGGTCCGAGCCCAATTCGCAACACATTGTCGCAGTCGTCCTGATCTATCGTCCACTTCTCAATGCCGGGATGCCTGTCCAACATCCATTTGGCCACCAGGTACCGGCTCACTGTAGACAGGTTTGTTTCAAAAACCAAGATTTTTCGCCTTTCCATAACCAGTGATCTGAATTACTTCGTTAGTGCGTTGGAAAGCTGTAAATTCCAGCGGTACAAAGCCTTGCGCTGGACGGAACATCTCTTGCGGTATCCGTATAAATTCTTATACTTGTGGATTGCGATGTCTCAAAAAAAGAGACACTTGCAGTTTTATCTACTCCAGGGATAACCCATCGTTATGAATAACGAAACGCACGATATTTCGGAATTGATGCCTGATGAAAGCTCCTTTGCAATGGAGGGAGAGTTCTCGCTTAACGGGCAGTTTTCTATCGACTGTACGCATGCTTCTTCTGTTGGAGATCTTTTTCGGACCGGTTTCAGCTTAACATCCGATTTTGGCCAGGGAAACATGTCAATGCTGGGCAAAAAGCACTACACCGCCTTTTGGGAAAAATATCAGTATAAACCGGGGATGGTCAGTTCCGCCAAGCTGAATCTGCCGTTTATTGCCCTTCACTTCCAGCTGGCGGGATCTGCACAGGGACTCCAGTCATCCACGGATCTTAACCTCGATATGCAGGCCGGGGAAGCCAACCTGATGATTGTGCCGCCGATTAATAAGTCGTTTGAATCAAAACAGGAGATGTCCGGCCGGGTCTTCGGCATCATGCTGTCCAAGGGTTACCTGGACAACCTGGCACACCGATTTCCACAACTGCTCGAGCCGATCCTCAACAAAATAAAGCACAGGGAACTTTGTTATCTCAGCGAGCAAAATTTGCGTATCACTCCCCGAATGCGCAGTATCATCCTGCGAATTCAGAACCATGACAACAATCACCTTGTGGGCTCGCTGTTCCTGGAGGCTCAGGTGCTGGATCTGCTGGCGATGATGTTTGCCCAGCAGGAGGATTCCCCGGGCACTGCCACTACGCTTTCGCAGTCAGACCGTGATCGAATCCACCGTGTGCAAGAGATACTGGTGGAGCGACTGGAAGATCCACCGACGCTGGCCGAGCTAGCCCGGTTTGTGGGTACCAATGAATACAAGTTAAAGCGCGATTTTAAAGAGGAGTTTGGCACCACACCCTACGCCTATCACCTGCAGCACAAGCTGGAACGGGCCCGCTCCTACATACTGGATACCGACCTCACAATCGCTGAAATCGCTTACAAGGTGGGGTACAGTGACCCCGCCCACCTAACCCACGCCTTCCGTAAACAGTTTGGCATCCCGCCGAGCGACCTGCGTTGAAAGTAATTGGTATAGTAGTTATTAGGATACAATTCTCCCTCATTACCAACTTATCCAGTATGTCATCTGTGTAAACCTGTGGCTAGTTACTTAACGAATTTAGTCGTAGTAACACTAGCAAGGAAGATTCGGATAAGAAATGAATTGGGAATACATATTCACCGGGGATAACTGGACTAAGGCATCAAAAACTTACCACGGTACAACACCATCGGCATCAAAGAATTGGCCGGTGGGGCCATCTTGGGGAATCAATCCCATCTTGATGATAGGACGAGCAGCCTCTTCAGCTGTAAGTGGCGCCTGCGATCGATTTTGGGGAGTAAGGTCGGTCTGCACGAATCCCGGGCAAACAGAATTTACCTTAATTGAAGTATCTTTGAGATGCTTGGAAAGAGCAACCGTAATCCCGTTGAGCGCAGTTTTTGAGGTTTGGTAAGCCGGCACCATGAGGTCGTAATACGGCGAAGAAGGATCACTTTGATCGGCCAGGGATCCCACGGTGCTGGAGACGTTTACAATGCGGCCCGCTTCAGACTCGCGAAGCAGTGGCAAGAACGCCTGGGTGACTGTAATCGCACCAAAGAAATTGGTCTCAAAGGTCTGCCTGAACATCGGCAGATTAAGCGGACCGTTCGACGGATCGGCTGTAGCTTCGGGAAGAATACCGGCGTTGTTGATCAAAATGTCCAACTGCCCGTATCGCATTTTAACCTGCCCGGCAGCTGAGTCCACGCTGGACCGAGAATTCACATCGATGAGCAGAAACTCGGCATTGAGCCCTTCCTCTTTCAGCTGACTGACGGCTTTCTCACCCTTATCGGCATCACGCGCGCCAATCAGCACGTTTACGTTTTCTTTGGCAAGCTGACGAGCGGTGGCAAAACCGATACCCCTGTTGGCACCGGTAATTAAAGCAGTCTTCATAATAGTATCCATTTCTTGTTGGTGTTAATTCGTCAACCCTAAAATGAATACTTGATGGCCGCACCACCATCCGATTCTTGCTGAATTAGAGCTACGCTTGACTGCTAACCTGCTTCTTCTTTAGCCGCTTCCCAGCCGATAATGGCCTTCTTCCGGGCACTGCCCCAGCGGTATTCCCCGATTCCACCCACTTTCTTGATCACCCGGTGGCAGGGTATCAGGTAGGCAACCGGGTTCCGACCTACAGCGGCACCAACCGCTCGGGATGCGTTTGGATTACCGATCTGCCCGGCGATGTCGGAGTAGGTAGTCAGTCTGCCGGTGGGTATCTTCAGCAGGGCTTCCCACACTTTCAACTGGAAGTCGGTGCCCTGGATGTGGAGCTTAATCTTGTCCAGGTTCTCCCAGTCACGAGAAAACACGTTCTCCAAGTTTTCAATATGATTGTCTTTTGATTCCCGGAGGTCAGCATTATGCCACGTAGATTGCAGCTGCTCCAGGCTATCTTCAGGGGACTCCACAAACTGCAGGCTGCAAATGCCTTTGCCTGTTGAGGCAATAAGGATATCGCCAAAGGGACTTTCGGAGAGGTGATAGCATATCTCCAGCGTGCGACCTCCATTTTTGAACTCTCCCGGTGTCATCCCCTCAATGTTGACAAACAGGTCGTGAAGGCGGCTGGTGCTGGACAGCCCGGTCTTAAACGTCGCTTCCTCGATGGTTTGCTTTTCGGCCAGCAGCTTTTTGGCGCGATCCAAACTGATAAACTGCAAAAACTCCTTGGGAGTAACACCGGCCCACTCCTTGAACATGCGATGAAAATGATAGGGACTCAGGTGAACAGCCTCGGCAATGTCATCCAGGTTCGGCTGTTCCGTGGCGTGCTCATTGATATATTTGATGGCCCTGGCCACCCGTTTATAGTCAATCATAACTTGGTCGTTGATTATTTTTGATCCAAAATAAGGAAGGGTGGATCATAACAACACCCGGTTCTTGCGGAATTGTTCGTCTTCTCCCAACTAGTGCCGGACCGGCAACTGCTTAAAATGTTTGGAGCATCATGCCAATATAATTACGCTCCAAGTTACCATGGACATTTTAGGCCCTGGTGCTATAAATCATCATTCATTAGGTATGTCGTTAGCTTCTTTATCTTGCCATCTTCAAATTCAAACACATCACAAAACAGGGCATCCAGGAGCTCGCCAGATTTCATCTTACTTTTAACCCGGCCTTCTGCCACAACAACATTGTTCTCTTCGGTCAGCCTGGTAATTTCCAGCAGGGGACTGCCGACAAAATTTTCGTTTTCAATTTCATTGTCGAACTCTTCTTTACCGGAAAGGTGAAAAAATCCGGGCATATCCCAAACAACATCTTCGGCAAGGCAGGAAAGAATTTTCTGATGGTCACTGGCCTCAAAGCCTTCTATATACCGAAAAACTACTTTTTTATTTTTTGTCATAATGCACTACTACCATTTCACTGCTTCATAGCTGGCAACACTTCGGCCAATTCTTCCAGTGTGGCTGTGAATCCTTCCCTGAAGCCCATTTCGATTACTTTTTCCAGATCAGAAAGGGTTTCGTAGGTGATTTCGACATCAACGGTAGTCAACCCATTCAATTCGGTAAATTCTACGCTCCAGTCAGAACGTGGCATATCCTGGCTTATATTGCCCGAGCTGTCACAAAACCCGTCACGGTATGCAAAATGCATCTCAGAAGTTATGGACTTGTAATCAGCCAAGCACCAATGTTCTTCTCCTTCTGGTCCGACCATGGCGTACAGCCGGCGCCCGCCTTCTTTAAAATCCATTGATTTTGTTCTCGACTTCCAGGGTTTGGGCGCCCACCATTGGTCGAGAAGTTCAGGTTCCGTCCACGCAGCCCATACGTGTTTCTTTGGTGCCGCAAATTCTCTCTTCACTTTTACTGTATTGTTCTCTTTATCCACGGAGAAGTCAGTCAATATATTATTTTTCATTGTTTTCATCCTTTAGATTAGTTAATACTTGGTCAAGCTGACTGAAACGATCCTCCCAATGCTGCCTGAACTGTTCAAGCCATTCGTCTATCTCTTTTATTTTTTGGGGGCGAATGTAGCAGAACCGTTGCCTTCCCTTTTTACGGATGGCGACCAGACCACTTTCATCCAGTACTTTGATATGCTGCGAAATGGCGGGCCGACTTATATCAAAATTTTCGGCTATCGAATTCAGGTTTAACGGCTCATCGGCAATAAGGCACAGTATATCTCGCCTGGTTGGGTCAGCTATGGCCTGAAATACATCTCTTCGCTTTTCCATGTCGATCTCTTTATGTAAGTACTTACTTACACGAATATAAATGTAAGTAAGTGCTTACGCAACTGCTTTTTTAAATTAACGTGAGTTCTGGATAAAAAGCTCATGCTTCGCGAAGCCGCTGTTTTTTCGGTCGGATAGTTCAAATAAACTGCTTCTCACCTATCGGACAGTGACACAGCGACGATCGTGATCCGTGCCCTATCACTTGCGCGGGAATTAATTCCCGCGCTATGGATAAGGGGCCGGGCCTCCCACGGCATCAACCTGTTTCAGGCTCTTAATAATGTACATTGTCACTCGGTCAAAGCGTTCTATAATGGACTAATTAAGCAAAGTCTTATCCCGAACTCATGTTAAATTATTTGAACCCATTAACACCTTGCCACAAGGCTGCGTGTAAGATGAAACCCGATATCAAACCCAAGAAGAGGTACAAAATAGTAGTGTGTAAAAAGACCAAGCCAATGCCCTCCGAAGCTTCACGCGTAGGAGGGAGACCTGTCCGATTAATACGCTGGGTTAGGTTTGCGCACTTACGGAGCAAAGATTTCCTGTAAAGTATTTAAGGTTTTATCTTGGGCAGATGAACTAATAGTTCCAAGTTTTTTAATTAGTCGCTGTTTGTCGACCGTACGAATTTGATCTAAAACAATCTGCCCACGTTTCTTTTGAAAAGTCGTTGTAACTCTTGATGGATAGTTTTTGATTGTTGAGGTCATTAGAGCAATAATGACGGTCCGAATATGCCGATTCATTTCATTGGGCGAAATGATCAGACAAGGACGGGTTTTCTTTATTTCTGAACCTGTTATGAGATCTAAGGATATCAAAAAGACATCAAAACGTTCGACAGGTTTTCGCTCTACCATGTCCACTCAGTTTTGTCCCATTTGCTTGGAAGCTCAACTTCTTCTTTATCAATCAACTGGTCGTCTTCTTCTTTGGCCATTTTTTCAAAGGCACTATCCCAGCCCTTGCGGGTTTGCTCGGCAGAACGCAAGATGATGTGATTGTCTTTAAGAATCATTTCTATCTCTTCAGAAAGCCCAATTTCCTCTATAACAGGCTTAGGAATACGAACTCCCTGAGAATTTCCGATGCGAATAAGCTTTGTTTTCATAGCACTAAGGTTTAATAAATTACACTAACAATGTAATTACAATATAAGTACTATGCTACGATTGGGAAAAGGTTTTAGTGCGTAACCTAACGACCGCCCCCCGGGCTTAAGATGCACGCGAATGAATGTTGAGTTGATAAATAACGAACGGAAAACTAAAAAGCCAGAAGGTGGCAAGTCCTGGCGAAGTACGTCCCCTTAATGCGTTTTGTTATGTGGCAGACTCCTGATCAACTTTTATAAATTCTGCAGAATGATCTATGTAACGTTCAATTAACCATACACCTGCTTTACTTTTTTTCCAAAGCAAGGTGTAAAGTCCCTTGTGAGGAGACAATTCCTCTCCTGTTTTAGTCGATACCTGACTTGTAAACTTTGCCTGTTCAATTGCCCAATCGCCAGCAATCCTGATGCTCACATCAGATACAGAGTAATTATAAATAAGTTCGGCGAATGGTTTTTCTAGCCATGTTCGGATATTTTCTTTGCCATTAATAGCTTCATTTCTTGGTGGAAGCCAAACCGCATCATCAGAAATTACATCGACAAAATTATCTGCAGAACAATGGTTTATTGCTTGAATCCATTTGGATCGCTGTTCATTAATCTTTTTTAGAACCCTTTGCATTATTTTCTAAAATTGTGTCAATAAAATTCCTGCCACATAACGACCCAGCAAATAACCGGCGCAGAGCCTACAGAATCATATAGAGCAAAACATTTGAACATCAACAAGCAAATAATCAAAAACAGGGTTTGATTCTGCGTCCGGCGTTAATTTGCTTGTTATAGGGTGCCGATAGGTAGTTGAAGCAAATTGATTAATTCTTTGACAAACCATTTTGAAGTAACTATTTCTTTAGCTCTTCCAATCTATTGATTGCATTTTGATTTTGCGGATTTAATGCCAGTGATTTCTCAAAGTTTTTAATTGCCATTTTGGTGTTACCAACATATAGATAAGCTTCTGCGAGACTGTCAAAAAGATTTGCAGATTCCGAGTAGATTTTAGTTGCCAGTTGTAGGATACTGATACCATCATCGGACGTTTCAGGATTAAACACAAGTTGCAACCCAAGATTATTCAGTTTTCCCTCTTCCAATGAAAATGATGGATGCTTGTTTAAAATTGTATTATAGAGATTTTCAAGATTTCTATAATGCTGTTCTGAAGCCATTTCGTTAAAATCTTCAAAGCTAAATTCTATCTCATTAGCTTCTTTGGATTTTATGGAAACGAGCCCAGCCGGCAAGTCATTTTTTTCTGGATTTCTATTCAAAAAATTCATGGCTTCCCTGTCATTTTTTAGGAATGCATCTAAAAAGTTTAATGTGTAAAGGGCCATCCATTTATATGACTCCATTATTTTAGAATCGCTTTTGTCTTGTCGTTGATCTCTTTTCCCAAAAAGAACCCCCAGCGTACTGAAATATTGATGGGTCAAATTGTGAAATTTTAAACTATATGCTTTGCTGTAAACTAAATCGTCATAAAATTTAAAATTATGGTTTAGTGTCGTATCGATGTCGTCCTCGATCATCACGTCTTTTGGAATATCTTTTTGGGCCATATGTATAAAAGGAACATCTACCTTTTCAACCGCTGCAAAAGGAGATTCCTGTAAGGTGGAGTATTGATATTTTATACTTCCATCCAGGCTCACTATTGCTTTTATCGAACGGTTCCTCATTTGCGCCAACACATTTGATAATCCACCGAAGCTGAAGCCCATAGTAGCTACATTATTAGGATCAATATCCTCTCTTGTACCAACTTCCTTAATCAGAAATTCAAGATCTCTTGCTTGTGTTTCCATGTCCTTTTCGGTGCCACCTTCCAAAAAACGAGTTTCAGTACCTCTGCTTGGACTTGAAATGATAATATATCCATGGCTTGCTAAAAATTCGCACAAAGCAAAATTTTCAATTGAAGAAGCTTGATAACTTGGAGCATAAATAATGGTTGGAAATTTTTCTGATGTAGTACTGGCGTGTAGGTATGCGGTAGATCTTTCTTTCAAATGCGCCTGATTCTCAGAAGTATTCTGATAATAAAACCAATTCAAAATTTGTTCATTTGGAAGATGTTCCCATTCTTCCTCCTCCTTCAATATCTCCATGTAGTCGATGGTTGCTAATGGAGCATTTTTACTCAAATCATCTGCTGAAGGATACCAAATACTTACTGGTATTTGCCGTGGAATTACTTTGTTGTTCCAATCAAACATTCGTTTATACGTTCTTGTACTGTCTACAGCTATATAATGTTGGAACCCGACACTGTATTTCCCATTATCCAATGACAATTGGTTCAATGAAACTTGCCCGAAGCAACAAGCTGCATTTGAAAGAAATATTACAACCAGGATTTTTAATTTCATAAGATATGCTTTTAATGATGGGCAAACTAAGACAAGACTAATATTTATTACCTTGCCTATGCTTTGTGTACGGTTTTTTGTCTTTCCCGTTATTAAATCTCCTTATCAAGGTAATAAATATTCCTTGGATACATTATTGTAAGCAAAAAGATGAAGCCCTATTACGACATTGCGCTTAACGGGCCTTTAGATTACAGTAAGTAAAATAGTCATCTCTTGAAAGGAACCGAGAAAGGAATGGGAACTGCCGGTTATGTTGCGAATGAACCCTCCACAATTGGCAGCAACCTTGAGTCATGTAGTGCAGCATTTCGATGGCCTTTCCCGGCCAGATACTCTTTGTTGGAAGCCAATCCCATAAACGCTTTACGTGATTTGTGGCGAACAAGAAGCATCCAATCCCATTTCTCTGCTTGTGGTCCAATCAGGAACGTTCCGCTACTCCCTTGAAATACAACTTCACTGCCGATTGCATTAAGCAAAGGAAGAGTATGTTTCATATATCTCTGGTAGGCTTGCTTCCCTGAAATTGATTCCGTTGGGCTTAAGTTTGGGAACTCAGAGTAATTGGCCAGCTCTCGAAATTGTAGCAGATTTAGCATATAAAACTCCCCAGGTATATCTTGGGAGAAGAATGCTTTTCCCGATTCTTGTGTGGCTTCCAGATAGTACTGATCCATTTTTTTAATTAGGATTTAGTTTTAGCAACATAACTACCTTGCGCATAACCGGCAGGCGCGGGAGTCTTGAATTTGACTACAAAAGAAAGGTTAGCCAAAAAATGGAAACCGAGCAAGAAACGGTGAGGCCTGTCACCCTTGAAGTGCTGTTCTATGGCCGTCCCGCAACGGCGGGACCATCCGATGGCCGGCTGGTTCGACCGATGTGATGCTGAGCCTCTATATATGTTTGGTGCATCCGCCAGCTGGCGGATGCCAACCATCGTTGAACACTGCCTGTAGCAGAACCCCACTAAAAGGCAATTGAATTCAGGAAGGCGAGAAAAAAATCTTGCGGGAAGAGGTATTGCCTGTTGACTTTGGAGGCCATATATAGGTTAGGCATTTAATCTTTCATTTAACGTTACTATTAGTTCTCCAGTTCTATCAATCCATTCTTGAGTATCATCGACTGGATAGTCGATTGCCCTACTATCATCAACAAGCTTTCGAATTATATTAAGAACATGTAACCCATTAATTCTAAAATCATCAATATGAAAGACGTAAGTCCTTGGAACAAAATGTGCTAATCTATTACGGATTTGATTTGTAAGATATATAGTTGCATCCCACTCTTCATCTGTCAATTCAATTGGTTCTGTATATACCATTCGATTCATCCAAAAGACACCATCCTGAACTCGTGCTAAGGCAGACCATATGTTTATTAACCATTCGTTATTATTGCCATTATTATTTCCTCCTTCAGGTGGTTCATCTTCTGTTTCTTCCCAAACTATTTCGTAAGCTGGTTGATCTTCTCTGACATATTCAGTTGAAGAAACCAAATAATTTTCATCCTCATCTCTTCTTAAAAAGAGGCCTCTATCAGGATGTCGCCCTCTTTGTTGTAATACTAATTCATAATTCGAAAAGTGAATTGCGTTGGTACAAAACATATACAGTGCATGATGTATAGATATAGCAAACCACTTCCACTTTCGATTTCCGTCCCACTCTAACACGCGATGAGCTGTTTGAAGTGAGTCAAAAGCATTAGTAAAAGTATCAAATTCAATAAGATCTTCACACATAGCTCAATTGATTAAATGCCTAACGATCTTGGGATAACGGGCGCGGCGTCTACCAATTAATTTATAACTCGGGACATGAACCGCAAGGGCAGCAAACTAAACCGAAGCTTGTTCCGCGTCCCGTTGATGCCATGGTTATGTTTCGAATTCACTGATAATCTTGTACATAATTGAGCCATCCATGTGGAGCATTAATATCTCCTCGATTAAATTTGACAAATTCTGTGCCCCCGTCACTCATTGCTAAATTGAATTTATTATCTTTTGATTCAATCAAATCAAGTACTTTCTTAAATAGTTGTGATCCTTCATTTTTCCCGAATATTTCCTCTAAAACATAAAGTATTGCTGCCATTGCTTTATTCGTGTCCTTTTCACCTAAACCAGACAAAGACGCATCTACCATGCCAGATATATAGCCCAGCGAATATGCATCTTTCGCTCTAGCTGGTAGATTGTTTCTATCGCTTATCAGCATCATCTGCATATCAATTAAAGAAATTACAGATTTTGCTCCTTCTAAATGTGATGGAGCTTTTGTCTTATCTGGCTTCTGTTTAAAAGTAGGTCGAGGTGAGAATTCAGGATTTATCCCAGAAAATTTATTATTCAGTATTTCTGCGATTGCATGTCCAGACAAACCATCTAAATGCAGATTAACGATCTCTTTATTGAATCTTTTCCAAACAAAGAAAGCTTTGTCAGAACTCCATCCATAATTTAAAGTTAATTCTTGCTCAATTTCCTCATAGAGTCTCTTTCCTTTATTTCCAGTTTTGATCCACCAATAAATAGCTATTGCAACAAGAATTAGCAAGAATAGGATTTCCATATCAATCCTCCAGTCGGGCTAGTAATACGACTAAAATGTGTTATAAAGTTTTTGAGCTATTTCTGAGGGAGATGTATTCATTTCATGTAGATCGACAACGAAGCGTTGATTTTGATCAAATAGTAATTTTGCCTCAGTTCTATTTAGGCCATATTTGCTAACAAGAATGAAAATTACTTTGTCTTTGAGTACATAAGCTTCTCGCATCCCTTTTACCCACCAAATAACAAAAAGCCCAATTATTACAGCTAATATGATTAATGTTGTTTGCATAATGACACAACTATCATTCTTCGATTTCAAAGTCGAATTCATTCGTAAGTCTCTCTTGAACCTCATCGAGTTTTAAATCCAATTCGGTTCTCAATGCATCAAACCTTGCAGAAATCTCATGCTCAGTTAAAAGGTCAATAATTTCGGAGTTTATGATTTCTAACTCTTTTCCTTTTTCTCCATAATAGATATCGTAATCCAACGGAGATATAAGTTCTTCAAAGTCATAGTCTTCGAGTGCCTCAATTTCATCTGGATTGAATCTAATTTTTGTTGCTACCCAAATAGCCCATTTCAAAACTTTATTCCCAGATGATAAAGCAGGTGATTTGTATGTCCTATTTATATCGTCTAAAACTTCCATCTTTGGTAGATTGGTTAGGATTAGAGAAACATAACTTATACTTATGTCAACAAAGATATAACATAAGTATATTATCCGTAAATGGGTGGGGCGCGCGTTTCTGGGCTTAGAAGTACGGTTTTGATATTATATTAGCATGTTATGCCGATACCTATCCGCATAACATGTTGACATAATATTCAGAGGAGGGAATGTTGTTGTCCCACATGGTGGGGCCGGCCGGGGTACCAAAAGCCGGCAGGTAAACGCCGTACTACGTACCATACAGTACTAAGACAATTAACCCCGCGGGGGTTTCTTCTCTTAACCCTATGGTTATAAGACTCTTATCACCATAGTGATGAGACCTATATTACCATGGTGATCATTGTCTCAATACCAAGGTGATGATTGTCCCAATACCATGGTATTGATCCCCTTGATACCATGGTATTGATTGTCTTGTCACCATAGTGGTAATCGTTTTGCTACCATGGTATTGATCCTCTTGTTACTATGGGGCGCATGCAGTCGTTTTAGATTCTACTGCCCCCAGATGATTGATATGGCATAATTGTTCAGAACCCAGGTTATTTCAAACAGTGCCCCATAGATAATATTCTATTTCGCCCTCACCACTTTATCACGGATCTCCCTCCAGGTCACCAGGTGGATGTTGTTTTCTTTTAGCAGCTGTTTCGCCCGGTCACTGGTGAAGAAGTAGAAATCCATCTGCCTCCACGCGGAGCCCCAGTAGATATGTCCCCTCGTAACCGCCTTCATCTCCTCGTTGTCATGGGCCGTGTGGACCAGCAGGCAGGAGAGGCCCGGCTCCAGGTTGTTCAGCAGCTCCACGTAATAGTTTGTTATACCGTTGTCATACTCCTCCTGCATCGCCATGTAGAGGTTGTCAACCACCACATCTTTTTCCGTCAGTCCTTCTGTCTCCACGAACTCCTTCACCACATCTTCCTCATAGGTAAGCAGCACAGGCAGCTCGTATTCCCGGCCCACCTTGATATGCACATCCAAAAGTTCAGGTGTACTCCGCAGGGCATACATGTGGGCATCCAGGTGCGTGACGTTGATGCCGGCCCGGTAGGCTTTTTCGATCTGGTTTCGTATCTCAAGCTCCACCTCTTCCGGATCGGCGTGCATCACCAGGCTGTCGACCGTGGAATAAAAATAGCCCTTGTCGTTTACCAGGCTCGGCACTTTGTCGGTGGAGGTGACCGGCCCCCATTTATAGTCTGTCCACTCGCTGGTTAAGGTAAGGTGCAGACCAAAATCTTTATCGGGATGTTGCCGGGCATAAGCTGCAATTTCCGGGAACCAGGGGCAGGGCACCATAATGCTGGCCGAGTTTACGGTCCCTTCCTCCATAGCGGTAATGCTGGCGGCATTTTCGGAGTGACTGACACCCAGGTCATCGGCGTGGATAATGAGTAGCTTGGCATCCGCCGGGTAGCCCAACTCTTCTGCGATATTTTGATTATTAAAACTTTGCCCGTTGGCTTCAAGAGCCAGACTTGTGAACATGGAAGTAATCAATATTGCGAGCCATGCCCGGAGCATTCCTGTAAAACGAGTCATATATCTTCCCTTTATTAAAATTATTGACTTGGTAAATCTATCCCCTGGAGAGTTTAAATAACGGAATAAATGTAAGTATAGGAAATAGAGGGAATTGGGTTTTAGGGGGGCTTATCATCATAGATACGTTCATTTTTCAATGAAGAAAAACCTTTGTAGGTGAAGTAGCCTTCTGCCAAGCAATTAGGATCCTTATTCCCAGTGTGTTGTTCTCATTTGCCTATATGCAGGCCATTGCTTTAAAACACCTATGACCTTTTCGAAAACAATTGCAGGGATTCTCTGGACTCAGAAGCCCTTAATTTCTTATTTAAAAGCTCTATTAACAAGAAATGACGAAGTATTTTTGCAGGATGAGGTGCTAAAAATGAAAGCCTTTAAGCCAACCTTCAGACCTTCTGACTTTCGACCTAACCATCAACAATTCAACATCTCAACAGTTCAACGTTTCAACATTACGAACTTTGACTTAGCCATTCTCACTATGATGCTCATACAACTCCCGGCTCAGTTCCCGAACTCGTTCTTTTAAACGATCAGGAGCCTTCACTCGCACCCCATTTCCCCATGTCAGCAGCCAGCGGGCAAAATACTCCATGGAGGAGACCAGGAACGTCATGGCGATGCCATCCTCGACCTCCTCTTCCGAAATCCAGCCGTGATAATACTTTTGGTCCGCCATGTACCGAAGCATCTCATGGTCAAATACAACTACCACCTCCTGCAGATCCTGCTCCTCGCGCAGGCTCTGCTCCGAAAACTCTTTCAACGTATGTGCCGGGGAATCAGGTAACTGCTCCAGGGTTCGCTTATATTCCTCAATGCGGTCGATGCGAAACATCCGGTAGTCGGTCCGCAGCCGGCACCAGGCGGCAAGATACCAGCGATTGTCGCGTAGCAAAAGTCCCAGTGGTTCCACATCGCGCTGCGTCACCTGGTCTTTATAAGGAGAGTAATATTCCATGGAAACAACCTCTCCATTCACAATCGCATCCTGCAGGAATACAAAAACCTGGGGATCGTTTTCGGCGTGCTTCTCATCTGGGTAGGAAAACGTTTTGATATGCTGGTCCAGCGTGTCCAGGTACTCCTTCTCGCGGCTGTGCAGCACCGCACGGATTTTATCGAGGGCCGAGACATACGACTCGCTTAGCTTCGTTTCGCTCCATTTCTGCATCAGGCGTTCGCCGGCCAGTAGTGCCGCGGCCTCGTCTTTGTCGAACATTACCGGGGGCAGATGGTAGCCCTTTACGATGAAATAGCCTTCTCCCGGCTCCGACCCGATCGGGACGCCCACCTCCTGCAGTGCCCGCAGGTCGCGGTATACGGTCCGGTTGCTGATCTCATACCGCTCCGCCAGTTCCTCTACGGTCACCCGCTGTCGCCCCTGTAAAAAAATGATGATAGCCGTTAATCGGTCAATTCGATTCATGGAGATATCTCGAAGCTCTCAGGTTTATATTTACGTACGTTCCGCTACCACGCAGATATCCGTTATATCAATGTCTGATCCGTCAGGAGCCTGTTTTAAATACCTGTTTTCTTCATCTTCTGTTACCCGGAAGCCCTGCTCCAATAGCAACATTTCCAGCTCCCCCGGCTCGTAAAGAATAAAATTCTGCTTGGTGAATTCCAGGTGCTCAACGACGCGTCTCGGACGGTATCCCAACAGCAGCTTGCCCCCGGGCTCCAGCACGCGATGTATTTCCTGTAGGTGCGGCCCCGGCGGATCCCAGAAATACACAATATTTATTCCCACAATTAAACCAACAGACCCATCAGCCACCGGCATTGAAGCTGAGTCCGCGCAATGGATCGCCAGTTTCCTCTCTTCGACCAGGCCGGAATGGAAAGCGCGGGCCTCTTCACACATCTCTTCCGAAAAGTCCACACCCGTTACGTTTAGCTGGGGATTAAAGTCAAAATAGCCCGACAGGTATTTCCCGTTTCCAAAGCCTATTTCCAGCACGTCCTGCACCGACTGTAGATCGACCATCTCCCAAGCCATTTCATACAGCTTCTGGTTCGACTCATTAAGGTTTTGGGCGACCTCATGACCAACTTCTCCACTCGGTTTTTTGAGCTGGCGCGACAGCTCCGAAGGATCAATATCTTCCATTTGTATATGCTGAATGTGTTTAGCAGTTACAATTGCCTATAGTTTAAAATCTCTCAGTCATCCCGCACTCCGATGCGGGATCTCGTAAAGGGTAAAACCGTTGTTCAAATAAGAAATATTATCAACGGAAACTATACTATCCTCACAAGATCCTGAGTTAAGCATGCCTTTTCGAAGCTTTAGCTACATAGCATACTCCCGGAATGTTTGGGGTAACTATTGTATCCCTCCTTACCGGGTAAGATTCCCAAGGTAATAAATTCGCCAATATGATTAGAACTGGATGAGCTGTTTTGTGCCGACTGGTTTACCAGGGCAATTCAACAAAGAGATATACTTGGGAAAACAATTATTAATAAACCAGTAAGCAATGAGTCTTTTCAAGAAAGCAGCACCTGAAATCTACGAAGCGATGTCAGAAGCCGAAACACAGGTGAAGGCCTTTGATATCGAGCCCAAACTGAAAGAACTGATCAAAATACGCGCATCCCAGATCAACGGGTGTGGGTATTGCATTGACCTGCATACCAGGGATGCGCGGGCCATCGGGGAGTCTGAGCAGCGCATTTATGCACTCAGCGCCTGGTGGGAGACGCCCTTTTTCACCGAAAAAGAGCAGCTGGTCCTGCGACTCACCGAAGCCGTGACTCAAATTTCTGAGGAAGGTGTTCCTGAGGAGCTGCGGGAAGAAGCCATAAAAATGCTGGGGGAGCAGGGATTCGCGCATGTCGTATTCACTATCATCACCATCAACAGCTGGAACCGGCTTGCCATCCCCTCCCACCTGATGCCCGAACCCGAAACATTGTAGTCACTATCATCCAATTCAAAAATTCCCTATTCAACATGACTAGATTCACTCCACAATATTGCACCGTCGCGGTCCTGTTACTGCTATTTACGGCAATCCAGGTACAGGCACAGGCACAGTCGCGGGAACAGAACCTTGACCATCAGCATGTGTTGACACAGAAGCTCTCGGATCCTGGGCTCAAAGATTATAAACTCTCCAGCATTACGCTTGAAGTGGCCCCGGGTTTTACAGATACAAGGGCCCACCGGCACAATGCGGAGCTCTTTGGCTATGTGCTGCAGGGCCGCGTAGAAATCAAGCTCGAGGACCGACCACTACAGACCGTGGAGGCGGGAGAGATGTTTTATGAACCCCGAAATATTCTGCATACCATCCTTCGGAACCTGGATGAGGAGAACCCAGCCAAGATCCTGGTCATGTTTATCGTGAAAGAAGGGCGTTCAACGTTTATCCCGGAGTACCAGTAGTTTTCGGGGAATTCACCTTTAGGAAAGATATAAAACCTCGAGCACATGTCTACTTTGGAGCTGATGTTGAATTGTTGATGGCTAGGTCGAAAGTCAGAAGGTCTAAGGTCTGAAGGTTGGCTTAAAGGCTTTCATTTTTCAGCATCTCATCCTGCAAAACCGATTCAGCTATAACCCCACGCTTGGTCCCTATGCTCTGCGTTGGGACCAGTTGGGACGCTCCGCGTCCAGTATAACCTATGGAGCGTCAGAGGGCTTCCGCCGCAGAGCGGAAATGGGTGGAAGAGTCTTCGGACTACCCGGAATGCTGATAATGCCGGTTATCGACCGGTTTTTGGCAGCTGGAAGGGTAGTGGTTTTAAAGTAAATCGTAATGACTGTCTATATCGAACTCACGGTGGCGGTCTCGATTATTGAGTGATTGTTTTTTTACTGGATTAAAAGGATCAATGGTTTAAGCTCTTTTATCATGACGTGGTGTTCATTTTTTCAGCGATGAAAAAATAAACGAAAAAAATCGCCGGCTGAGGATTTGAGCGCCTGGTGCACTCCGCTCTGGGCTAAAAGAAATCCAGATATTCACGTTTATTGACTTCTCAACCTTATGAGATTTTCATCATCTTTCACTTTTAAATTAATCCACAGCAGGATTTCTTTCTTAACGCCCACGCTGCGTTTACCCAAGACGGCTCACAAATCCATAGGCCGGATCTTAGGGCATCCTCAAGCAGTAACATCTGTGATAATGGTTATAGGTGGTAGAGATACTTTTGAATTTAAAGAACAACTAAACCTGAAAAGGAAAATATCCGAAAATAATAGCTTATAATACCTTAATTGAATTTGGGTGTATTTTTTAAAAAGATAAAATTGATTGTATATCAATTATGCGCATTAGCCATTGTTGGGATAATTACAGCTTTACAATTCGAAATTTTTCCTGGACATTAAGTAAATTTTGTTATTTCAAAGTACTATATATCAAACTTGATATCTTATCTTGGAAGTCATCGGATTAAAAATCAATTTAAATTTTCTAGTAGCTGCGTTAATTCTATTAATTGGATTGATTAGGTTATACTATTTTCTAATTGATCGAACAATCCGTGAATTAGGAGATCAAGATTCACTCCCTTATTACTATAGACTCCTATCTCCTACCAACATTTCCGACCTCTATCACTCCATTCTTTCGAAAGCATTAGATAAGGCAAAATTAATATTTGGGAAGCCGTTCAGTTTACGTGCTCTTTCAACTTGTTTATTACTAGCATTCGTTTACCCACTACTACTCTTTTTATTTACTTGGGCATTTTTCGGCGTGTATCAAATTGGAAATCAAAGTGTCATGCCATCCGACTGGCCTCATTTATATCGGCTATTATTCATTATTGGCTTAGTTTTTTGGTTTTATACTTCTGCAGAAGTTGCAAAACGTGCTGATAAATTTACCTATTGGCTTGACCGGACTTTGGAGCATCTTTTTGAATTTAAAGTTTGGAAATCTTTTGGCTCATCCCTTTCAAATTTAGAAAGAAGAAAGTTAATAGCACCACTTATAGGGATAGCTATAGGTTTATCTCTTTATATACTTGGAGCATCAATAAGAACTGCACTATTGTTTGGTACTATACTATCGGCTCCTGTTGCCTTTGTTGACGACTTTCCCGGATCTGATCAAATTGTCTTTGGAATGCTTTTTGGTGGATTATTCCTGCTCTTACCTTCTGATTTTAATGCTGGTATATTCGCTGTGTTCTCGGTTATAACATTACTTGCTATTTATCCAGTTGCGCCCGATAAAGTAATTTTTTTTGACAAGCGCTATGCATATCTGATATTCCTTTTATTAATTGGTATTTCACCTCTGTTTTTTTCGGAGGCATCTAATCAAGCCAAGCCAACATCTGATAATTGGACAGCTACATTTTTTCTCTTAGCATTGCCACTAATAAACGGAGTATTAGACTTCTTTTCCTGGGCTGTTTCTCGAACCTTGGGACGTTTGATGATTAAACTTAGCTGGTTATGGGCATTAGTATTTATAATTGTTGATCTACTGGTTGCATTCCTAATACTTGTGGGCCTAACTTGGACATTATCATTTGCTGCTAGAATCCATTCTATTGATATAAATCAGTTACTTAATCAAGTTTTTGCAGAGCCATTTGAAGCGGGTCTCTGGATCGTGGTTATGCTTGCCAGCACTTTAATCCCTACCGTTATCCACATTTGTTTTGCAATTATCAGTTTATGTACAATTAAACAATCTTCGGCAGGCTCAAAGTGGAGAGAACAATTGGAGGCCCAAATTAAAAAGTTTAAACCGCCAATGTCACTAGTTGAACGTCGTAAATTAGCTAACTATTTAGCTAGACATAGAGGTGTTACAGTTACAATTATAGCTCTTATAGTTTTTGTGGCAATTCTTTACTTAATAATAGAATCAAACTTTATAGAAATACTCAGGCTTGTAGCAGAATCAGAAATCAAAATTCCCTCCTCTCCATGATTCTTATAAAAACAAAAATTGTCTAATAGTTACCTCATATTTACACACACCTCTGTGAATATATCAATGAGGTCAAACGAGAAATCCGTACTTATATCCTCTGATATAAATATTTATGGGTAAAAGGTTTACCGATAGGTAGTTGGTATAATAGGCAACTGAAGAACAATATCTTGGATTTTCTAAAATGAACACTACTCCAGGGAGGACTCCGGTAACCAAACCTGTTGAGTAGTCGTTGACCTACCGCTGCCAAGGCAGGGGCCCCTCCTCAAAATCGGAGTCATTCACCCAGCCGGTGTTCATCTCTTCGCCCGCCATATACCGCTGGTAAAAGTTGGCCGTGCCCTCATCCATATACCGGTAGGCATCAAAAACATAGCCGCGGCCAAACATGCGCGGATCGTCCTGCTCCTTAAGTTTCTGATAGAGCTCAGCTTTCAATTTCTCCTTGCGCTCAGCATAGACCGGATCATCCGCCAGGTTGTTGATGCAGTCGGGGTCCTCTGCGATGTTATACAGCTCTTCGGCAGGGCGCTTGCCAAAATTCCACTCCCAAAAGTGGTACATGCCCTGCGTTGTTCGGTGATCCAGGATGTACGTTTTAGTGGGACTCCCATCGGTATTCAGGTACCCCGTTTCGGGATTACCTGCCGGCCAGCGGTCGGGCTTAAAGTTGCGGAGGTACAGCATATCACCCCGGATAATGCCACGCACCGGGTAGCCCCAGTCATGCGGGCGACCCACATCGTGCCGCTCTTTTCCCAGTAGTACATGATCGCGCGCTGGATTTACCTGTCCGGCTGATTCCGAATAAAAAATGTCGGCCAGGCTGCGCCCCACCGTGGGATACATGCTGGTTTCCTCCCAATTCAGCCCGGCCAGTTCAATAAATGTTGGAGCGAAGTCGGCAAAGCTGATGAAATCTTCAATCACGCGGCCCGGATTCTCAATTCCCTTCGGCCACATTATCGCCAGTGGCAGGTGTGCCGACTGCTCATACGTCTGTCCCTTGATCCGCGGAAACGGCATGCCGTTGTCGGCTGTGACTACGACGAGGGTATTGTCCAGCTCCCCGCGCTCCTCCAGCATCGCCAGCATCCGCCCGAGGTGGGTGTCAAAGTGCTCGATTTCAAAGGCGTAGTCCAGCATATCGGTGCGCACTGAATCAGTATCGGGCCAGAATTCGGGGACTTCATTAATCTCTGAAGTCTTTTTATCGCCCTTTTCTATGCCTGATCGATATTCATAACGGCGGTGCGGCTCATATCCGCCGTACCAGAAAACGAAGGGCTCTGCACCCGTTTTCTCTTCCAGGAACGCCTCAAAGTTGGAAGCATAATCATTGGACGATATCCCTCCGGCAGGTGGTTCTGTTTGGTGCTTATTATAGGGTTGACCCGCCAGGTGACGCGGTTCCCCGACCTCCGTTTGGGCTACGCCCGGCGCCCAGCCCTTGCCGGTACTGCCTACATGATACCCGCGTTCCGCCAGCACTTCGGTATAGACCTTAAACTTGGTCGGAAACTTTGGCCAGTGGTTGGCGGCCTCTTCCAGCTGCCACGAGTTGCGCCCGGTAAGGATTATCGATCTGGATGGAGCGCATTTGGGATTTGGCGTGTAGGCGTTGGTAAAGAGGATGCCCTGCTCGGCCACGCGGTCAAAGGCAGGGGTCTCAATCCAGTCGGTTCCATAAGCACCCATATGGGGATAGGAGGCATCATCGGCAATGGCGAACAGGATATTAGGGCGGGAGCTGGATTGCGCTTTTATTTCTGCCGTGAAATTAAGTAATCCAACAAAAACAATGATAAACAAAGCATACGATTTCCAATAAACACCCATTTTCTTGCCCATCCCATTTGATTTAGAAGATTATAGATCCCTGCATATTGATTACAATACTCACAAATTCTCGCATCAAAGACAAAATATCCCTCTTGCGCCTGCAGGTGACTCTAGTTCAAGTTTGCAACTTGGACCAGTACAGCAGTTGATAGCTCGTATGGCACAAGTTGCAAACTTGCGCCAGATAGGGGAAGCTACTTCTTCTTAGTCGGTACCAATAGTATAATTTCCTGCCCTGTGGACCCCATCTTGTTCTTCCCCTACCAGCAGGGGAAGAGACGCGTTGATCAGGTTCATTTAATTGAATTACAGAGTCTTCCTCCCTGATTATAGGAAGGAAACAATAGTGGGTCAACAGAAGGTAATTATCTTATTGCCACTTTGGGTCTGACTGCAACGGTCTCTCAACGCCTGATTGGGCCTGCCTCTTGGATTGTGCCTTGTCACTTGTGCAGGAATTAATTCCCGCACTATGGATGTGCCCGTTTCGCGTACCTCTGTGCTCTAATCAACCGGCCCTCCCGGTCGACAGTGCAACTGTCTCCCAACTAATATTTTATTAACGCTAATTACTCTTCCAATTCACTTCCGATGGGAAATACCTCAGACCGCACGTGGGCCTGCTCCATAATCTGCCGCATCTCCTTCACCACGTCAGGATGTTGATCCGCAACATTGTTCTCCTCGGAAAGATCCTCCTCCAGGTTATAAAGTTCGATCGGAGCATTGGGGTTTTCATTCAGATTTAGGCGCACCGCTTTCCACTGGTCTTTTCGCACCGCCTGCTTGCCGCCCCGCGCCGGGAATTCCCAGTACAGGTATTCGCGCTGCCGCTGCTCCCCGTTGCCGGTTAATGTCGGAGCCATGGAAATACCATCTATATTCGGCGGAGCAGCCACCCCGGCCAGCTCGGCAAATGTTGGCAACATGTCTTCAAACGCTGAAATATGACCGCTTTCGCTGCCTTCCGGCACGGTTCCCGGCCACCAGGCGATGGTCGGCACGCGTATGCCGCCTTCATACAGGTCGCGCTTGACACCGCGCAGGGGACCGTTGCTGTCAAAGAATTCAGGATCGTGGCCGCCCTCCACATGGGGACCGTTGTCACTGGAAAAGATGATAAGCGTGTTTTCAGCAATGCCCTGATCTTGAAGCTTCTTCATCACCTGACCTACATATTTATCAAGCAGGGTGACCATCCCGGCAAACGCCGCCCGGGGACGGGGCTGGGCCGCATAATGTCCACCTTCGAAAGGCTCTTCTTCAAAGATGCTCTCCCCGTTTTGGTCAAGATAAGGCGCCATCGCCTCCTCGGGCACCGTTATGGATGCGTGGGGAATATTGAGCGGCAGATACGCAAAAAACGGGTCCCCTGCGCTGGCATTCTCTTCAATGAAAGACAGTGCTTCCTCCATTATAGCGTCCTGGCTATACACAGCGGCATTTTTGGGCGGCCCCGATCCCGGGTGCTCAAATCCTTCCCGTGAGGTCTCGATCACTTCGTTGCCTTCCAGCGGCACGCGTTCAGGCGCCTGGCCCGGCACCTCGCGAAACAGGAATTCGGGGTAATAAAAGTGTGCCCGGCGCTGATCGTTATATCCAAAGAACAGGTCAAATCCCTGTCGCGATGGGGATCCTTCCGACCCGGGATAGCCGAGCCCCCATTTCCCAAACGCCCCGGTTGCATATCCTGCCTCATGTAATATCTCCGCCACGGTCGGCACGCCATAGGGCAGGGGATATTGCCCTATCGGCATCCGCTCCTCGTTGCCCCGGACCGGTGTGTGCCCCGTGTGAAGCCCGGTCATCAAGACTGAACGGGAGGGAGCACATACCGTGCTGCCGGAATAGTGCTGGGTTAGGCGCATCCCTTCGGCGGCCATCTTGTTCAGGTTGGGCGTTTCTATTTTCGTTTGCCCAAACGGACCTATATCACCATAGCCCAGGTCATCGGCCAGGATGTAAATGATGTTGGGCTGCTCATTTTGTGGATCCACTCCTTCATTTGCCCTTTGCTGCTGACAGCCGTAGAGCATCGACAGCAGAAAGAGAGTAAAACAAATAATTCCTATTCCATGCTTCATATCGCTTCCCAAGTTTTTATCCATTGTGTAAATAACGTCAGCTCGGTTTAAGGATAGCCAAAATGGCGCTTCATTTGCTGAATTTTTAGGATTTAGAGGTGTTCATTTTTTCAACGACAAAAAATGAACCAAAAAAATCGCCGGCTGGTGAAATTTTTGTTGCGTTCGCCGCACCTGCGCTAAAACCATTTAACTCGATCCGCTGGAAAACGCGGATCTCAAACACAAATGGTTTCTTCACGCTCCGGCTTGGCTCACTTGAGCAACAAAAATTTCGAAAGGCCGGTTTATAGATTCCATATTAACTTCTGCTTATCCCGTTCACGTTAAATATGATCCCTTAATTAAATGTTAACAATTGTACTGTGTACTTCTTCTCTATGCATCGCACTTTGCCCATCAAACTTGCGGACCTATCTTCCATAATCCGACTGCATGGTGTGAAAATAATTCGATCTTTTCCAATGAATTCTGAAATTCAATTTTTGTCGTTCTTTCAAATGGCGGCGTGGTACTGGCGATGGAGATATAGCACCAGTGGAACATTGCTTGTCAATCGTCGCTTTAATTGTAAGCTAATTTCAACAAAGAATGTCTTATGAAAAAGAAACTGTTTTATATTCCGGGAATAATTTTGTGCATTCTTTTGATTGGGTTTTTCGCACTCTCCCTGAGTCTCGACGGACTGGTGAAGTCAGCAATTCAGAAAAATGGGAGTCAACTACTCAAAACGGAAGTTAATGTCGATGACGTGGCCCTTTCTCTATGGAATGGAAAGGGAACCATTGATGGAGTGGAGATCCGAAATCCAGAAGGGTTCGAGGATCGGGCAGCCATCCAATTTAACCAGGTATCATTACAGGTTGACCTCTCAACGCTGTTTTCCGATACGATTGTAGTTAACAACCTGACCGTTCAAAACCCAAGCATCTTTGTTGAACAGAACAGTAATGGAAACAATCTTAAAACACTCCAAAATCAACTGGGGTCTACATCAGGCAGCTCCTCCCAGGCGCACCTTGTCATCAGCCACCTGCTGATTAATGACGGACAAGTGCAATTGACCTCAAAACTCGGGAAAGAACGAAAGGTAGAGGGCGAAATAGCCCAGATAGAGCTTACCGATGTGGGCAAAAAGGGTAGTGGCAATCTTAAAGAAACTGCACGCCAAATATTGGAACCGGTATTACAACGAGCGATAACGGAAGCTACTAAAGAAGGGTTGATGGATGTAGTAGAAGAGAAGGTACAAGATCTTTTAGGCGGGTAGAGAAAAAACACAGGCCACCATCTGCGATGAGCTGTGTTTAAGGGATAATTAGGGCATCCTCACGAGGGCATTAAATGGCTTCCCTAACCCGAAGCTTTTCCCGTTGCAGGGATGTTCATTTTTTGTATGACCAAAAAACGAACCAAAAAAGTCACCAGAAAATCCCAGATATTCACAGTTCTTATCCCTTCGGAGAGAGTTGCTTTTCCACACAGGTTGCTTGGTCACAGGTAGCAGCAGGGATTTTCTGGACTTGGGTGCGCTACCGGAAGCATCTGAATTTATCCTTCTCTCTCCGGCCTTGGATTTATGAGCCGTCCGGGGAAGCGAAGTGTTGGCGTGGTATAGTTATTTGTTACTGGTTATTTGCTTATTTGGTTAAACCAATAACACTAATTCCTAATAACCGATAACTAATCTCCGCCGGTGATTTTTGGGTATCAGTTCTTTAGCCATCTGGCAGCGGATTTGCTCACACAAAAAGGAACACCTCTGCCATGAAAAAAGGCTACGATGACTTTTTGAGTAAACCCCAATTACAGGGCGTCCTGAATTTTATCGACGTAATCCAGCTTTTCCCAGGGGAACTCATCGCGACCAAAGTGTCCATAGGCCGCTGTTTTTCGGTAAATCGGCCGGCGCAGATCAAACCGGTCAATAATGCCTGCGGGCGTGCAATCAAAGATTTTCTTGATCGCTTTGGCAAGCTCCACGTCTTTTACTTTACCCGTGCCGTTGGTGCTGACATTTACCGATACCGGCTCAGCAATTCCAATCGCATAAGCCAGCTGTACCAGGCACTCATCTGCAAGTCCGGCAGCAACCACATTCTTGGCGATATGACGGGAGGCATAGGCCGCGCTCCGGTCCACCTTGGTGGGATCTTTACCTGAGAACGCACCACCTCCGTGGGCACCGCGTCCACCATAGGTATCCACAATAATTTTACGCCCGGTCAGCCCGGTATCACCGTGGGGACCACCGATCACAAATTTACCGGTGGGATTCACATGATAGATCGTTTCTGAGTCCAACAGCCCTTCAGGTATGACTTCCGGGATCAAATGCTTCTTCAAATCTTTCTTAATCTGCTGCTGCTCCACATCCTCATCGTGCTGGGTAGAGATCAAAATAGTATGAATGCGGGCAGGGGTTCCATCCTCACCATATTCCACCGTAACCTGGCTTTTGCTGTCGGGAGCGAGATAGGGCATCAGATCGGTGTTTTTGCGAATATGCGCCAGCTTGCGAAGCAAATCGTGCGAATATTGCAGTGTCATCGGCATCAGGGTGTCGGTCTCACGGCAGGCATAGCCGAACATCATCCCCTGGTCGCCGGCACCCAGTGCCTTATCATCCGAGGCATCCACGCCCTGCGCAATATCGGGGCTTTGCCGGTGGATGCTGGAGAGCACGCCGCAGGAGTCGGCATCAAACTGGTAGCTGTTCTTGGTGTACCCGATCTCACGGATAACCTGGCGAACGATATCCTGTACTTCAATATGTGCCTCGGTATTCACTTCGCCCGAAAGCACGGTCAAGCCGGTTGTGACCATCGTTTCAACAGCCACTCTTGAATTCGGATCCTTTCCAATCATGGCATCCAGGATCGCATCCGAAATCTGATCCGCTACTTTATCAGGATGTCCTTCTGAGACAGATTCTGAGGTAAAAAGATTTTGCATAGTTACTGTTAGCCAAATGGTTAAAAATAAAGCACGGAACCTACGAAAAATTGGACATACTTTACACAGTTTATTCCGATTCTCCGGGCCCAATTCCCGTTTTTTTAGCTGGCATTTAAATTTCCCCTGGATTTGGATATGATAGGTAAGATGTAAAACCTGTTGGCACCTTGCCTGCTAACCAAACAATCCCGGATCTGTTTCCTCCGGGTTCACTCCCAAGTACTCAAAGGCTTTTCGGGTGGCTATTCGTCCCTTGGGCGTGCGCTGGATAAACCCCTCCTTGATCAGGTACGGTTCATAGACCTCCTCGATGGTGCCTTTGTCTTCCCCGACCGCCACGCCGAGCGTTCCGAGCCCCACCGGCCCGCCGGAGTAGTTCTCAATAATCGCCTTCAAAATCCGAATGTCCATCTCATCAAACCCGTTTTGGTCCACATCCAGTGCATTAAGTGCCTTGTCGGCAATTTCGTCTGTTATGGTATCCAGGTCATCTACCATGGCAAAGTCGCGCGTGCGCCGCAACAGCTTGTTGACAATGCGTGGCGTTCCCCGGCTGCGACGTGCAATTTCGAACGCTCCCTTGTCGGTAATGCCGAAGTCCATGATTTTGGCTGTCCGTAGTGCAATATGCTGCAGGAGCTCTACATCGTAGTAGTCCAATCGCATATCGATGCCAAAACGAGCACGCAACGGGGCAGTGAGCAGACCTTTCCGTGTAGTGGCCCCCACGAGGGTGAACCGGTTAAGATCAATCTGCACGCTTCGGGCGTTCGGCCCCGAATCAATCACGATATCCAGCTTATAGTCCTCCATGGCAGAGTAAAGATACTCCTCCACCACCGCGTTCAGGCGGTGAATCTCGTCGATAAAGATGACATCGCCCTCTTCCAGGTTGGTGAGCATGCCCGCCAGGTCGCCGGGCTTCTCCAGCACCGGGCCCGTTGTAGGCTTGATCTGCACGCCCATCTCGTTAGCGATGATATGGGCAAGCGTGGTTTTACCAAGACCGGGAGGTCCGGAAAGGATGACGTGGTCGAGGGCCTCCCCGCGCTTTTGAGCAGCCTGGATAAATACCGAAAGATTTCTGATCACCTTCCGCTGACCGATAAACTCCCCGATAGAGGCGGGACGAACATTCTGTTCAAAAGCTTGTTCTTTTTTTTCGGCGTCTAGCAGTGGGTTTTGCACGGCGAGTGACTAATGGATGATAAGTTTCAGTCCGGCCTTAAATTAATTCATTATTCCCTAATCTCGAAAAGCGATGAGAATAAAAGTAGATGGCAATCAACATTTTTTACTCCATCGGGAATGAAGATATGTTTGAATAGTAAGAGGCCCGTCCCAGCGTGGGTAATACCATGCCGGGGACAGGCCTTGATGAGGTATCACATAGCCGACTTATTAAATGATGCCTACAAAAAACATCAGTTCTGATTCATCCCTTCTTCAATACTATTGAAGTCGATATTTCCCAGCTCGTAGTCCAATTTGCGCAGCAGGCGGAAAGCAGGCTTGCGATACGTGCCATCCAGGGCGTAGGCTTTTTGGATCGCCTCGCGTGCCTGTTCCAGGCTGTCGATATTGACATATGCATTGCCCAAGTACCAATACGCCTTTTCCTGCAACACTTTGTCGTCTTCCACGATAGAAAGTGTTTGCTGAAACGCCCGGGAGGCCGGCTTGAACTCACCGTTGTTATATTTGATTATGCCGATATTGAGGTGAGCACGTGCTGCTACGGGGGCATCTTCATATTGCCGGGTCACATCTTCATACATTCGGACCGCCCGGGCAATATTACCCGAAAGCGCCGCTTGAAAGCCCACGTTCATCAACGAGTCTGCCCCGGTGAGTTCGGACTTCTGCGAACGCATAACCATGGGGGCTGCGAGGTTATTGGTCATATTGATGCTGTCGATTGTCTGATCTGCAAGAGGCTGAGAGCCATCGAGTTTGAAAAAATTGATGGCAATAACCAAGATAGCAACCGAAGCTGCTGCAGCGATCCACTTCCAGGATTTCTGCAACTCAGAAACTTTGTCATTCTCCCTGCCGCCGGTTCGCCCCTGTTTTTCTTCAAGGATCGACTTGACCGCCAGTTCGGTTTCCAGGTAATCGAGATGCTCTTGATTTTTGAGGAGGCTAATCCACAGTTCTTCTGTCTCTTTATCAGATAGCTGACCTTTTATATAAGCATCAATCTGTTTAATGATCTTGATATCTCCTGATTGATGATTCATTACACTAGTATTTTATTATTTCGATTCATTTTCATGGTCTATACCATGTTTTATGGGTACCGTTTACTATATAGACCGATGAGAATGCAATTCCTTACAAAAAAATTTTTATTTATTGCTTTTTTTCTTGTAGCACCGGTTTAACTTCTTGATTATACGGTGTTTTCGGGTCCAAACATTGCTTACGCTGAGGTTGAATTCTGCCGCTACGGCCTCTGCCTGGCAATCGGGATGGTCGAACCAGTATTGCATGAATTTTCGGTACATTTCCTGGAGCTCTTCCATGCAGCGCTTCAATATTCGCTTCCGCTCCTTGTCCAATATCGATTCCATCTGGTTTGGCAGATGAAACTCTGAGCTTGGAACCCGGTCGTAGTTGACCTCCCTTTTTTTCTCCATAAATTTCAGGTAGGTGTTCTTGCAGGTACTAATCAGGTAGCTTAATACCGCATCATTGCTGTCCAGACTATGCTCACGAATCGCATCCAACCCGGGTTCCATGGCTTGTTGCACACTGTCTTCGGCATCACTTTTGGAAGCCCCCATATGTATCTGCAAAAACCTGACTAATCGTGGTATAATCTCTTTGAGCATCTCATTTACACGCACATCATCTCCATTCTGAAGAGCTTCTACCAACTCTGAATAATCCATCCAACTAAACTGTTTAGACTAATTGTTCACGGTATACCCCTTTTTCACGTCAACCAAAGGTATTAAAAACATACCAGAATAATGCATCGGCACTCAAATCACTATTAAAAATTACTTTTTTACCTAAAAAGTCTGTCATCATTTGATATATTTGCTCTTAATTGTCACAATTTCGGGTTGTGCTATATAAAATTTGTGGCCGACATCACTGGTATTCAGTCGGTTTCTGTTTTTTTATGGAATTTGACATAAGAGGGCTTTGCTGAACCAGGGGTTTTGTCCAAGGTCAAAGCCTGAGCGAATTTGAAACCGGAGCTTATTAGCCATAAGTGAGGATTTCAAATTCGCGAAAATACCGAGATTGGGCAAAACAACGGTTCCGCAAAGGTCTCCATAATTATTTATCCGAGTTTTACAGTAAAATAGACGCCTATGTACCGAGTTCAGCTTAAAAATTTTGAAGGTCCGCTTGACCTGTTGCTCTTTTTTATCAAGCGGGATGAGCTCGATATCTATGACATACCGATATCCTACATCACCGAAGAGTTCCTGGAATATATCCACCTGATGGAGGAGCTGGATCTTGAGGTCGCCAGCGAATTTATCCTGATGGCCAGCATGCTGATGTCGATTAAAGCCCGCATGATGCTGCCCCAAGAGGACTCCGATGATGATGAGATGGATGAGAGCGATCCCCGGTATGAGCTTGTGCAACGGTTGTTGGAGTACAAGCGCTACAAAGAGGCCGCCGAAAAGATGTCGGATATTGAGGAACAGGCACAAAAGACTCACTACCGCGGCTATTTCAAAGTAGATGACGTAGAAAAACAGGCCACCGGGGAGGCGATGAAGGATGTCACTATCTTCGACCTGATGGCGGCTTTCAACAAGGTGCTCACGCAGGCTGAGAACAAGCCGACGGCCCATCATGTGGAAAAGATCGGGCTCACCATTGAAGATCAGACCGAATATATCCTGGAGAAACTCCATAACAGAGGGCGAACGTCTTTCAAAGCCATATGCCTTGAACTGGGAAGCAAAACCAAAGTTGTGGTCACCTTCCTGGCCACGCTGGAGATGCTGAAAGAACAGCAGATCAGCCTCTACATCGATGAGGACGATCCCACTGAATTTTACCTGGACCTGCGCCCTGTAGATGAAATTATCGGAGACTCAATGCGCCCCTAAGAAACAGAATAAAATACTATTCATGTGAGTTATAAGTGCTGAAATCGGAAAATGAGCACTTATAATGCTTTAAACCTAACCACTTTTTGGCTATGAAGAATATCACTTCATTCATTTCTTCGGCACTGGGCCCCATTTTACTCTTTCTCAGCGTGACCGGGATTTCCTGCGCTCAAACAACCACGATTGAGAATAACACGGCTCAACTGTTGCCATACCAGGATGAAATTGACACCACGTATTTAAAAAAACACCTCTCGGTACTTTCCCATGACTCACTACAGGGACGAGACACCGGCAGCCGAGGATTAAAAATTGCCGCCCGCTACCTGGCTGACCAGTACCGGGAGATGGGATTGCAGCCAGTGGGAGATGAAGACACCTATTTCCAGCACTTCAATCTTAGTGCCATCAAACGAGACAGCACGGTTTTTGAACTGTCCCGTGATGGGGGGCTTGTCGATCGCTCTGTAGAAAGCGAACAGTTGACTGCCAACTTTCTTCGTTCTTTTGGCGGAAGTGATACCCTTTCCGGGGGGATTGTGTTTGCCGGGTTCGGGATAGAAGATCCTTCCCGTGGCATTAACCACCTCGGTAATATGGACCTGGAAGGGAAGTGGGTGATGGTTTTTCAACAAATTCCTCATGTCGTGCAGGGCGACACCCTAATCGATCCGGGGGTTACCGGGCAGACGCGGTTTGATACCATCATCAAAGAAAAGAGAGCAGCCGGCATTCTCATTATACCGGCCCAGATGGGGGAAGCAGGATACCAGGCCTCGGCTAATGAGATTACGCGCCTTGCATACTCCGAACCCAACCAGTATGAACTGAAATATCTTGAAAACGGTGACCCCGGACTCCCGATGGGATATAACATGGTTAAACCCAGCATGGCAGCGCGCATTTTGGATATTAAAGAGGGTCCGCAAGCACTGCTAAAATACCGGCAACAGCTGATCAATAATATCAACGGGTTTTCTCCCCAACAAACCGGGTATTTTCTTACGCACATACCCTACACTTCCAGCCCGACCATGGAAACCAAGAATGTAGTAGCCCTGCTCGAAGGTTCAGATCCCGAGCTGAAAGATGAGGTCGTAGTACTGACCTCCCATTACGATCATGTGGGCATCGGGGCGCCCGACTCCACCGGGGACACGATCTACAACGGGGCCGACGATGACGGAAGCGGCACCGTAGCCCTGCTAAACATTGCCAAGGCTCTCACACAGGCTAAAACGGATGACCACGCCCCCAAGAGAAGCATCCTTTTTTTGCATGTCTCTGCGGAGGAGAAAGGCCTGTTCGGCTCTCGCTACTACTCCGACCACCCGATCTTCCCGATGGACAAGACCGTGGCCAACATCAATATCGACATGATCGGGAGGGTGGATTCGACCCATAAAGCTGAGGGCGTCACCGATTACGCCTATATCATCGGCAGTGAGATCATATCCTCTGAACTGGACAGCCTGATGAAAGTGGCGAATGCCAAGTCCGGTAATATCACACTGGATAAAGGCTATAACGACCTGCAGGATCCCAACCAGTT
The DNA here is from genome assembly GCF_031569985.1 of Aliifodinibius sp. S!AR15-10. Classification (NCBI taxonomy): domain Bacteria; kingdom Pseudomonadati; phylum Balneolota; class Balneolia; order Balneolales; family Balneolaceae; genus Fodinibius; species Aliifodinibius sp. S!AR15-10. Next base: position 101,155 of record NZ_JAMQKA010000011.1, on the reverse strand, counting down.
TTACCGCCGCAGCGACCACTGGAACTTCGGACGCCACCGTGTACCGTTCGCCTTTTTCTTTACCGGTGTTCACGAAGACTATCACCGCCCGTCCGACGAGATCCACAAAATTCAGTTTGAGAAGATGGCCAGGATCATCCGCACAATCTATGCTACAACCGTTGTGGTAGCCAACGAAGAAACTCCACCTGCAGTCGACAACGAGGAGTTCATCGAGATTACGAGGGCGCAGCCGCGGTGAAAGAGGTTGCGGGTCACTGCCACGCCCCACATTTTCTTAAGGGTAAGGTACCGGAGGTACTGGGCTGAAATTCCGCACCGGAGGAACGAGATGTGAATTCCAGCTCCAAAGTTGTAGATTGGGCTTATTCTGTAGGGGCACGGTGCACCGTGCCCCTACATGTTTTACGACGTTTTATGAATTCTTTCCTCACCTTCCCAAAACCACGAACGGCGCCCAATACACTGGGTGATGAAACAGGGGATGGTTGATCATCTGGAGCTTGGCCTGGCGCATGGCAGGGGCGGCACTGCCAAACGGCACCGAGCTGTCCCACCCCGCCCATCGCAGCAGCGAGTCCCAGCCCCAGCCGGAACCTTCCGACTCACCTGAAGTGAGCAGCGCGCTGTAAAACTGGTCCATAAAATAGGCCGTAGAGCGATCATAGACATTCCAGAGGCTGACGCTCACCGTGGGCACCCCCGCATAGAAAAAGGAGCGCTGAAGCCCCAACAGACCTTCACCATTCACCATTTTACCCAATCCCGTGTTGCAGGCGCTCAGCACCACCATGTCGGAATTGATGTTGAGCTGGTAGATTTCTGAGCTGCGCAGCATGCCATCCTCTTTCCCGGAGGCTTCCTGCGGGGCCGAGGAGAGTGCCAACCCGCTCAAATTGGGATAATCCTCGTCAATGATACCGTGCGTGGCCAGGTGAATAAACCGGTAGTTCTTGCTGAGATTCTCCTTCACAAACTGCTCGCTGAAATTGCCCTCTCTGAACACATCAGCATCTGCAAACTTCGTAGCAATGGAATCGACCTCCGCCAGGGTCGCAGGGAGTGGGGGATAGGCCTCTCCGCGCCGCAATGGGCTGGACGTACCGCCAAAATTTGAACCCGCTATGGCCAGCATCTGCCGCTCATGGGCCGTGTGTTGCCGCTTTTTGTCTCGAAGCAGCGAAAAAGTAGTCATTGAGGGCGCGTATTTTACGCTGAACTGCTCAACCAAAAATCGGTCCTCAATCCTAAGTGCCTCAAACGGCATATATGCCAGTACTTCGTCAGGAATAATCATAAGATTGGCATATTCCGCCAGTTCACTATAAAACGGTTCAATCAAGTAAGGAACCAATTTATTTGAGGCTGTCTCCAGCACAGTTGGCTGGGCGTGGGCCAAAATCTGATCGCGGAAACGTTCTACCAGCTGCGTCAGCTTTTCACTGGCATTCTCAATTTCTACCCTTTCCACCCTTATGTTACCTGGCGTAATCAAAAATATGAGCAGTTCATCCCCGGCAAAGGCATATTCCAGGATCGCCGTTTGGTCGCCTACCAATGCAGTGGCTGCCTCAGCCGATATGGGAGAGGGATATTCCAGCTTTTTATAGCCGGGATTCTGAGCCCGAATTTGGTTCATAAATGCAGCATATTCCAGTTCTGCATCGCGCAGCTTGCTCTGAATCTTCCTGTTTTGAGAGGGATCAGGCGTAGTATCTATTCGTGCCTGCAGCGTCTCGATGGCCTCTAACATCTGTTGTTTTTTTAATCGCGTTTCCACTGAAAGCTCTTGGTCTAGATTCTGGGAGGCCTGTACCAGCTCATCCAGCAAGCTTCGGGCTCTCGATGCCTCCACCAGTCCAAAAGCCCGGCTTTCATCGCCGTGGTACTTCAACACCCATGAGGCGAGGTCGACATAAAAATCGGAATACCCTTCAAAAAAGCCGGACTTGAGGCTTGACAGCTCCCCCACTTTGCTACGGTTGCTTTCAATAGTCTCCACCAACCGGTTTCCGTAATAAATGGCGCTGTCAGACTCCATGTCATCAAAGGTGTGCGCCAGCAGAGAGAGCGGCTTCAGAGTCTCTTGGGTGGAAAGGGATTGTCCTTGATGATAGGCATCACGAAAGTAGCCAATGGCCTTTTCAGGGTTTCCCATATCTCGCTGAATACTCCCCAGTACAACACTTACGTCCACTTTAAGATCTCCTATCTGGGTAGAATCAGCAATCTCTTTACTTCGCATGGCATATTTGCGGGCATTATCCAGTGCATTTCGCTGGCGCTCCAGCTGCGCAATATCCAGGTAAGAGAGGGCGATCTCCCGGATGTTGCCGGTCTTTTTGCGCATCTCAAGGGCTTTATGGTAATTGGCCCGGGCTTTCTCCATCTGCCCCAGGTCTACCTGCCGGGTCGCAATGTTTTTGTACTTAGTGGAGAGCTCTGCGGGCGATGTAATGTTGTGGGCCATGACCAACTCCAGGCTCTCCTGATAGTATTCCAGGGATTTTTTGGAATCTCCCAACTGGTGATAGAGATTACCCAAATTCACTAACAAATGTCCCTGTTTAACGGGATTCCCGGTTTGGCGAACATATTCAAGGGCTTTTTGGTAAGAAATCAATGCCTGGTCGTAGTTACCCAGGTTATAATGCACCATTCCCATATTCAGATAGGCTGTGGTTAGCCGGGCTGTGTTGTCCAGGGTTTTGCTCAATTCCAGGCTCCGGGAAAAATAGTCGTATGCCCGGTCATACATCGAAAGGTAATTATAGACCAGTCCGATGTTGTTGAGGGTAATCGCGACATTATGGTCAGTACCTACATTATTAAAAAGTTCAAGCGCCTGCTTGCTGTGTTCCAGGGCCCTGGGATAATCACCCAGTGCACGATTTACTCCACCCAGGTTATCATGGATAATTGCAATCATCAGCGAATCATTGCTCTGAATTGCCAGCTCCAGCGCTTTCTGATATTGCTCCTGTGCGGCAGGATAATGGCTCTGGTATTTTAAGATCAAGCCCATATAGTTGTGAACCAGCACTAAGTTCCCGACATCTTTGTTCTCTTGAACAAGCGGCTTGATAATATTCAGCCGTGATATCGCCTCATCATATTTTGCCCGCTGATACAGTGATTCTGTCAGATCAAAAAGGATATCAACATACCGGGTCGTGTCCTTAGTCCCATTCTTTTGATACATATTTACGGCTTCAGAAAGGTAAAACTCGGCTTCTTTGAAATTCCCCCTCTCTATATATTCTGAGCCAATCGAAGCAAGTGAGTCAGCAAGCGGCTGGTGCTGTCCTTCTGCCATAAACGGCAGCAAAAGGAGAGCAAGAACGATAATCACACCTCGATGCGAGAGCATATTCACAACAGTTATCCTCTTAATTTTATTTGTGCACACAATTAAGGGAAAAAAATTATAGCTGAAAAGAGTTAAAAACCTTAAAAACCAATTAATTTAAATTTTTTTGTAAGGATTTGGCTTGGCAGCGGTCTATAGGGTGATGGTCATATATTATTAAACAATAATCCTTAATTAACAGGAGCTAGGCTATGTTACTAATTGATGATAAAAGCTTAACACTCAATAATCTTCCAAATGGTCAAGATGATGGCTCAGGAGGGCAGGATTCCGATGACCATTTCCCAGATGAAGAGGATGGTTAGGGAACAAATTTCTTCATCACATAAACAATAGTACCGGCGGGGCTGATCTGTTTTTGGATTGGTCCCGTTTTACTAATCCCCACCCTTCAATATTTATCTACCCAGCAATATAAACGGTGCCCAAAACCGGGGAGAGGCATAACGCCTGTCATTCATCAGGTGCAGCTTGGCCTGCCGCATAGCTTCCCGCATTGTACCTTCAACAAGCATACTGTTGTAAAACTCGATCATCAACTCCGCAGTGGAGCGGTCATCAACCTTCCAGAGAGACACCAGCAGGTTTTGCGCGCCGGCATACTCAAACGCCCGGGCCAGACTCATCACCCCTTCGCCCTCATAAAAGTTCCCAAGCCCCGTTTCACAAGCACTGAGCACGACCAGTTTTGCATTCAGATTAAGGTTGTACACCTCCTCCAGCCGCAAGATCCCATCTTCCTTCAGGTCCGGTTCTTCTGCAAAATAGATGCCTGGATCGATTTCAGGATCATCCGCCATGTATGCATGCGTAGCGAGATGTATGATTTCATACCTGTCGAGCGCAGACGCCTTAAATGCTCTTTCTGAAGCCTGCCTATTGAGATAAAGATCGGTGCCATACCCCTGCATGCTCATGATGGAATCAACCTGCTGCACTTCATACCGGCTGAGCGGCAAGGCTGTTCTTGGCGGTAGGCGCCTGTCCTGACTTTCTTTTGAGGCGGTCATTTCCGCACTGGAAAAAACCGGTGCAAAGGCCAGGAAGGATTTATCCGTTTTTGAGGGAACTTGGGATTTACGGCTCCAGTATTTTACAAGTGTTGCCGAGGGCGAATAGGAAATGCTGAAACTTTTCAACAGGTACGACAATGAAGTGTAATCACCGGTGCCTCCGGCAGATTGAGAGATCAGCGCCTCAAATGGAAGGTAGTGCAACGCGCCGTCAGGTATAATGAATAAACTGTTGCCACTGATGCTGCTTTCCAGAGGCTGGAAAAGCTGGCGATAAAGGGTATATGAAAGTTCAGTATAGGCTTGGTGGTTTTCGTCAACAACGGCTTGCCGAAAATTGCGCACCTGGGCGGCAAGGGTAGAATCAACCTCCATTTTTTTCAAGGTAACCTGCTCCTGGGTTATCACAAATGCATAAACTTCATTTTTTACCAACGAATACTCGATCAAGGTCTGGCCGGGTTCCAGCAGGCGCTGAATCTCCTGTGGCGTAATATTGATATCCTGGTACTTCAGCTGGTGGTATTCAGGATAGGTTTGCTCCAGTGATTCTATATGATTATTTAGCTTTTGCTTGAGGATATATACCGAGTCCTGCAGGGCGGATGTCTGTACCGAATCGATATGCTTTTCCTGCCCCGTTTTTTCTTTTATCTGTCGATGTAGTCGCGTGAGATCGCGGCGTATATTACGTTCGTGGGCCACCAGTGAGTCCGGGATACCGGCAAAACTCTGGGCGTTTGTTTCCAATAGCTGCTCCAAAAGTACTTGCGCCTTGCCCTGCTCTGCAAAGTAAAGTGCGTACTGTATCTGCCGGGGATCCCCAGTTTGTTCATAGAGGTCATACGAAGTCTCCAGCCCGGCATCATAAATTTCATCGGCCCGTGTGCCCAGCATGAGCTTGGATTCATCACTCCTGTAGTCGGTCTGCATCTTTCTGATCAGTATTGAGGCATCAAGGTAGGTTTCGAATGCCTGTCGCAAATCTTCCATTCTCCCGTCTTGTAGGAACAAGGAACGATGGGCACTCCCTTTCCCCTGAAGTGCTTCCATAAGAAAAACGGGATGGGTGACGCTGTCAAATGACTGGTTTTGGGAGCTGGACTCCGATGCACTCTCATCAACCAGTATTGAAATAGCTTTCCGGTAATGAACTAGCGCTGTTCCCGGCTCGTCTAAATGTTCAAAATTCTGCCCGATCTTGGTGTGTGTATCTGCAATAAACGGGTGTTGTCCCCCCAGCAGCCCCGTATTCATCTCCAGGTCTTTCTGCAGGTACTCCAGGGCATTTCTGTATTCCTTTTTTGCGGTATAGGCTTCACCGAGGTTGGCATAGACGTTGGCAATCTCCGGGTGTCCGCCATCGAATATCTGGCGGTGCAGGTCCAGTGCTTTGTGATAATTCGCAATTGCTTGGTCATACTCCTCAAGGTCGTAATGCAGCGCGCCCAGATTTTGATAGCCAATGGCCACATCCAGGTTCACTTCCCCAATCAGTTTTCTCTTGATAGCAATCGACCTTTCCATATAGCTGATCGCTTCCTGGAGCTGGCCCATTTCGGAATAAACGATGCTGATATTATTATACCCCACTGCCACTTGAGGGTGATTTTCGCCCCAATAGTTGCTCAGCGTCTGGGTGGCCTCTTTCATATAATCAAGCGCCTGCTGGTAGTCGCCCTGGTAGTACTTTATAATCGCGATATTATTGAGGCCTGCGGACACATCGGGATGGTTTGGGCCCAAGGCCTGCCGGTCGATATCGATGCTTTTTTGCAGGTATTGCAGGGCCATTTCGTGCCGGGCCATCTTCTGGTATGTAACGCCTATGCTGTTGTAAAGCTGACCAGTAAAAAGCGCATCCGGATTTTCCGCACGATTGCCCAGGTCAAGTGATTCAAAATACTGATCCAGGGCCTTCTCATATTTTCCCTGGCTGTCAAACACATTACCTCTCAGGAATATAAGTTCGGCTCTTAGTTTTCGAAGGGTTCCGGCATGCTCAGCCAAAAGGGTAAGACTTTTTTCCAGATGGGCCATGGCCTGTTGGTAGCGCGACTGCTCGATATCCAGCCTTGCAAGCAGCTGCCATACCTTCACTTGAGGGGCAGGTTCGTCAGCAGCATAGCGTTGTATCAGCTTCCCTGTTCCTGAAATAATCTCTTTTGCACGTTCATATCTTCCGGCCTCAATTTTGTTCTCTCCCAGGTTAATTTGGCTGTCAATCACTCTTTGCCAGACACCATGCTTTTCGAAGAGCTCTGCTGCGCGGTTGAAGTAATGGTCAGAAGAATCGTAACGCGCATGGGTTTGGAGGGAGTCGGCTTTCTGAAATAAACGGTGGGCTTGAAGCGTATCAGGAGCAGCGATTTGTGCTTCAGCCCGGAATACCCAGATTGCAATGAACAGCAAGGATATACTGATCACCTTCTGAATAACGAAACTATACCTTTTCAAGGCCATATTTCACCACCATTTGTTAACGAATCAGAGCAATAGCTGTGTAAGTTTCAGCAGATGGGGTGCCAAGTTAAGGGCTGATCAAAGCATTTGGTTATTCACCAAACAGGGAATGTACAAAAAGCTCCCGGTCAAAAACCTGAAGATCATCAATATCCTCACCTACGCCAATATATTTCACCGGCACATTAAATTCATGGGAAATTCCGAGCACAATCCCACCTTTTGCTGTCCCGTCGAGCTTGGTCAGTACCAGGCCGGTGATATCTACAAACGAAGTGAAGGCTTCGGCCTGCTGCATAGCGTTTTGACCAGTAGAGGCGTCGAGCACCAGCATCACTTCATGGGGTGCGCCTTCAACCACTTTCCCGATGACGCGCTTAATTTTTGCCAGCTCATCCATCAGCGACTTTTTGTTGTGCAGCCGCCCGGCCGTATCCACGATGGCGACGTCGGCACCCCGTGATTTTGCTGCCGAAACGGTATCATAGGCCACAGCAGCGGGATCCGCACCCTGTCCCTGCTCAATGAGCGGCACATCGGCGCGCTCGCTCCAGATCTTAAGCTGATCTACGGCAGCCGCCCGAAATGTATCGGCCGCCCCGATCATCACTTTTTTTCCGGCCTGCTTGTAGAGATAGGCCAGCTTACCGATTGTGGTGGTTTTTCCAACGCCATTCACTCCGACAACCAAGATAACATGCGGCTTTTGGGGAAACTCGGCATCAAATTCGGCGGGCTTGTCGACCGAGCTCTCCTTCAGCAAGCCAATAATCTCCTCCTGCAGCATACTTTGCAGTTCACTTTCCGTAAGATACTTGTCGCGCGAAACACGTGCCTCGATGCGGTCAATTATCTGAAGCGTCGTCTGAACCCCTACATCGGATGTAATCAGGATCTCCTCAAGCTCATCAAGGACGGCATCATCTACCGTATTTTTCCCGGCGACCGCCTTGCCGATTTTCTCCAACAGGGAGGAGCGACTCTTTTCGACCCCTTTATCGACTTTCTCTTTCTTCTTAAGTCCAAGCTTTTCTAAAATACCCATGTACGGATTCTACATTGAAACTAGTTAACATTACGCTGCGAAACATCGGATTCACGCTTCATGAACCTCATTTGGTTTCTCCAGGTTCCATTAGCTGAATTCTGCACCGCGCGTGATCTCATTAAAACGTTGAAGATAATCAAAAAACGAGAAAACCATTAGCGCAATGGCGTTCCCCATAAAGAAAAAATGAAACGGCACGGCCTCCGGGAAAAGGAATACACTCAGCCAGTAGGCTGCCAGCCCATTTACAGCAAATTTGCCGGAAGTCACGGCCATAGCCACTTTACCACGATTTATTTTTATATAGATTGATCCTGACAAGATAAGGAGGTCCCTGAAGACGGCAAGGGCGAAGAACCAGAGTGGAATAAACCCGATATACACCGTATAGATAAACAGGAAAAAAGCGGTAAGCTTGTCGGCAATGGGATCGAGCACTTTGCCGAGTTCTGAGACTTGATCGGTTTTTCGCGCTATTATGCCATCCAGGTAATCGGAAATAACCCCGTAAATGAGAAGCACGATAATGGGCCAGGTTACCTGGTAGTTATTGACATAGTGAAGGTAAATGACAGGGAATGAGATTATGGTTCTTGAAGCAGAGATAGCGTTGGACCATGTAATAATTTTATCCCTGACTTCAATTTTAGGTGTCTTCTTCGGTTTATTTTCCACTGTTTCTGGCCACACTAAATAGTTATACTTCGATCATCAAAGGTATGAATTCAATTGGAAAAGAAAAGGAGTTTACCCGATGAGCATATTATCAGAGAGCCAGAAACTTATTGAGCGCAGAATCAGCTCGAAGGAGATCTTCGACGGCCGCCTGCTGCACGTATTTTTTGATGAAGCCAAGCTTCCCGACGGCTCGGAATCGACCCGCGAGTGGATAAAACACCCGGGGGCATCGGCCGTGTTGCCTGTTTTTGAAAACGGCGATGTGATGCTGGTCAAGCAGTTCCGCTACCCGGTGAGCCAGATTTTTTATGAGGCCCCGGCCGGTAAAATTGATCCCGGGGAAACAGCCGACAGCACCGCCGTGCGTGAACTGCAGGAAGAAGCAGGACTGACCTGCCAGCAGTTTCACTACATTGGGCATTTTTATCCGAGTATTGGTTACACGGACGAGATCATTCATCTTTATGTCGCCTGGGATATCGAAGAGTTTGAACAGGCGGTGGATGACGATGAATTTCTGGTAAAGGCACGACTCCCTTTTCGCGAGGCGGTGGAGATGGTTTATTCCGGCGAAATTTCAGATGGAAAGACCGCCATCACTATACTGCGAACCTGGCACTGGTGGCAGCAGGAGGGCCCTTTCGAGGTGTGAAATACATTGCTTAGAGATAGTACTGCGAGCTTCAGCTCGCAAAAGGTATCATCCTAAACTGAAAGTTACCGGGGATTTTGCAAGGAAAGAGTCATTGATAATATTTTAAAAGCGAGATCAATTTCATGAGCTTTACGAGATCCTGAAACAATTTCAGGATGACACATTGCTTATTTTCACCGTAGTGGAATTATCACTAAGAAGGTAAAAGTATAGGTATTAACCCGGTGATTAAATCTATCCGCGCCAGCGATATTGTTATTGGGAAACATACATTTACCTGACTACTAGTTGTCAACAAATCATCCCTTTACCAATAACAACTCTCGCGAGCTGAAGCTCGCGGTACTTAGGGTGTTCGTCTCACCTCTGCTGTCTCACATCTCCCATCACTTAATTATTTCCTCTTCCACGGCAAGTTCGTAGAGTGATTTGTGTAGATCGGTGTCTTCTATGTCTCCACGTTTAATAAGCTCATTCACTTCCTCTCCTTTGAGCAGCAGGATGCACCCCATTTTGTTGAGCTCTTCATCAAATTTTCGGGGGTCTGCCAGGGAAAGTTGCTCCAGGTCGATGCCATCGGGACTTTTATTCAAATTGACCAGGGCATAAAACTTGTCAGATTCTTCCTCTCCAAATCCAAAGATTTCGAGTTTTGTATCATCTTTTTTCAGCATATATAAAATTGGTTTCTCTAAAATTCTTTGTTTGCATGATGGTTAATAAAATGTTCAAATCTCAAAACACAAATAACAAACCTGGTTTGATATTTTCTTATTGCCATTTGCTATTTATTTAATCACATCACTTCTTGTAGCGATCCAGAAAGTCACGGGCTTTAATCAGTTCTTCCACCTCGTCAGTTTCTTTGTTAATTACCGCTACCTGGAAAAGGCTGATGATCGCTTGGTTTTCAATGCATTCAATCGTCTCATCCAGCGTTTCGCACTCCTGCTTCTCACTGACCAGGTCGTTGATCCCCTTCACTACATACCGAAAGTTGCCCGTTGATTTCTTTTCCTTCTTTTGAGTAGCATTACCCGCCGCCGGTTCATCAAAATACTCGCGCAATGCTTCTTCGGTCACGTACCATTGCACCCCCAGCTTTCGCGCCCGAATCTTGCCCTCACGCAGGTAAGCACGGATGGTCATCTTGCTGAGACCAAGCTTTTCGTGGAGATCATCTACGGAGTATAACGTAAGGCTTCCTATCTGTTTAGGCATAAATAAGCTTTTAAAATCCAGATTTAATTAGTTATCACTCAAAATTTTGAGTGATAAAAACTATATGTTAAATACATAAAACTCAATCTTATTTATGTATTACTTATACATTAACCTACTAACAAAAAGTTTACTTGATCTGTATAGGGTCTACACCTTATATTATTAACAGTTGTCTGAAACAAAGTCCTCGACCGAGGGCTTTTTCTTTTTTCTTCCCTCCCTGGCTGATTTATATTTCCTACCAAACCAACTTTATCACACAACATTTTTTAGCGATGGATAAGCTTAGAGAACACCTGCTTGACCAACTCGTTAACGAACATGCCCACACCAGTTTTAGCAATGCTGTGTCGGGACTCACCCCCAATGAGGTCGGCATTCAGCCCGACTCGCTTCCCTATTCCATCTGGCAGCTTGTCGAGCATATCCGCATCGCGCAGTCCGATATTGTGCAGTTTTGCATCGATCCTGACTACCAGTCGCCTGAGTGGCCAAAGGGTTACTGGCCTACCAACGCTGCACCATCAGGCACAAAGGAGTGGAAAGACTCAATCAAACAGATCGAATCTGACCTGCAACAGATGGTGGAGCTGGTAAAAGATCCTAAGAACGACCTGTTTGAACCGTTTCCACACGGCGACGGCCAGACCCTGTTTCGGGAAGCCATCCTGGTTATCGACCACAACTCATATCATACCGGGCAGATTGTAACCATGCGGCGCCTGCTGGGATTATGGTAGATGATTTAAAGCTTACAATTCCGCATCTTCAAGGGTTGAGATGGAGCCGCTGCAATTGCGAGCTCCCGAACCGATAAGCCGATTCGATGAGGGAATTACTTAAATTTTTTAAATATGTGCGGCTGGGGTACCTGTTGTTCACCTCCCTGCTGATACTGGGTGCGGTTTTTGGCTTTTTTGAGATCGTTCAGCTTACTATCCTGGAAAACCCTTCGCTCAGCACACTGCGCTGGCTCTATTTTACCCGGGGCGTGCTGGTAGCCTTCCTGCTCGTATCATGGGCGGCCTGGACCGTCTACAACTACCGTCAGCTGTATGAAGACAAGCTGGAAGTCGCCGAAGGGCGCTACAAAGATATTATTGAGCATTCTGCAGATGCCATTATCTCTGTCAATAATGATGATACGATTACTTCTTGGAATCGGGGTGCAGAAAAGATATTTGGGTGGAACCGGGAAGAGATTATTGGTAAATCGATGAAAATCTTTATCCCGGAGGACCTGCTGGAAGCACGCGAACTCGACTGCCTGGAATTTGGCATGACCTACCGTGGCTACGTGCAAAATTATGAAACCGAGCGCCTGACCAAGAGCGGGAAACGCGTGTTGGTCAGTCTGACGGAATCGTTTATCCGGGATGTAGACGGGGAAATCGTGGGGCGGTCGCAGGTGCTGCGGGATTTGACGGAGTTGCGCATGCGGGAGGAGCAGGTGCAGCAGTCGGAACGGCTGGCAGCCGTCGGACACATGGCAGCCGGGGTGGCGCATGAGATCGGTAATCCACTTACCGCCATCTCTTCGCTGACCCAGCTCGTTCTGCGCAGAACGGAAGATGACTTTGCCCGGGAACAACTGGCAAAGGTCCGCGAGCAGATACAGCGAATCAACAAAATTGTGCGCGACCTGGTGGACTTCTCCCGCCCCTCCAGCCTGGACCGCAAGGAAACACAGGTCAATCGTATCATCGAATCGGCGGTGGGGCTGCTCAAGCATGATGCCCGTTGCCGCGATGTGAATTTCAACCTGGAGCTGAGTCCCAATCTGCCGGAAGTCCTCTGCGTACCCGATCATATTCACCAGGTGCTGGTCAACCTGCTACTCAACGCCGTGGATGCCATGAAGGAGATTGAAGAGCCAAAAATTATTGTCGAAACCACCCGCACCAAAGAACCCGATGGCATTCAGATCAAAGTCTCGGACATCGGCACAGGTATAACAGAGGAACACATGGATCACATTTTTGAGCCCTTCTTCACCACCAAGGAAGTGGGTGCCGGCACCGGACTCGGACTATCGGTGAGTCACGGTATCATCAACAAAATGGGCGGCAACATTGCGGTAGACTCCACGCCCGGGGAGGGGACGACGTTCAATATTGTACTACCAATCAGAACTTACAACAACCAGCCACAACAGTAGATGAAAGGATCAATTTTAATAGCCGACGATGAAAAGGAGATCAGGGAAACGCTATCCATGGTACTGGAGGATGAGGGGTACAAATGCCATACTGCCAGCGATGGGGAAGAGGCGATCCAGGCCATCCAGGAGGGGCGATTTGATATCCTTATTACCGACCTTAAGATGCCCGGGGCCGATGGTATTGAAGTGCTGCAAAAAACGAAGCAGCTCTCTTCGCAAACGCTCACGATTATCATCACTGCGCACGCCACGGTGGAGACGGCCGTGGAAGCACTGCGACAGGGAGCTTCTGACTACATCCTGAAACCGGTCGACTTTGAAGAGGTCATTATCCGGATACAAAACCTGCTGGAACACAAGGAGTTGATCCAGGAAAACCGCTACCTGCGCGAGCAGATTGACCGCAAGTTCAACTTCAACCATATCATTGGTGAAAGCGAGGCGATGAAGCAGGTGTACGACATGATCAGCCGGGTAAGCAACGCTTCCACCCATATCCTGATCACCGGCGCCAGTGGCACGGGGAAAGAGCTGGTGGCGCGTGCCATACACTCCAATAGCGACCGGTCCAAAAAACCATTCCTGGCATTGAATTGTGGCTCCATCCCCGATGACCTTGTGGAAGCGGAACTTTTCGGCTATAAAAAAGGAGCTTTCACCGGTGCCGAAAAAGATCACGAGGGCATCTTTGAAGCGGCCAACGGTGGAACGGTGTTCCTCGACGAGATCGGGGAGCTGCCTCCCAACGTGCAGGTCAACCTGCTACGGGTGCTCCAGGAAAAAGAGGTGAAACCGGTGGGATCAAATCAAACCGTAAACTTTGATGCCCGCATTATTACTGCGACTAACCGGGACCTTAAAGAAGAGGTGGAAAAGGGCAATTTCCGGGAGGATCTCTATTTCCGGCTCAACGTGGTGGAGATCTCGATGCCGTCGCTCTCTGAGCGTAAAGAAGATATCCCGGTGCTCACCCATCATTTCCTAAACAAGTACAACCGCGAGCTAAACCGGGCGGTCAAAGGAATAACCAGCGATGCCATGACCGCGCTGATTTCCTACGACTGGAGAGGGAACGTCCGCGAGCTGGAAAATGTCATTGAGCGCGCCGTACTGCTGGGCACCGAGGATCATATCACAATTGGCGACCTGCCGGCCTCTATACGGAATACCGAGGAAAAGATAGAGCTTGACAGCCAGTCGCTCGACTCTGCTGTGCAGGCCTTTGAAAAGCACCACATCAAAAGTGTGCTCAAACGAACGGACGGCAACAAATCGGAGACGGCGCGCCTGCTGGGCATCGATCCCTCTACGCTGTATCGTAAAATGGAGCGGTACAGGATAGAGTTGTAGTAAATGGCACTTCTACAAGCTACAAATAACGTCAGTTCGATATAAAAACTTTCAAGTGGGATTTAGCGACTTTCGGGATGAGGCTGTCCAAAAGGGTAACAAAGCCTCCTCGCGATAACAGCTATAATTTTAGTGATCCTTATATCGAACTGACGTTATTTAAAAACGTGGAAATTGGCTCACTGAAATTCTGCTCTTGGGAGAGGACATTCCAATCAGCATTCAGCGGATTGGAGCTGGAGTGGGTTAAGCGAGTATATAAACAGATCATTCACTATTCAGCTCTACTGAAACATCGAAGTGTACCGTGAGCTTTTCGCTGGCTTTGATCAGTCCCATCAGTGTGGTGGGTGGCTCGATATTGAAGTCACGCATATTCAATGGCTTTACACCTTTCACCCGGAAGTGAGAATCCCCGATAAGCTGGCCTTCCACCACCAGGTCGGTCTTTTTCTCTACCCCGGCGATGGCAAGCATGCCCTCAGTGTGAATCTTCATCCAGCCGGTAGAATCGGGATGGACACTTTGGCTCAGCAGATCGGCCTGTAGTAACTGGTAAGTAATCTGGGGGTGCTTCTCGGCTTTGAGTGCGTTATACAGGTCGCGGTTCATCTTGCTTTTGCCACACTCCAGGGCTTTCACGGGAATGGTGACTTTGACCTTTACATCGCCCTCCCCCTGGATGTTTTGCGTGGGCTGAGATGTGTTCTCGATTTTCCCGTTGCCCGCCAGGCTTTCCGCGTAGCACCGGTAATCAACGATAGAGGCGCTACCTTCCAGCCATAATGCTCCCTTGGGAGCGATCTCGATATTACCGGAAGTGTAGGAAGGGGTAATCTCCTGTGCGCCGGCCTGTTGCGGCACTCCCCACGCAGCCATAAACATTATGATGGCTGCAATTGCGGGGATAAAGCTTGAGGTCACTATGTCTGCAACAGACCGGTACATCGAGATTAAGATATAATTTACTTGTTGTTTGCCACTGCTTTGTTTGCAACAGCAATATTAAATGAAATCGTTACTTCTTCACCAGATTTAATGGTACCGAACACAGCACTGGGCGGATCCACGCCAAAATCTTTCATATTAAGCGAGTAAGAGCCCTCAAATGAGATGGTATCACTCCCGCTCAATGTGGCCTGTACGGGAAAACTTACGTTTCGGGTTTGGCCGGCGATCGTCAACTGGCCGGTGGTGTTCAGCGTAAAGCTACCCGATTCCTGGCTGCCCGATACCAGTTCAGCCTTGGAAAAAACGTATTCAACATTTGAAAATTTTTTCTCTTTGAGTGCACCATAAATTTTGTTGTTCATGCCACCTTTGCCACTTTCTATGCTCTTGACAGGCACAGTAATTGAGAGCGCTTTTATTGATTCTTCAGATACCGGTACTTCTGCATTAAAGAGAGCATCTGCTAAATCTGCCGTTAAATTTATGGTTTCTACATCGCACTCCCAATCATGGATTGTAGAAGTTCCCGTTATTGTCATTTCGCTTTTAGGCAACAATTGGTATGTATTACTTTGTGCCATCGCTGTGGTTGTGACCAATGCGGCCATAAAACCCAGGATATAGATGCTTAAACTTTTCATTGTTACTCCGTTTATTTGTTCAATAGTTAACTTTTGTCATCCTGTTAGTATGTAATGCAATCATCGTACCAATTATGTGGAGTACACTAATTCGGCGGGAATATTTTTTAAAACCCTAAATAAACCGATTTAACGACCCTTTAATTTATAACGTTCTTCAGATTCAGGCCTTTCCTGAAACCCCTTCCAATTACTGTTTGCAATTGCGCAATCTCACTCACCGCCATTCTTGCACTGCTGCAAAAATTCTTTGCCGCTCCTTCCAGTATCTCCATTAATATTGATCATAAATCCTTCTCACAACTTTGTTTAAGGCACTCATTCACTAACAAACAAATAAATTTTGCCCCGTAGTTCACTTTTGGTATCAGTCTTGCATTAAAAAGTACAACACACCAACACTTTGCTATTAAGCTAAGAATATGGGTAAATCAATTTTAATAATAGACGATGACCAAACCATTCGGGAAGCCCTGTCACTCTTCCTGGCTGGGGAGGGTTTCAGCTGCACAGTAGCTAAGGACGGTGCAG
Organism: Aliifodinibius sp. S!AR15-10; assembly: GCF_031569985.1. Taxonomy (NCBI): domain Bacteria; kingdom Pseudomonadati; phylum Balneolota; class Balneolia; order Balneolales; family Balneolaceae; genus Fodinibius; species Aliifodinibius sp. S!AR15-10. The sequence goes on along the minus strand of NZ_JAMQKA010000011.1, from coordinate 85,070 downwards.
AAGCAGTTGAAGAAATACTTGCCCATTCTTTCGATATTATTTTGTTGGATCTCCGCCTTCCGCGCCGAAACGGGCTCAACATCCTGCAGGAAGTAAAACGATTATCTGCAGACTCAATCATTATCATCCTCACTGCGTACTACAGTATTGACGAGGCGACTCTCGCACTGCAAGAGGGTGCCTCACAACTGCTCCTCAAGCCGATCGACTTTGAGGAACTGCTGGAGGCGATTACCCAGTCTCTCGATCTTAAGAAAGCCACATAGTTCGTCGAAGGTCTTAAGGTCAAAGGTTGAAAGTTAAAAGTTGATGGTCTAAGGTTCTGGACACTCAGTGCTTCTCCGTGCTTTCCTTGTTCTGTGTTTAGCCACCAGCAGGTTAAATTTACTTTCTCAACGGCTGCCCATGGCCTACTACGGTTGCTCGGAGTAGGCCTCTCCGCCCTGTGTAGTAGTCTACTCCGCCGCTCGTAGTAGTCTGCTACGTCGCATGTAGTAGTTTACTCCGGCACGCGTAGTAGTAAACTACGAGTAGCAGTAGTAGTAAGGGCAAGGCCATTCAGCTGGGGATCCTTAGTTGGGGAAGATTTCTTCCCGATAGTCATCGGAGCGAAATGACGACAACGGAGGGGGCTTAGTTGCTGATTTCGGCCCCTTGCCAAGGGCAGAGCAGTAGGCTGTAACCCGTCATCTCGAACGCAAGTGAGAAGATCTTTCTGCCAAAGGGCAACTTATATCACTTGTTTTCAGCCCTATCAACCACCCACGAATTGAATGAAATACTGGGCTAATCTCTTTCTTGTCCTTAAGGACACGCAGAGTTACTAAAGGTTGTCCTGGGGAGGCTTTTGTATTTAGATCATTTTGATGGGTCATTAGCAGCACATTACAATGACAAACTTTGAAACCTTGTGAGAAATGCGGGATAGCACAGTACGCCTTTCAACCAGGATCTTGGATCCCGGGGATGAGATAATAAAAAAAGCCGCTTCTTTTCGGGGAAGCGGCTTTAAAGAAAGGGAGTTTTACTAAGATAATTAAGATTAGCTATGATGCCTTTATCATGAGGTCATCTTTTAGCTTGCACCTAGGGCAGGTGCCTAGTTAGGGATAGTTATGCTTTAAAAACTGATCACTGCTTCAAGCATGAATCCATCAAATTCACCTTCTTCGTATTGACCACTAAATCCATCGTAGGTCTGTGTTACATATTCAACCTTGGCAAGTATATTTTTGCTGAGGAACCAGCCTCCACCAATATTGAACCGATCGATGTCAATATCATTGCCGTTTGAGAGCTCTCCGCTCACCAGGTTATAACGTCCGCCGAGGTATAGATCCTCTTCCGCACCGAAGCGATAGAGCAATTCTGCACCGTATTGGTTGAATGTTCTGGAGTCGGCTTGTCCAATATTCTTGCCGGATGTATTCTCAAACACGCCATAGAATTCCAGCCCTTTATACTTTACAAAGGGATTGATCATAACGGCTGTAATCTCATTGTTAAAGCCTGGATCAAAACGTCCGCTTCGGAAACCGCCGTCCAACACATTGTAGTATCGTGAGCCCGCTCGGTCACCGTCATAAAGATAGATGCTGTTGGCCTGTCCGGTCGTATAAATTGAACCGGTGATGCGAACACGCAGATCCTGATCAACCTGAGTGTCGTACCCCAGTTTCCCCACAAAAGTACCTTTATTTACCGGTTCACTTTTAATGCTGCTTTGGTTCAGTTTACCGTTGGTCAAGCCAACCATCGCAAACATATCACCACTGTAGTAGTACACCTCACCACCAACCTCAGTCGTGAAGGAGTCCATAATGTAGTTTCCAACAAAGGGGTTGTGGATCGCATGACCATTGTCACTGCGTCGGAAGTGGTTGTCACCGTAGTTGATCTCCATGTGGCCTACTTTGATGCGCAAGTGATCCATCAATTCAGACGCCAAACCTTCGGAGATAAAGTCCAATCGATCAACTTGCATGTACCCACCCTTGACATAGGTTTCGGTATGATGCTGAGAGGAAAGATATGTGCGCAAATGCATGCGGACGCCGCTTGTCAGCGCTACATCTAAATCCAGGTTGGATGTGGCAAGGTTGAAGTTTGATCCGAGTTCCGGCAACGTCATTGTTTCACCGTTCGACAGCCATGGCCCTGCATTCTCATGGCGTAGAGCCTGGAACTGGAGGGTATTTGCACCACCAATGCGGACATTAACCCCATCAAATTCTATATCCGTTTCAAAAGGGGCTTCAAACTGGTTGAGCCCGGTCTGATCTGGATTGGTGAAGTATGGCAATTCTCTAGACTGCTGGGCAACAGTAACTCCGACAGATAGCAAGAATGCCAAAAATGTTGCAGTAGTATATTTCATTAATTGTCTCATAATAATTCCTAAAATGATTTTTTAAATATTTGATTAAGCCTGATTTTCAGCTTCTCACTTAACAGTGTTGCAACTACCATACCAAACAGGTGTATTTGTTCAAGAATTCATTAAAAACCAGCCCTATAAGCTTTAACCAGCCATTTTAAAAAGATATAATATTCTGGGCAGAGGGAGGCTAACTTTATTATTGCAGCTCTGCAACAGGTACTATCAGCAACCTTTGCAAAGCTGCATCTACTGCGTAATCCCTACATGTTTAACCTGAGTTCCGGATAAGGATTACTCAAAATAATAACTGACATCGGAAGGAGGCTTTTGTGATTCCTGTTGGCAGCACGATTGGGTCGACGTGACGATCTCACCATTCATTTTTGTTCATCTAATTGGGAGATTGCCTCCCGACCACTGTCAGGATCCCGGTGATCGCATACTCCCGAGCAATGACAATTTTATATCGAACTGACATTAAATTAATTACATAAAAAAGGCGGACACCTTTCGGTGCCCGCCCCTACTGCTTCTATCAGGCTTGAAGCTTAGAAGCTGATAACAGCTTCCATCATAACGCCGTTGAATTCGCCATCAGCGTACATGCTATTGGCTGCAAAGCCATCATACTGTTGTGTGACATACTCAACTTTGGCAAGGATATTTTTTGTAAGGAACCATCCGCCACCAACATTGAAGCGGGTTATATCGATATTATCTCCGCTTGCCAGCTCACCGGAAACCTGGTTGAATCGACCTCCCAGATAGAAATCCTCTTCAGCACCGAAGCGATACAAGAGTTCCGCGCCATACTGATCATAGGATCGGCTTTCAGATTCTGTTGCCAGCTTACCTGATACGGCTTCATATACTCCAAATAATTCCAGTCCCTGTAATTTGATGAAGGGGTTGAGCATAAATGAGGTCATTTCTCCTGAAATTGGGCCACCTGGTGCTCGACCTGATACGGTATAGTCAGGAGCAAAGCGTCCACTTGTGAAGCTGTCTCCAAAGATACCGTAGTATCGGGAACCCGCACGGTCACCTGAATACAGGTAGAGGGAGGCGGACTCACTGCTGGTCAGGACAGAGCCTGTAAGACGGAATCTCAGGTTTTCATTTACTTGTTTGTCATAACCCAGCTTACCATACAGATTTGGGGTGGTTTTATTGCTTGATGCAACCGTACTCTGGTTGAGTTTCCCATTGCTAAGACCAACCATAGCCAGGATTCCGTTGTCGAAGTAATAAAGCTCGCCACTTACTTCGGTTGAGAACGAGTCCATGATGTAGTTGCCAACAAATGGATTCAGAATAGCGGATCCGTTATCCGATCGTCGGAAGTGAGTATCACCGTAGTTGATCTCCATGTGACCAATTTTGATACGAACTTTATCCATCACCTCGGACAGGAATCCTTCCTTAATAAAATCAAGTCTATCTATTTGGAAGTAGCCGCTTTTAACATATGGCTCCGTGTGGTGACGCGAGGTAAGATACGTTCTCAAGTGCATACGAAGTCCGCTGTCAAGTGCTACATCGAGATCAAGATTTGAAGTAGCAAGGTTGAAGTTGGATTCAAGCCCTGACAATGGAACAGCACCATTGTTGCTTTGGTTCAACCCCTGGAATTGCAGTGTATTGGCCCCGCCAATTTTGAATGCGACTCCATCAAAATCAATATTTGTTGTAAATGGAGCTTCAAATACATTCAGTCCCCGTTGGTCCTGGTATGTATAGTATTGCAGTTCACTGGTGAACTGTGCGAATGCGCTTCCCGCCATGACAAACAAAGAGAGAAGAGATAGTGTTATATATTTAGTTATTGTTTTCATAATGATCTCCCGTTATGGGTTTTGTTGATACTTGTTGCAAAATGGTTTTAAATTCTTGGGAGCGGCTTAAGCCTGATTATTTATGTTGACCCAGTGTTGCTCTGTTTAACCTATTTACAACATCCGTACCAATGACAAGATGTGTAGTAAAATATTTTAACAGAAAATTGATAAAAGGGCCTGCCGGTATCTTAAAGCCCGTTTTTATATAAAACTTTTTTCTGGGGATCCGCACCTTTTGAGAAGATGCCATTTTTAGAGGATTGCAGGGTTGCAAGGATGAAACAATGCGCAGTTGCAAAGGTGCAAGACTGCAAGAGGGGGAATTGCTCAATACAAATAGCTCATGTTTTCAACAGATCCTCTTCAGGGAATGACTCGAAAGAGGTAGGCAGATTGGGGGCTTGCTGTTTTGGACGTTAAAATACCGCAGTTTGCGTGGCGGGAAAGGTAATAACGAACCGTGTTCCGTTGGAAGTATCAATCGATACATCACCCTTGAGCTGCTTTATCAGTGTATTTACAAGGTATAATCCCAGACCGTCATTCATATCTTTGGTCAGTTCGGACTTTTTATCAAAGCCGATGCCGTTGTCTGCAACCACCAGCTGATAGTGCAGCTCATCGACGGGTTCAAAACGGATCGTAATTTTACCCTCTGTACGGCCCTGGAATGCATATTTGTAGGCATTGGTCAACAGTTCATTGATAATCAGGGCGCAGGGTATCGATTCCTGGATCTTAAGCTGGATGTCCCCGGTAATTACTTCAGTTTCTATATTCTTGTCCTCAGTGTCCAGGTTCCTTGTAATGAACTCTATCAACTTGTGAACATATTCTTCGGGACTAATGCTGGCAAATGACCTGGAATCGTAAAGCATTTCGTGCACTACGGCCATGGAGTGAATGCGGCTCCGGCTCTGCTTCAACAGGGACTCTGCGGTCTCATCAAGGGTTTGATCAGCCTGCAAAAACAATAATCCAGAAATAACGGCCAAGTTATTCTTAACGCGATGATGAATTTCACCCAACAGAATCTCTTTCTCATTGAGCGATTTTTTTATCCGCTTTTCATAGCGCTTGCGGTCAGTTATATCGCGCACAATACCACGGAAACCGGAAGGCTCTTCATTCGAATCCTTTTTAGGAGAGATTGAGGCCTCTACAGAGCGTGTTTTTCCCCCTTTTGTTATCACCTCCCAGTCGCGGCCCTGCACAGGTTCGCCGGTTTGATACACCCCTGCGCAAACTTTCCAGATATCCCGGGCATTCTCTTTATCCATGTAATAGGATCTGTCCAAACTGAATAACTCTTTGCGCGAATATCCCAGTATACGCTGCAGCGATTCATTAAAAAATGTGAAGTTACCTTCCAGATTGGTTTCAAAGTACCCGTCCTCTATATTCTCAACAATAGCGCGATATTTCTCCTCGCTCTGGCGCAGCGCTTCCTCCACCTCCCGGCGCTTGGTAACATCCAGAATAACGCAGTCGATAAATTGCTTTCCGTCGGTCTCAACCAGCGTGCAATTCTCGAGTCCCCAGAAGGTGCTCCCGTTTTTTCGTTTATACTCAACCTCTTCATTCACCAATCGGCCTTTGTTGGTCAGCTTGTTAACCAGGTCCCAGCGTTGCGCCTCCGATTTATAGTACTGCTCAGGTGGTACCGAAAGCGCCTCCTCTTTTGACTGATATCCAAACATATCCACAAATGCATCATTGACATAGACAAGGCCTTCACTGGGCGTGCTTCGCAGGATCGCCTCCTCTACGTTGGCATTAATGGATTTGAGCAGACGACCGAAACGGTTCATCTTTTTCTGAGTGGCCCGCGATTCTGTCACGTCCATAAAACTCCACACACGGCCTACAATCTTGTTGCCCACTCGTTGTGGAAAGGAGTACCGCTCAATAATGCGACCATCTTTTAACACTATTTCATCTTTGGAAGTGGCCTCGGGCCTGTTGTACAACTCCCTGATTTTATCCAGGAATTCATCGGGGTTTTCAATCTGGTCGAGCACATATTGAACTGCCACTTTATCCGCCTGCCCGGAAATGATATGCTCCGGAATATTCCACATCTCCAGGAAGCGGTCGTTATATATCGTAATCTTCCCGTCCTTGTCCACTACCAGCACCCCGTTGGCTGTTGCATCCAGCGTGGCCCGGAGGAGAGAAAGATAATCTCTCAGGGTGTCAGGCTGCTCCTCGTCGGGAGCGGACTGATTATCCATAAACAGACCCTCGGATCGGTTCCTGAGTATCTCAACCCACTCCTCTATCAGACCCGATGAGATCTCATGTTCCGTAGCCAACTCCTTAACTTTACCCTCGTCTTCCAGAGCCTGAAGTGCCACCCGCGCCTTAAAACGTGCGGTAAACCTTTTTCTTCCCATTTGTACCCGGACCTCTTACAAAAATTTACATCTTTTTATCAGAACCCAAGTTTCGGTAAAAAAAGTGTATACATCAATTTCTGAGATAATTTTCTTTATTATTTTGTTCTAACCTGAAATAATGCACTAATGTTAGAGCAATTGTAATGAGTACACCCCTGGAATCCTACAAAATTGGCGATATTGAGGTCGTTATCTCAGAGACGGATCATCCCGAAAAACTACACGTGGAGTGCAACGACGGTACTTATCATTCTGAATTCACCGTCCGAAAATATGAATACAAAAACTACAAGCGCCACATGAACCAGCGTATCAAGAATGCCTATAAAGAGCAGCACCGAGAGGATTCTTAAACTCACAGCAATAACTAGCCTTTTCTATTATGCTTGTACATACAAGCTTATCCTGTCGCTCTCTCTTTATGACAAATCAACCTTCTCGGATAAAATAAGAAACCCTTAGGTGAATCAACTTCACCTAAGGGTTTTGTAAGGAAAATGATCTAGCCTGATAGTTCCCCTCCCCAAATTTCCACAGGGAGAGGAAAAGGAGTGTTCAATGTATCTTGATCAATTAAAATCGTATTCGCCGGTCTGCGCCATATGCATCAGTCGATTCACCCGATCTTCGGTATCCGGGTGCGTAGAAAACAGGCTCATAAATTTGCCTCCCTTGAACGGGTTGACCGGGAACATGTGAGAAGTCGAGCGCATCGCCGTTTCGGACACCTGCATCGGTACCTGCTCTACCGCTTGTTCAATGCGTTGTAGGGCAACAGCCAGGCTCTGCGGTTCGCCGGAGATCTCAGCCCCAACGCGGTCTGCTTCATATTCGCGTGTTCGACTAATGGCGGCCTGCAGCAGCGAGGCGGCAATAGGGGCCGTAATCAGCACCAAAATGGCAACCAGGGGATTCGGACCGTCACGATCTCCACCACCGATCGGCAGGAAAAATGCAAACTGTGCCAGCATGCTCAACGCGCTAACAACCGTAGTAACGATCGTTTGCGTGAGGATATCTCGATTTTTAATGTGGGCCAGCTCATGCGCTGTAACCCCTTTCAATTGATCATGGTCAAGTACTTTGAGTATACCCTGGGTAAAAGCCACAGCCGAATGTTCGGGATTCCGACCCGTTGCAAACGCGTTGGGTTGCTGCTGTGGTATCACATAAACTTTAGGCATCGGAAGATCAGCCTTTTGTGCCAGCTCTTTAACCATGTTGTACAGCTTTGGATGGGACTGTTGGTCAACCTCCTCTGCACGGTACATCTTGAGGACCATTTTATCGGAATACCAGTAGCTAACCGCATTCATCCCCATCGCAAAAATGAAAGCGATAACCAGGCCTGTTGATCCTCCCAAAACCTGGCCTACCAGCATAAATAGAACAGCCACGAGTGTCATTAAAAAGACTGTTCGCATACCGTTTCTGTTAAACATATAAATCTCTTCTCTGTTTAATTTTTTGTTTTACTTTACCTACAAAACGTAGAAGTTTTGCAATTTGTTTCGTACTGAGCCATTCAAGGTACAATTTTTTTATCCTGATGTATACTCATTAACGCGATGTCTGGTTGCATTAATATGCAATAATAAAGCGCCCTGTTATTGCGGCATCAATCGCTGGACCAAGCCATCACATCCTGCCAATGCATTCCAGGTATTTTTTAAGAATCAATATCTTCAATCAAGTTGATAGAATGGTACAGCATGGTACTGAGATTAGGATAAATAAATTGTGGAATGTATTATTGTTTGAAAATAAAATGGAATACAACTGGGAAAATATAATGGGATTATCTGCTTCAACTTTTGAGAACGAAAGAGTCGGTTTTTCAGCTTTTACTTTTTACTGGGTATTCACTTTTTCTACACTTTTTGTTCTGGGGATGGTTGGTATAAATAGTCCAACATATGCCCAGGAGACCGCCGAAACACTTACCGTTGTGGAGCCGGAGCAGGTGGGCCTCTCGAGTGAGCGCCTGCAGCACCTGTCCGGAGAGATCAACCACAACATAGAAAATGAGCTGTTGGCGGGGAGCGTAGTTCTGATAGCCCGAGACGGAGAGATCGCTTACCTGGATGCATCGGGCATGCAGAATCGAGAAGTAGGCGTTGCGATGAACGAAAATACCATCTTCCGGATCGCCTCCATGACGAAACCGATCACCAGCGTGGCCGTTATGATGCTGTATGAGGAGGGCCATTTTCAGCTGGGCGATCCCGTTTCGGATTACATCTCCGCTTTCAAAGATATGCGGGTACTGGCGGACTCATCCAACGAGGATGCCACCGGGAATCCGCCGACCGTTCCGGCCAACAATCCCATTACCATTCGGCATCTTTTGACGCATACCTCAGGTCTTTTAGCATATGGGGGCAACCCTGTTATTGAAAAGATGTCTCGGGAGAAGGGGATTACTTCCGGTCTTACTACCGACTCCAACACCCTTGCGGAGGATATACCCAAACTTGCGACCTTGCCGCTGGAGCACCATCCTGGAGAGGATTGGACATACGGGATGTCCGTTGATGTGTTGGGCTACCTGGTGGAGGTGGTCTCGGGTATGACACTGGACCGTTTTTTTAAAAAGCGCATATTTGAGCCACTGGGGATGAGCAACACTCAATTCCACGTTTCTTCCCAGCAGGAATCACGCCTCGCCGCCACCTACACCGTGGCTGAAGACGGCGGGCTGCAGCGACTTGGCAGTGATAAGGGGCAGGCCAGTCTTCCGAATGTTGGGCCCGGCACTTACCCCACGGATGATGAACACCGTTTCCTGGCCGGCGGTGCAGGACTTACATCCACTGTACCTGATTATTACCGATTTACACAGATGCTGTTAAATGGCGGAGAGCTGGACGGCGTGCGCCTGCTCAGCCCGAAATCCATCGAACTTATGATCACCGATCACGTTGGCGACCGGCTGGAAGACATGGGCTTCGGACTTGGCTTCAGCGTTACCCGAAGCCTCTCCGAACGCGGTGAGCTGGGGAGCGTGGGCACGTTCGGATGGGGAAGTTTCTGGTACGGCACATTCTTTATTGACCCCGCAGAAAATATGATCGGCATCAGCGTGGCACAAAAGCACCCCGCCGGCGGTGCCACCTTGAATGAAAAGTTCGGCATCCTGGCCCGGCAAGCCATTGTGGAATAACCTCGGTTAACTGGTTTATCGAACGCGGATGACACGATTAATTTAGATATACGCAGAACAATTGTTGGGAGGGAGTAGTACTCCCGACCGATGTTGGCTTGGCTGGAGGCAGATCTTAAACATTTTGTCCACCGGCCTATCGTAAATTTGCTCGTTAACAGAACACAGCCACTGTAAAGAGATTCCTTCATCCATATATTTTAGTAACGTCAGTTCTATACAACCTGTCCATTGAGGGATTCAGAAGGGTCACTGAATCCAATCCCTCTCGATGAGAGCTATAACACCTGGGCTGTAGGATGCAGGAGCATCAAATGCAGCGGAGGTGAGGCATAAGTATGGAGGAAATCAGAACCGGGATTTACAGGATTAGAGGATACACAGGATGATACTGGAATTGCCATTTGCGTGGACACCAAGTTAAGAAGTAATCCCGAAAATCCTTTAATCCTGTCCCTCCTGATTCCAATGGATGAAATGTGAAACTTGGATGATCTTACATACGAGATAATCGGCCATCACCAAAGCCTCCTAGGATGACAGTTATTAGTTTTAGTAATTCTTATATAGAACTCAGGTTAAGTAAGTCCGGTCATTTTGTTCCAAATACCGTGGTGGCCTCTTCCATATCGAACGCGTTGTTTTCCCGGTTGATATCCGCCATACGGCCCGTCGGGTCGATGACGATACGGCTGATCGTTTCGGCCGGTTCAGGGATGCCCAAGGTGTAGGTGGGGTAGGTCCATGGCCAGTCCGTCAGTGTAGTCCGTGGCATATCGGGATATTCATTCGCTTTTTCGCCCCTCATAATCTGTAGCGGAAGGTAGAACTGCTCACTGCTGCCATCGGTGTATTCCACCACCAGGTCGATCGGCATCGGCATCAAATCCTCCCGTTTGAGTGTCACAAAGGTGGAGTCGTTTTGTCCAACCACGCTCTCGATCCCGTAATCGATCGTCTTGGTGGTTTCGATAAAATACTCGTAATACCAGTCCAGCACCATGTCAGACTCTTTCTCCATCACACGCAGGAAATCCCTGCCGGTAGGATGCTTGAATTTCCATTCCCTGAAATAACGCTTCATGCCACGATCAAAAACCTCAGGGCCAATCACATACCGCATCTGGTTCAGGAAGACCGCGCCCTTGGAATAGGAAGCCACGCCATACGCCCGGTTGGTCGTAAAGTGATCTGCGTGCGTATCCATCGCCTCTTCATCTCCATCCTCCACAATCCGGTAGTAGGAACCGTACGACCCGCTGTGAGGAAAATCGCGTTCACCGAACAGGTGCTCCATCGTCAGTGCTGAGGCATAAGTGGTAAAGCCTTCATCCATCCAGGGATAGCGGCTCTCGTTGGTGGCCAACACCGCGTAGTACCACATGTGAATAAATTCGTGCACCGTTACGCCCACCAGGCTCCGGAGAGATCGATTCCCGGTTATCAGCGTGGCCATCGGGTACTCCATGCCGCCGTCTCCTCCCTGGATCACCGAAAACTTTTCGTAGGGATATTTCCCCAAATGCTCGCTCATAAACTGGAATCCTTTGACCGTATATTCCGGCAACCGCTCCCAGTAGGCTTTGAGGGAGTCCTGCCGGTCAGAGGAAGTTGCACTATTTGTCGCCACCGGATCCGTTTGGTAGAAAAAGTGGAGTTTGGGCCCGCTGGGTACCTGGGCGGTAGTATGGGTGAAGTCGGGATCGGCACCCCAGGCAAAATCGTGCACGTTCTCTGCTTTCCAGTGCCAGGTGAGCTTGTCCGAATCGGGACGATCTGCTTCCGTGCCCTGTTCCTGGTAGCCGTGACCAATCTCCTGTGGGTTCTGTAGGTAGCCGGTGGAACCGATCACGTAGGAGGAGTCGATCGTGATTTTTATATTAAAACTGCCAAATACGCCGTGGAATTCGCGTCCCACGTAGGGATTGGGATGCCAGCCTTCGTGATCATACTCTGAAATCTTGGGATACCACTGGGTCATTGAAAACTCTACGCCCTCATTGTTATTCCAGCCGGAGCGGCGAATCTGCAGCGGCACCTGGCTGTCGAACTCCATCTCAAAGACCGTGCTTTCACCGGGTTCAATTGGATCGTTCAGTGTCACTTCTACAATCGTCTCATCCACTTTGTAGTCCACCGCATCGCCATCCTGCATCAGAGACTGGATGTGATGATACCCAATTTGATCCTCCGTAAGATGCTGGATGCGATCTCTCACCCGGCTGTCCGGATCTTCGATAGTGCGCGAACGCTTGTCCATCATGCTTCCCGGCTGAAACGCATTGAAATAGAGGTGATAAAACACGCGGTGCAAAGTATCGGGCGAATTGTTGTGATAGGTCAGTTTTTGCGTGCCGGAAAATTGGTTATTGGGCGCATCCATCCGGATATCCATCTCATACTCCACCCGCTGCTGCCAATAGTCTCGCGTCTGACTTTGGGCGGTCAGGACAAGGAAGGAGAGTAAGAGCAGTAGTAAGCCAAATCGTACTTTCATGGTGCATTATATTTTAAGTAGAATTATTTCAACAATAGTAAAAGAGATGTCACCCTTCGGAAAGATGACATCTCTCAAAGTATTTAAAATCCTTAAATATCAGTGAAAATCTGTGGCTAAAATGAATTGCGACTGGCGAATGCGCGGCTCAGGGTGGCTTCGTCGATAAACTCCAGCTCGGTGCCCATCGGGATACCATAGGCAATGCGGGTCACCTTCACATCGTCATAGGGCTTTAACAGCTTGTTGATGTAGTAGGAGGTGGCTTCACCCTCGGAGTCGGGGTTCAGTGCCAGGATCACTTCATCAACAGGATCTTCCTCATCATTTACGCGCTTCATCAGATCTTTAATGCGGATATCATCGGGACCGATGTTATCCAGTGGCGAAATCACCCCGCCCAGTACATGGTATTTGCCACGAAACTCGTTGGTTTTTTCGATCAGGTAGACATCCTGCGACTCCTCCACCACGCAGATCTGCCCATTCTGGCGCTTCACATTACTGCAGATAGAGCAGGGATCGCCATCGCTGATCACCCCACAGGAGGTGCAGCGGGTAATCGACTTTTTGAGATCCACCAGGGCATCGGCCAGCTTCATCACCGATTCATCGTTCTGCTTTAGCAGGTACAGCGCAATACGACGCGCGGATTTCCGCCCCGTACCCGGCAGTTTGGCCAGCTGCTCGATGGCCCGTTCCAGTATTTCCGAAGTGCCTTCCATAGATTAATTTTAGATTGGAGCTATCGCTCGTTGGGACGTCCGTACAGGTCAGCAGAGATTTTAAAAGCCGAGTTTAGAGAGGTCCATTCCACCAGGCATGCCACCGGGCAGCATATCTTTGTAGGTGTCCTGCATCTTCTGCTGGGCGGCTTCTTCAGCCTTTTCAAGTGCTTTGTTGACGCCCGCCACAATAAGATCTTCCAGCATTTCGGCCTCATCCGGGTCGATCGCCATCTCATCAATCTCAATTGCCATAATTTGACGCTTGCCGTTGGCCTTTACCTTTACCATGCCGCCACCGGCCTCAGCTTCCACCTCAACCTTTGCGAGTTCCTGTTTTGCTTTTTCCATCTTTTCCTGCAGTTCGGAAAACTTTCCGAACATGTCTGCCATGTTTTTCATAATGATCTACTAAATTTTAAGATTTAAAAAGTTCATGCAAATGAATTAAACTCAATTCCAGGGTTAATCCCACTATATCCTACCGGTTTAAGTTATAATCAAGTTCGGCCCCAAACAGTTCAACCAGCATCTTTATTTTGGGATCTCGTTCCTGCAGATCCTTGAATCGCTCATAGGGACTTTTGGACTCTTCCTTTTCTTCCTCCTCATTTTTCTGAACCACGGTATTAAATCGCAGGAAAATACCTACAACGGAATCCAACACTTTTGCAAGAAGGCGCTTGTTCTCATCCAGAATACGTTTGGCAAAATCATTTGTACAGCGGAGGGTCAACTCCCTGTTTTTCAATGCCACAGGCTCGATACGCTGCATCTGGAAGTAGAGCGTCTGTGGAACCTCCGACTTCAGGGTCTTCAGGTAATCATCCCAACTGTCCTTAACTTCCTCCAGCGTGATATTCTCTTTTTTGGGGACTTTAGGTTTGGGATCCGGCTTTTTCTGCTCGGCAGCAACCCCATTCCCGTTGTTTCCATTACCTGGGGAGCTGTTCTTGAAACCACCAAGTGAGGGCTGTCCGAAGAAGTTATTTTCATCTTCGGTTTCATCTTCTTCAACCACTGCCACTTCCTCATGCTCAGCTTTCGGTTGTGAAGCGTGGCTTTCTGGCTCAGGCTCGGGAGTCATAGGGACAGGTTCCGAAACCGACGTTTGGGGGCTACCCACAGGTTCCGTTCCTTCCTGCTCATCCGGTTCTTCATGCTCACGATCAGGCTCGACTGGGCGGGATTCCTCCACACCTTGCTCTACATTTTCCCTGGGATCCGGTTCGGGCCCTTCACCACCCGATTCAGCAGCACGTTCAGTGGAATTGTTTGATGAGTCCGACTTTTCACTGTCCGACTTCCGGTCTGCCGCCTCCGGTTCCCGGGTTACTGTGCCGCCATCTACATTGCTAAGCTTTTTTTTTAATGCATCCAGCTCACTAAGCAACGTGTTCAAATTTTCGGAGCGCTCCATGTGGATCAGCTTCAGCAGGGTAAGCTCAAACTGAATATGCGGCTGCTGTGCTTCCTTGATCTTGTACTGTGCTTCACTGACCAGGTGCATCATCCGCATCAGGTCATCCTGGCTGAACGGCCCGGCGGCTTGCTGGTACCGCTTTTTCGTTTCAGCTGAAGCCTCCACGAGATGCATCTTTTCGGAGTTCTTGGCGACATATAGGTTACGGAGGTGCTCCAGCAGGCCGACCAAAAATTCCTGGATATCGTGCCCTTCCTGCAGCAGCTCATTGATAAGCTCCAACCCCGACCCCGCATCGTGACTTTCCACCGTGTCCATAAACTGGAACATGCGGTCGGTACTCACCACGTTGAGCGCACGCAGCAGCTCATCGTGGTCAATATCGTCTCCGCAGAAAGCGATCGCCTGGTCGAGCAGACCCAGGGCATCGCGCAGGGCCCCGTCGGCTTTCTTGGCTATCACATGCAGCGACTCCACATCAATGCTGATTCCTTCATCTTTGGCCACCTGCTGCAGTCGCTCCACGATCTCATCCACGCTTATTCGCTTAAAATCAAACCGCTGGACGCGGGAGAGGATGGTAGGCAGTACCTTGTGCGGCTCGGTGGTCGCAAAAATGAAAATTACGTGGTCGGGCGGTTCTTCCAGCGTCTTCAGCAGAGCGTTGAAGGCCGACTTACTGAGCATGTGGACCTCGTCCACGATATAGATTTTGTAGCGGCCGTTCTGGGGTGGGATGCGGACCCGCTCACGCAGATCCCGGATGTCATCCACCTTGTTGTTGGAGGCGGCGTCAATCTCTACAATATTCAATGTCTGGTTGAGGCCTTCACCATCAACAGAGGAATCGATCTCATTGACTGTACGTGCCAGCACCCGCGCCATCGTCGTCTTTCCCACACCCCGCGGTCCACAAAACATGTAGGCATGGGCCAGCCGCTGCTGCTTGATGGCATTTTTCAGCGTATCGCTCACATGCCGCTGTGATACGATGTCATCAAAGGTTGTGGGCCGGTATGTTCGGGTTAGTGCGCGGTAGTTGTCAGACATATGGATATTGGTTTAAATAACCCTGGATGCAATCGCCTGCAGGTTCAACTTTGTACAACTCCAAAAGTACAAAATGTGAACGCCAATTTCGTAGCAGAATTATTAACAATGTTGAATTTTCAAATTTTGAATTTGGATTTAATTGGGATCTGCTTCAACATTCAAATTTTCGTTTTTGGTTTGGAGGGAGTTCAGATCGTATGTTTTTATTTTACTATATGCAATTATATGACAACCCCTAGATCCCTCCAGATACCTTTCGGGACAGGCTCTTTATTAAGGGGGATTTCAAAGATGCCTTTCAAGTATTTGTTTGCTCATCCCCTTTGTAATCGTTTTATAAACTATTGAATATTAATTCGACGATTACTGTATTAAAGGCACAAAATCAGTCTCCCTTAGTAAAGGGAGATCTAGAGGGTTGTCGGAATCCCTGCACTTTCATACATGCTATTTCAGGAAATAAAAAATAAATAGTTTTCATAAGCAGTGTGAATATCCCATAAAATTTTGACTAAGTTTGGACTTACAGTGCTTAGGTTTAGTGAAAAGAAGTGAGAAATGAGATGGACAACGTTTTGTATGCTATTGAGAGCTGGATTATAGATAGAACATGAGAATTTCATGGAGTAAAATACAACCCCCTGAGTCCCCCTTTGTTAAGGGGGATTTTAAGATGCTTTTACATATTCATTTGCGCGCTCAATCTATAAATCATTTATAACCTGCAAACTATTGATTCGAGCATTCCTCTATTAAAAGGGCACGGCATTGGTCTCCCTTAGAAAAGGGAGATTTAGAGGGTTGTCGGTACCACTGTATTTTTATACAATGTTATTCAAGAGATAGGAAACAAATATTTTTTCAAAAGACAGAGAGCATATACAATGAAAATCTACTACAATCCTAAGTTAAAAAAACTGGCCAGAAAACTTCGAAACAACAGTACCCTTGGGGAGGTATTGCTTTGGAACCAATTGAAGCAACGGAAGATGCGAGGCTACCAGTTTATGAGACAAAAACCGATTGGGGAGTATATCGTCGATTTTTTCTGTAATCCTCTTAAGCTAATCATAGAAATCGACGGCAAGGCTTCCCACCGCCACAAACTTACAAAAGATGTGGCGCGACAGGATTGGCTGGAAAAGCTTGAACTTACGGTGATTCGGTTTAGTGAAAAAGAGGTGAGGACTGAGATGGACAACGTTTTGTATGCTATTGAGAGCTGGATTATAGATAGAATATGAGAATTTCATGGAGTAAAATACAACCCCCTGAGTCCCCCTTTGTTAAGGGGGATTTTGAACATGCTTTCAAATATTCATTTGCACGTACTATCAGCAATCGTTTATAAACCATGGAATATTGATTCAACCATTTCTCCATTAAACAGTCAGGAATCAGTCTCCCTTAGTAAAGGGAGATTTAGAGGGTTGTCAATATCATTTTTTTACCCACCCGGTCGCAAATGCAGCGGCCGGGATGGGGGATAGAATATTAAAATTTAATGGCTAGTATACGATTTTCTGTTTTCCCGCGTTATCAGCGAGTATCATTCAAGCTTACTATCCCATAAATCCGTATTATACGGAATGCATTTTCTGAAAAAATACATACGAGAACCCATCAGCGGTTTGACCCACGGTTTTGGGGTGCTACTCTCGGTCGTGGGTCTTTTTTTATTGCTGTATGATGCGGTACTGATCGATTCAACGCGTCATATCATAGCCTTCTCGATGTTTGGCGTCAGCATGATTTTGCTCTACCTGTCAAGCACGCTCTACCACAGCCTGCATGTGGGCGAAAAAGCGATACGCCTGCTCAAAAAATTGGATCACAGCATGATCTATGTGCTCATTGCAGGCTCCTATACCCCGATCTGCCTGATTGTGCTGGACGAGTCCTGGAAGTGGATTGTATTTGGCGCGGTATGGACGTTCGCCATAGGGGGAATCATTAAGAAGATATTCTGGATTGATGCTCCCCAGTGGCTTTCCCTGTTTCTGTACCTGGGAATGGGATGGATGGGCATTTTCCTTTTTCCCACGCTGTTTGAAAAGCTCCCGCTGGCTTTTTTAATATGGATTTTGGCTGGCGGACTGGCATACACAATCGGAGCTGTGATCTATGGAGTTAAAAAACCGGATCCACTGCCCGGCTTGTTTGGTCACCACGAAATCTGGCACCTGTTTGTAATGGGCGGTACGTTTTCTCATTTCTGGGCTTTTTATTGGTATCTGCCTGGATTTGCTGGTTGATTGGATGAAGGTTTTGATAGGTGATTAGTCGTAAGTACATTGCGTCATACTAAAAGCTTTCAGCCGTCAGCTACCAGCAAATAATTTAAACATCCATGCTGTTTTTGAAATAGATCTTGTTTAATGAAACACATCCTATTTCTTGTTTTACTTTTTGGATTCTGCTCCCAACCTGCCTTCTCTCAACTTTATCCCACAAAATACCGGCCACCCAACCTTAACTGGAAGCAGCTTGAGACCCCGCACTTCAATGTTGTTTTTCCAAAGGGGGAGGATTCCGTAGCCTACCGCACCGCCCGCATCCTGGAGCATGAGTATCCCAAAGTGCAAAACTTGGTGGGGGGAGAGCTGACCAACTTTCCCGTGGTGCTGAATAATTTCAACGATCGCTCCAACGGGTTTGTCTCCTCATTTCATTTCCGATCAGAGATTGAAATACCGAGTATCAAGGGGAAGGCGATGAACCCGCAATCGGGCAACTGGCTGGAAACGGTGACACCGCACGAGCTGGTGCACGCCCTGCATTACAGCCACCTCAACGGAATTTGGGCCAATGTGATTAAACTGTTTTCTCCAGACGCCGCCCGCTCCATCAATGGGGGCCCGCCACAGGGTGTGCATGAAGGGATCGCTGTATACCATGAAACCCAAAATATCGCTCCCGACGGAGGGAGAGGCCATTATCCTTACTTCACGAACCAGTTTGAGGCGGTATATGATAGCCCGGACCGCTGGTCTTTGGGACAGATGCTGGGGACCTCCTCCTACAGCCGTCCGTTTGACCGACACTACATCGGCGGATATGAATTCACGAACTTCCTGCAGCAGACCTACGGGGACAGCACCACAAACCAGGTGATCGATTTTTTTATCCGCTGGCCCTTTTTAGGATACGGCACCGCACTGCGGCATGTCACTGGGAAATGGCCCGGACAGCTCCACAATGAATTTGTCGAAGAGCACCAAAAGGGAGTCAAGGACAAATCTGATTCCTACAAACCACTGTCAATCCCTTACGATGGGGCGGAGGTGCGCCGCCCGGTGTGGCTTTCTGAGAACCGGCTGCTGATGTACGGTAGTTTCTACAACGCCAGCCCGGGCTTCTATTCCTACTCGCTTACCGAAGGCCGCCTGGAAAAAGCGCTGGAAACCCGCACCGTGCAGGACTACAACTATGACCTTTCAGCCGACCGCTCGCGACTGCTGTTCGCCAACTATCGATCCAGTCCCTACTACAGCAATACCTACAAGATGGAGCTTTACGAGGCGGATCTTTCTACAGAGTCAAC
The DNA here is from genome assembly GCF_031569985.1 of Aliifodinibius sp. S!AR15-10. Taxonomy (NCBI): domain Bacteria; kingdom Pseudomonadati; phylum Balneolota; class Balneolia; order Balneolales; family Balneolaceae; genus Fodinibius; species Aliifodinibius sp. S!AR15-10. The sequence continues at coordinate 66,048 of NZ_JAMQKA010000011.1, read as the reverse complement.
AAAGCGACTATCCGATAATCTCCGTGTATTTGCCCCTGTATACCGATATAACGGGTACTATGCCCTACAGACTGATCATGAGTCGAGTACGCTGATCCGGCTCAATCCAGGCAGTACCTCGTTGTCTGTTGTGGAAAAAATAAGCTTGCCGAACACAGAGTTTGTGAGTGTAAAGCTCAACCCTGTCGACACGAAGCAACTGGCCATCGTTGCCAACCGGCGGGGCCTCCAGGGCTTGTGGCTGGTCCGGGAGGATTCAATTCGACAGGAGATAAGACGGACTCCTGACATCTCCTTTAACAGTGGATCGATATTTGATCCCGCCTGGCACCCGTCCGGAGACCGGCTTATGTTCAGTAGCGATCACTCCGGCACTATGCAACTGTATGAATACGACGCTAAACAACAGGCCCTAACCCAGCTTACAAATACGAATTATAACGCCATGGAGGGAAGTTACAGCCCCGGTGGTGACCGCATCGCCTTTATCATTCAACACCAAAATGAGCACCTGCCGGTGGTGCTGGAGAGTTCTGAATTGTTGGATCAACCCGTCGATTCCGACTTGTGGACTCCTTCAAAAAAGAAAGCAGAATTTATGACCCGCAGGGAGTTGGGAGCGGACCTCAAAGAGGAATCCGACACCTGGAATATCAAACCCTACCGCTCCAACGGTCAATGGATACTCCCACGAATGGTATCTCCCGTAATCAGTGAAGTTTCCAATTCGGGGACCTACGAGTTGGGCCTCACCCTTTCCAGCAACGACCTGCTTCAGCGTAATTCCTACCAGCTCGATCTCTCTTATGTACAGAATCGGGCCTGGTACGATTTAAGTTACCACCACGCCGGCTTCTTTCCGGGATTTGAGCTCGAAGCATTCAGCCGTCCCCGTTTCCAGGCGTTACCCGTTCAAACACCATCAGGCGAAGAGCAAAGCCTTGAGTTCCTGCGACAGGATGCCGGGGCTTCGGTCGGCATTCCCACCCGTTTTATCCTGGAAGACAACGTGCGCCAAACCGTAGTGGGAATTACCCCTACACTCAAATTGAGGGGCACGCGCTTTTTTGAACTGGATCACAATGGCGACCCGGCCTCCAATTACGCCAACTTTTTTACGACCAATGTCTATGGCTTTTTTCGGTACCGGCTGCAGCGTAATATCCGGGATCTGCAGCCCAAAAGTGGAGTTATCTTATTCTCCGAGCTGGAACACTTTTTTACCAGCGGCGCGACCACCATCAGAACCGAAAACTACCAGGTGGACATTGATTTTTCGCGGGCAACGGCCTGGCGCTCCGGACTTTATTGGTACACGGCACCACTCAGGCGCTGGAACCAGTCGCTGCGGATCGGGCTTGAGGGGTTGACCCAAAACGCACCGACTTTTGACAACCAGCAACTGGTCTCGGGCGGATTTTCTGAACGGATATTTCCCACCTCCCAGCATATGCTGAGTTTCAGCACGCGGTACACGGTTCCCCTTTTCTACCCCGACAGGGGCGGTTTCCTTATCCCGGCCTATCTCAGCAGCTTTTACCTGGTGGGTTTCTCAAATACGGTTGCCGACCTTGATGGGGCCGGCATCAACAACTTTTCCAGTGCATCACGCACCGTTTTCGGGCTGGGACTCCGCACCCAGTTTCGTATTTCCAACGTGTCATTTAATATAGGAATCGGACTCGGGTATGAACCGACCCGTGGAAAACTTAACCCCTTTGTTGGGAACTTTTAAGGATGCTTTTATTTTTGAATATACTTTAAAACCGAACTACTTCATATGAAATCATTTACTGTTTACTTACTGGTATTAATCTCACTTACAACCATTGCTTGCCAAAGTGAGTCAGAGGACCCGACTACAGATCGGCGCAAAAGCCCGATCGCAATTGCACAGGTAAATCACGAGGGGACCTATGCCAAGATTGTCTATGGCCAGCCCTACAAACGCGGGCGTGTCATCTTCGGAGATCTCGTTCCCTACGGAGAGGTGTGGCGAACCGGCGCCAATGAAGCTACTGAATTAACAGTCACCGGGGATATCATGCTTGCCGGGGAAAGGGTAGAGGCCGGCACCTATGCACTCTTCAGCATTCCGAATACAGAGACATGGACCATCATCCTTAATTCCCAGCTCGGCCAGTGGGGAGCTTTTGATTATAATGCAGACTATGATGTGATGCGCGTGGATGTAAGTGCGACGAAGATGGAAGACTCGGCAGAAGCATTCACAATACAGTTTGAGGAAGTGGAAAATGACTCTACCAATATTGTAATGCGATGGGATCAGACGGAGGTAAGGATTCCGGTTGAATTTATCGGTGATGGTGGGGCGTGACAAGGGTTATGTTTGTTGAAACGTTGAAATGTTGAACCGTTGAGACGTTGAGGTGTATGGTGGCTTGGTCGAAAGTCGGAAGGCCGAAGGTCTGAAGGTTTGGGTAACGGCTTTAAGATTCGCCGCCAGCAGTTCTTCAGCAAAAAGACCTTCATTTATTCGTTTTAATTCTAATGTAGACTCAAATTAACCGGCCTTGGATTTGTGAGCCGTCTCGAGTGAACGCAACGGAGGCGTTAAGAAAGAAATCCTTAACCAACTAGTTGTTTGTAGTTTGTAACGCTTAAGACCTGTTTCTGAGAAAAAGCAATATCTGTTAATATCTTGATTTCTTTTAGCCGTAGAGACGTGCTACCAGGCGACTAAATCTCCAGCCGGCGACTTTTTTTGGTTCATTTTTTTTCGTTCCTGAAAGGAACACCACCTAAATCCTCAAATTCAGCAAACGTACCCACGAAACGTGTTCATTCTTAATTTAATGTCAGTTCGATATAAGATTTCTTATTAATAACCCGACGCTTGGTCCCTATGCTCTGCGTTGGGACCTGTTGGGACGCTCCGCGTCCAGTAGGTGCCCCAGAGACGCGGAGCGTCAGAGGGCTTCCGCCGCATACGAGCGGACGGAAGCGAGCAATTGCTGAAATAGTCCTCGGGCTACCCGGAATGTTGCTGAATGCCGGCCAGCGACCGGTTTTTGGCAGCTGGTAGGTTAGTGGTAAAAAGCAAATCGTAACGACTGTTTATGTCGAACTCACGTTAATTCAACTTGCGACTACCGGGGTTCAGTTTTACAATTATTGCTCAAGTGTCTTGCGATTACTGCTCAAGACTTTTGTCATTACTGCTCAAAGGTTTTGAACCTACTGCTCAAGACTTTTGAGCCTTTGATAGGTGGGTATTGGCTCACAATGAGGTCAATTGGGCGGTCTCCCCGCTCGTTTTTGTTCATCTAATTGGAATATTATCACGGGATTACCCCCGATAGTCGCATGGTCTCTATGGTCGGGAGTGCATTTCTCATCCCACCGGCATTTTCCTTACTATATGTTTCCGAGTCATATAGTAACATGGTTTGGAAACATATAGTAACATGGTTTGGAAACATATAGTAATATGGAGGTGATCCATATAAGTATATGGATCCAATTCATATAGTAGGGAAAATTCAAATTTCATTACAATGTGAATCAAAATTACATAGTAATGTGAATTGGTTTTACATAGTAAGGAAAAGGTGATCCACATAGCTATGTAAATCACCTTTACATAGTAGGGAGATTATGTGACCTCTCCTGTCCTCCAAATAGTTAGTAAAAACCCTGCTCTACCCAAGGCGCGGGTATTAATTCCCGCGCAAGTGATGGGCTTCTTCATATTTTAAGACTATTTTCATTCTGACCACCTATTTAAAGTAGAAAGCCCTTAGCAATAAAGATCTCTCCCGCTGGTCGAGATGACGAAGGGTATAAGCTTTATATTACCTTCATTCCCCAATAGTGCTTTTTCCCTAACCCAGATTTCTAACATGATTTGCAGGCAACTACCGGCTCCCCTTTAACCTGGTTGCTCGACCTCAAGGAACAAATTTATTCATTTACAATCTAAACGTCGTAGTCAAACTAAATCCAACAAATAGAATTACATATGGTAAAGACAAAAAAAGCTACAGCCCTTTTTCTTTCGATTGCGATGATGTTTATGACAATAGCCGGGTGCCAAAACTGGAGTAAGACGGCCAAAGGTGGTGCCATTGGTGCCGGTGCCGGGGGATTGGCAGGAGCAATAATTGGAAAAGCGGCCGGAAGTACGGTAAAAGGTGCCATCATTGGTGCTGCTGTAGGTGGTGCTGCAGGCGCGGCCATTGGCAACTATATGGATCGGCAGGCCCGTGAGATGCGCGAGGACCTTGAGAATGCCAAAGTTGAACGCGTCGGTGAAGGTATTAAAATTACCTTTGATTCGGGCATCTTATTTGATGTTGACTCCCATGCCCTCAGGGATGAATCAAAATCTAACCTGGAGGACCTTTCTGAAATTCTAAAAAAGTATGAAGACACGAACATCCTCTATGCGGGACACACCGACAACACCGGCAGCAACGATTACAACCAGCAGCTATCAGAGGAGCGCGCCAAGTCAGTGGCAAGCTATTCCTCATTTCTGGGAGTCAATAGTGAGCGCATGACCATCATCGGTTACGGCGAGGAGCAGCCGATAGCCACAAATAGTACGACCGCCGGTCGACAGCAAAATCGCCGTGTCGAAATAGCGATATACGCCAATGATGAGCTGAAGCGCGCCGCTAAACGGGGCGAACTCGGAGAGGTAGAATAATAGGAGTCTCCATTTTTGAGCACTTAAATCCGCCAGTGATTGCAAAGGTCCCCCCTCGGTGAAAGCAGTAGTTGAAGTCCGAGGGGGTGACATTTCTTTATTTTAACTCTACTTCAAGGTGCTCTATTAAAACCTAGCTTCGGAACGATAACCGACCCGGGCTAAAATTGTAGATCCACGCCTACCAGCCAGGTGCGGGAATTCAGCCAAGTAGAGGGGCGGTCGATGCCGGGGACCATCACATCCGTTTGCCGGGGTTGAGGAAGACTCCCGTTCGACAAGAAGTTAACCGCGGGATCTTCCAAACGCGCTGACGGATCGATACCTGAATACTCGGTTATTGTAACCAAGTTTTCTACTCCCAAAAAGAGCTCAACCGTTTTATCCCTGTTGCTCTGCCCAAGTGGTAGTTGATAAGATACCGTAAGGTTCTCCAGCTCCAGGTAATCGCCATCTTCTACGTAATAGCTGCTCCAGTTATTGAATTCTTCCAGGTTTTTCGGGCTGCTTTCCAAAATATTGTAGGTCCCAAGATTCCTGTTTTCATACGTCAATCTTGTTTCAGATACCAGGTCATGCCCAAAAACACCTCTCAGGAGCACTCCAAACCTCCAGTTGCCAAACTTAAGTCGATGAAACCACCCCAGCATTGCCGTTGGCAGTCCGTTGCCAATGTTTGGCCAGTCGTTAACCCTGTCAGTCTGCCTGAGAATCCACTCACCGTCCCCATTAAAGCCTACGAATTCCGGCCCATGTAATTGTCCGGCCGGCGCTTTCTCTTGGATACGCAGAAAAGTGACGCTGCACCCACAAGCCCCAGAGGGAAATCCCCGTAATTGTCCATCCAGACTATAAAAATCATTGGAAAGAGAGCCATATGAGGTCTTAATTGTACTGATATTCAACCCTGTGGAATAGGAAAGACTCAGCTGTTGAATAACTTCATACTGCATACCGATCTCAATTCCCCGGTTGGTGATTTCTCCTATATTCAGGTACCCGCGATTCCCGGAATAGGGTGGATTCGGTAGCTCTGCATTCATGATCAGATCGCTGCTCCTATGTAAAAAAAGGTCAATATTACTCTTAAAACGGCCCCCGGCAGATACAAAATCGAACCCACTATTCCACATTGCAGTCGACTCCCATTTCAGATCGGAATTTCGTCCCTGCGACTGGGTATACGTTGGCAGGTATTCACCATCCTGGTAATAATACCCGCTGGGCTGATACAGGTCTTTCGACCAACCGCTGCGTACAGGCACATTGCCCGCCAGGCCATATCCCGCATGTAGCGTCAGTGATTCCGCAAAACTAAAATCCAGGATGCTGTTTATATCGTACCCGGCGCGGACAAAAGGAAACATTCCCCATTTACTATTACTTCCAAGGTATGAGGAGCCCTCGTACCGAAGTCCACCCTCGAGATACCAGGCCGCACCATCAATTTTAGCGTTGCCATAAAAAGCGGCAAGCAGGTGATCTTCTTCCACAACATCTGAATCACCTTCCAACACATCATTACCCCTGTTTTCAATTACTGTGTAACTCTCTGCATTCGGGATATTCTCAGCCACTTTCAGCCGGTACTCATGGAACAGGTTTTGTGCCATATAGCCGATGTCAGCACGAACCTGCAGATTCTCCCCAACATAGTCTTGCCAATGCAGACGAAAATCCCCCCTTCGATTGGTCTTGTCATCTGACTGCGTCCGGGCAAAGCCGTTGCTGTCATATCCCTGGTAAAAACTTTCAGCTGGATAAAACTCACCCCTGAAAAGATCTTCTCTCGTTATTGAGAGCAACACTTCTACCGAAAGCCCCTCTAACACCGCATTTAAATGATACGTAGCCTTCAGGCTGCCGGACAGTTGCCGATCCTTGCCCTCATGCATATTTTGCTCCATGATCGCCAGCGGGTTGTAATAGTCAAACTGGTTGAATTGGTAAAATCCACCAAATTGCTCATTTCCGCCTTGCCTCGGTGCAGTCGGATTGAAGGTGACGGCATATTTAAAGGCTTCCTTGAACCCTATATCTGAGCTTTCACTTGTTCCCGCCATGCTAAGGCCCAAATCCAGTTTATCATTCAACAGTTTGCTTTGCAGATGAAGGCGCCCGTTGAGCCTGTCGTACCCTGTATGGATCGCAATGCCTTCTACATTTTTCCAGTTCAGCGCCACGCGGTAACCCAATGCTTCTGTACCGCCGGTCACTGAAAAATTACTAGCTGTTGAGGGAGCTGCTCGTGTAATAATGTCGATCCAGTTGTTCTCTTGTGGACTTGGGCGTTCGTAGCTTCCGGATATCCGTTCCTGCTTTTCCAGGTAGTCCGCAGCATCCAGCACATCGTAGGCAGGGCCGAGCTGATCCAATGCCACATAGCTACGAAATTCTGCAGAAATCTTTCCAGCTTGTGGTTCCTTTGTTTTTATTCTAATGACGCCACGGGCACCACGAATACCCCACCGCGCTGTAGAAGCTCCTTTCACGACCTCAATGGACTCAATGTTTTGCGGATCTACCATAGAGAGGGGCACGCCAGGTACGCCGTCAATCACATACAGGGGCTGAGCATCATTCAGCAGGGTCGTTAAACCGCGAATCCTCACATCGAAATGACCGTTGGGATCCGAGCCGGGTTTGGTGATGTGGAGACCGGGGATATCTCCCTGTAGCAGTTCCAGCGGACTGTGGGTATGTTTTGCATTTTCATTCCAGTAGGAATTGAGGAAGCCGTTTCCGAGACTGTCATCAGATTGGATAGTAGCAGTTTGGCCTACTCCCACTACTGGAAGAAGCACTAAACTGATTATTAAAACAGATCTACATACAGAGTTGCATTCCTTTGTTTTCCCCATCCCTAGTTGTGTTTATACTGACTCCAATTCATTCCATTTTAATAAAAGTGCAGGATATTATCAGGGTATAGGACCTTTCTTCTATTTTTACTCATTTTTTACGTTTCACACCAATTCGTTCCGGGGAGCAACTTTACCTATTTGAACATAGCTTGATGCAGCCTGCATTAGCCAAATTATGATGTTTCAAGAAACTCCTCTGCTGATCATGCTCCACCAGTTCAATCTCCTCAGTCCGGGCCGCTTCCGTCAGTCTTCTGCCTGAGTTTTGGTATCAGCTTATGGAAATCAGATTTCGGATCCCGGGATTCAATATACTCCACTTCAATCCCCCGGTCGTCCAGGTGATCCCGGTAGAACTGCATCGAGGAACGGTGAAACAGCAGCTTCTGCTTGTGAAATGGATACTGTTTGAAGAAAAGATGCTCTTCCACCAAGATTACTTTTCTTCCAACTTGAATAGCAGGATTTTGCTCAAACAGCTGGTGTGAAAACAGGAGGGTTATGGCACTCATTTTATCACTTCCTGCGGTTCGGTATCCGGCACTTCTGTAATCTTGTTGATCATGCCATCGAAAATAAATCCATGGAAGGGCAACAGTGTGTACCAGTACAGCCTTCCCCATACGCCCAGGGGGCGAAATGTGGCGACCTGGTAGAGGGTGTTATCAGTGATCCTAAATTCGAGCCACGCCTCTCCCGGCAGCTTCATCTCGGCATAGAGCAGAAGGCGCTTCTCTTTTTTATCCGCATAGAGAACTCGCCAGAAATCTAAAGAATCGCCCGCCGTTATTTCAGTGCTGCTCTTACGTCCACGGCGCAGTCCAACCCCGCCTACCAGCTTGTCAAGAAAGCCCCTGATCTCCCACAGCCAATTGCCGTAGTACCAGCCAGTTTTGCCGCCAATCGCCCATATTTTGTCGATAACTACCTGTTCATCTGTTATTTTCCGTGATTGCTGATCCTTGAAGCAGCCATAGCTGGGCACCTCGATAAGATTTGATATGCCACCCTCAAGCACTTTGCTGGAACGGGCGTCAGTCCAGCTCGAGAGCACCTCCTGCTGCTCCACCTTGTCGAAGGCCAGCTGAATTGCTTCATCGTATGGAATTAGCTCAATTCCAAGCAGCTGATCCAGTTCATTTTCTTTGGCCACAACCTCCACTTTCATGCTGTTAACCAGGTTCACCGCCAGCCGGTAGGAGGTTGAAGTCACAAAATAGAGCCAGTAGGAGGAGAGTCTTGGCGACATTACGGGAACTGTGATGATCCTGCGCTTCAGGTTGCGAACTTTGGCAAACTTCTGAAGCATCTCTTTATATGTTAGCACTTCCGGTCCGCCGATATCGTAAGTATTTCCAAAGGTTTCCTTCCTCCCCAACACCCCGCCCAGGAACTGGATCACGTTACGGATGGCGATCGGCTGGGTGGGGGTGTTGAGCCATTTTGGGGCGATCATCACGGGTAGCTTTTCCACCAGATCGCGAATGATCTCAAAGGATGCACTCCCGGATCCCACGATGATGCCGGCCCGCAGGGTGGTCAGCGGACAGGAGCCCGACGCCAGGATATCCTCCACCTGCTTTCGGGAGCGCAGATGTTTGGAGAGTTCTTCACTGTTTACGATGCCGCTGAGGTAGATTATCTGCTCTGCTTGGGTCCGCTGAATGCGATCAGTGAAATTTTGTGCGGCTTTCTGTTCCAGCGACTCAAAGTCCTCACCAGCTGAGGCCATCGAGTGTATCAGGTAGTAGGCGACGTTGATATCTTCCGGGACTACGTCCAGAGAATCGGGTTCCAGGAAATCCAATTCTATCACCTCAAGCAGATCCGTATTGTACTTGGAAGTGTCGAAGCGCTTCTTATCTCGCACGCAACATACAACAGTATGACCTCCATCAAGTAATACGGGAAGCAGTCGCTTGGCGATGTATCCCGTGGCACCGGTGAGCAGTATCTTCATCTGGAAAATAAGATTATCTTTTTGTGATTTGACGTATAACCACCCGCCGGAAGTGCTTCGTTCCCTCCTTGATATTCTCCAGATCCATGTCTCAAACTATTAAGGATTTAATCATTGAAATAATATTCATCATTATACTAGAAATTAAAATAGAATCAGGAGTACATATGCATAAAGGGTGGTGGATTTTCGGTGTAACAGTTCTCACCATTATTGCTTTTTATATCCCAGGTCAGGCAGGCTATTTATGGTCTCCCATAACTTGTGCCATGGGGATTGTGGGACTCTATTTCACTGGTCTTGTGATTTATATTCTGAAGATGGGACGATCTACAGTTGACCGGGACGTTGGGATAGGGGCTCTTGCATTGCTTGGTGCCCTCACAATTTATTCCGGTTTATTCAACTACGACATGGCCGAATGGCAACACCAAAATTTGATGGATATTCGCAAAACAATTGATAAAGGTGTTTCACTGGCACATACGCAAGAACCGCTGTTACATTCTCTAAGCAGATTTCACAAGCAAGGTAACAAAAGCGATTCTACCGTCACACAGATATTCAGGGCTCGGTATGGCGGGCAGATAGAAACCATCAATGGCGAAATGAGATTCGTACCAAAACAGCTTGCAGATGTTCATGAGGAATCTCCGCTGTTTTTCTTAAAAGAAATCGGCAGGGACAGCGTGATTATTATTGCACAGTCGCTGCAGGTGAGAGGTCGTGATCCGTCATTCCAAAATTATGATGGTGGAAAAGGCAAAATGCAGTACCGGGCGATTCTAACAGAAGGAGGGGTTAACTATGAAAGAGAAAATTAAACAAATCTCTGCATTAGGTTGGGTCGCCATATTCCTGTCATCAATTTCAATTACTATTCTAATCCCCGAGATGCTACAATATTTTGAGGTGGGAAATACAGTTGAGCCATGGCGAAACGCGTACAGGGTATCTACCGCTATAGCAATTGAAATATTTTCTGAGGGGACACCTGGTGAAATTGTTTACACAAAAGAACGGCTTAGCGCGCTGGCGGGCATTATTATTTTATTCATTATTGGTCCGGGACTATTCCTTCTTTGTGGACTGAACGGGAATGATGAACCAACCGATAGTAATTCCTTCATCGGATTTGTCAGTGGATTGATCATTACGATTTCAGCACTGTTTATGATGAGCGTTGAGGTTGGCATGTATACCTTCATTTATGACAACTCCAAGGTTAGTGCCAGCAGATCATCCAAAACAGATGAAATACGGCTGAACCTTTCGACCTTGGCCACCGAAAGTTATCAATACCTGGTATTGCCGGAAGAGCAGGGTGGGGGTGGCGGTTCTTTTGAAGATTTACATATTGAAAATCTGCCAAGCTACAGCGAGCTGGAGCCCGGAAGCTACCGATTTGGAGAGTCGCCGTCGGATACGCTGCTGCGAATCATTGGTTCGGACAAGCCGGACTATACTGCAGGCGATGAGCAGGCCGAGGAGGTAACACTGATCGTTAACGTACAGCCTTCCGATATTTTGCATTGGAAGAAAAATCGATAGTCGTAAGTCAACTCGCCCTTTGTTGGAAACACTATAATTACTGTGAAGTAGTTCCGCAGGTAAGAAAATACGCGTTTTTAGTACCAATCATTTCTACTTTCATTGTTATTAGGGTATAAAATATTTAAAGTTAAATATACTCTATGCCGATATAATTAGGGAAGGGAGGTATTATGCTTAAGGAATTAAACCTTTTCGTTGTACTGCTTTTGCTCTTTTTGCTGTCCACTTCTTGCAGTGAGATGAATACAAATTTTGATGCCCGCAATCAGAACACGCCAATTTTAGAATCACAAGCCGGTGAAGCTTTTAATTCATCAAATAGAATCAGTTTTGGAGTGATCCCGAACATGCAGGATATAAACAAAATGCTTGCTGAAAACGGGTTGAACATGCGCCTGTCCCATGCTGAAACGGTAACCTTTGGCGGTGGATCCAACATCGCCGAGGGGCAGACAATCTTTGCCAATGATCGTACCCTGCGGCTGCCCTCGCAATGGGTGCCGGGTGATACACGCCGCGGTGCCGATGGCAACAACCTTAATTATATTATCTGGGGACCCTTTTCACTTGCCAATTTTAGTACCGCTGATCAAGTAAGTGGTATCCCTGCCATTGACGCCTCTTTTAACACATGGAATAGCGTTAGCAAAAAACCAAAGCTTAATATTATTAAAAAGCCAACCACTGCAGCTAATCCCAGTATTATTTTGGGAGGAAATCCTTTTTTAGCGGATATATCAGAGATAGGATTTCTCCCGGGTGCGCTGTTTGACCAAGTGCTGGAACCGGGTGCCAGGGATATTGTTTTAGGAGTAACATTTACATTTGTATGGGTGGATGAAAATGACAATCCCACTGATATCAATAATGATGGTTTTCTTGATATCGCCCTTAAGGAAGTCTGGTACAACGACGATTTTCTTTGGACAACTTTGGGTAATAATGCTGACGCAATCGATATTGAAACCGTAGCATTACACGAAAATGGCCACACTTTGGGATTGGGGCACTTTGGCAGAATTTTTATCACCGGTGAAAGGGCCGGAAATATCAGGCTGCATGTTGCACCGCGGGCTGTAATGAATGCCATTATACTGGGTACCCAGCGGGATCTTTTGGGGACGGATAACGCTTCGTATAAAAGTTTATATGGTGACTGGCCAAGGAATTAAAACGAATTACCAGGAATTCCATCCAAGCGAGACTGAAACACTTTGGCAGATACACGGAATTAGCTAGCTTCCACCAGTCGCAACAACTCATCCGGCACCTCCAGCTTCATGCGGAGCAGCGTAAAGGCATGCGTTTTGCCTTGGGCATCGATCTTCAGTGAAACGGTACCACCGCCGCCGAGACTCTCGTGCAGCACGAAGTTGAGCGCCCCGATGTTGGACATCTCATACCGCTCCACCTTGCCCTTGCAAATATTCTTCATATGCTCTTTGACAACCTCGGCCGTAAGCTTCTCTTTGAGGAAAGGATAGATATCGGGATGCCGGGCGATGATCCCCACATTGCTGGTGTTTCCTTTGTCACCACTACGGCCGTGTGCTATTTTTAGCAGGTAGACTTTCGGCATATGATAAATTCAAATTACTTTACCGTTCCCAGCTCATAAATTGACTCGTCATTTTTCTCTGCCCAGTCTCTCACCTCGTCTGCGGCCTCCGGATCCACCACGGCGATCAGACCAATGCCGAGGTTGAAGGTCGCCCGCATATCGTCTTCGGGAACGTTACCCAGTTCCTGGATCAACTTAAAAATGGCCGGCCGGTCCCAGCTGTCCCAATCGATATCGAGTGAGCGCCCTTCCGGCAGGATCCGCTTGGTGTTGCCCACGATCCCGCCCCCGGTGATATGAGAAAATCCATTCACCTCATCGATACCCTTCAGTTCTGAAATAAGCGACAGGTACGATCGGTGCACCGAGAGCATAGCATCACCCACGGTGGTGCCGAGCTGCTCTACGTGATCGCTGACATCGTATTCCGAAAACAGCACCTTCCGCGCCAAAGAGTACCCGTTGGTATGCAGACCACTGCTCTCAAAGCCAAGCAGGAGGTCGCCTTTCTGGATATTTTTACCATTAATAATTTCATCACGATCCACAATACCCACGATGGTACCGGCCAGGTCAAATTCGCCCTCGCTGTAGATATCGGGCATCTCGGCCGTTTCGCCCCCGATCAGTGCCACCCCATTTTCTTTACAGGCTTTTGAAAATCCTTTAACCACATCATATCCCACATTTTGCTTCAGCTTGCCGGTAGAAAAGTAATCCAGGAAAAAGAGGGGCTGGGCACCACAAACGGCAATATCATTCACGCAGTGGTTGACCAGATCCTGTCCCACGGTGTCGTATCTCTCGGTTTTAAACGCCACAATCAGCTTGGTTCCCACCCCGTCAACACTGCTCACAAATACAGGATCATCAAAATTGGCCAGGTCCGGGCGGAAAAACCCGCCAAATCCCCCGATATCGGTTAGAACCGAAGCGTTGTGGGTCTCGCGAACCACTCCTTTAATGGAATTGACCATCTCTTCGCCCGCCTCAATGTCGACGCCGGAGTCTTTGTAGGTGATGCTCTTTTTCTTGCTCATAAAATTCGGTACTACCAGTTTTTTCTTTCGATTAGTGAAGTAATATGCGCCAGATGATGTCGGCCGTGCCACGCATAATGGTCAATATGTCGCCAAAGGGACTGTTTGCCTGATTCAGGGTGGTTGTATTCTATCATCAGCTGCTTCTCGGTCAGGCTGTCCAGCAGGTATCCCCAGCGGGTATGGAGGCTGGTGATCAGATCAAGGGAAACTTCAACAGGGGCTTCATAATCAGCGAGTTCGGCCCACGCCCCCTGGTTGTAGGGTTTGATTGTGGTATCCTTTTCGGTAAGAGCCCACTTCATGCGGATGTAGCTGTTAATGTGACTATCGGCGATGTGATGAACGACCTGTCGCACGGTCCATCCCCCGGGGCGGTACGCGGTGTCAAGCTGCTGGTCGGCCAGCGGACTAACAGCTTTGCGAAGTTTACCCGCGAGTGATTTAATCTCTTCGATCTGTTGGTTAGTTCGATCAGCAGAAAACTCTTCGGGAGAGAGGTCTTGACCAACAGGGTATTTAAGATTTTCCATTGAACCGTTACTAAAGATTACGTTGAACCGACTGATCAAAATATAGAAATAAAGGCCAATCTTTTTAAAAGGATTTTATCCACGTTTTCCTCGCGTTTTATACAAGTATAATAAGATTAATATTGTTAGTAGTACGTAGTAGAAACTGTGGATAAGTTGAAAAGAAAATATTACACCCCCCTTGACAAAATTGTGGGAGGAATGTGGATATCTTTTGTGGATAATATTCCCTTTAAATAACAGGGATTTACGGGTAAGATTATCAGTTATCCACAATCCACACTTTCGCAGTTATGATATTTATCTTTTTATTAACACGAAAATCAACGTGGACAACCTGTGGATAACTCCGATTCATTGTTAAGTGTTGTTGAGAACTCTCCTAAAATTAAAGTAGATTTTCTCTGTTATAAGTTTTCCACAGAGTTATCCACGGAAATAAATGGGACTTAGATATGCGAGTGGTAGTACAGCGCGTGCGTCACGCCAAAGTTGAGGTCGATAACAAAGAAACGGGTTCGATCCAAAATGGATTATTATTACTGGTTGGAATCCATGAAGAGGACTCAGAAGAGGAGTTGGAATGGATGTGCGAGAAGATACTGAAACTCCGAATATTTGATGATGAGAGTGGAAAAATGAATGATTCAGTACAGCATGTGGGGGGCGAGCTATTGGTGGTTTCCCAGTTTACACTGTATGGTGATGCTGAAAAGGGAAATCGTCCCAGTTATATCAAGGCTGCAGGTCCGGATAAGGCGGAAGAACTTTATGAAAAGATGATTAGTTATTTTAAAGAACATTCCGATGTGAATGTAGAAACGGGAGTTTTTGGGGCTTATATGGATGTAGAACTCCTTAATGATGGTCCCGTAACGATAATATTGGATCGCTGACAGGTAGCGTAGATGGCCATAATCTTTCTGTTTATTGATGGGGTAGGCCTTGGAGAAGAGGGTCGAAATAATCCGTTCACCCGGCAGCAGTATGCTGGCTTTGAAGCTATGTGCAGGGGGCAGTCTTTTTCGGGCCGAGCGGAGAATGTTGCAGAGAATTACCACCTTTTTAAAGGAATTGATGCTACATTAGGGATCGAGGGATTGCCCCAAAGCGGGACGGGGCAGGCCACCCTGTTTACGGGAGAAAATGCGGCTAAAATTGTTGGTCGCCATTTTGGACCCTTTCCACATTCAAAAACCAAACCCGGGCTGAGAAACAGGAGTATCTTCAAGAGGGCGACGGAGCTGGGAAAAAGCTGCGTGTTTATGAACGCCTATCCTGATATTTTCTTTGATCGATCGGAGAAGAGAAACCGCTGGAGCTGCACAACGTTGATGACAAAAAGCGCCGGTATTCGGCTGCATACAGAACGGGACCTGAAAGAGGGAAGTGCCATCACGGCGGAAATTACCCAGGAAGCTTGGCGGGAGCAGCTGGGCATAGAGGTCCCAAAAATAGAACCTGCCGAGGCGGGCCAACGGATGCTGGATGCGGCCGTAAATAATGATCTTGTGCTATATGAATATTACCTAACAGACAAGGCCGGGCATGCCCGAAGTCACGCAAAGGCGGAAGATGTGCTTCACAGGTTTGATCTTTTCCTGCAGTACCTGATCCAAAACAGGAGGGAGCGGGATACCATACTTTTGAGCAGTGATCACGGCAATGTGGAGGATCTGTCGACCAAGACTCATACTTTTAACCAAGTGCCCCTGTTTGTAAAAGGTCCCGTGGCGGAAGCTTTTGAACAAGTAGATAGTATCCAGGATATTACGCCAACGGCCCTAAAGGTATTATAACCATTGTGTCATCCTGAACTTGTTTCAGGATCTCACAAGGTCTGAAGATGTTGATCTGGTTGGCCAAATAAAAAAACCGCCGGATCATATCTGTGTGAATCCGGCGGTTTTTTGAAAACTAATTAATTCGGAGAAACTAGCCTACTTTTCCAGGGCGTCCTTGATTCTGCTAAAAATCTCATCAATAGAACCAACACCATCAATGGCGTTAACTTTGCCCTGCTCCTTGTAATAATTCAAGACAGGCGCGGTCTCTTTTTCATAGACTTCCAGCCTGTTTTTGATGCCTTCTTCAGTGTCGTCTGAGCGACCCTCGCCGCGACTGAGGATTCGATCAACAAGCTCCTGTTCAGGTACTTCAAGGACGAGGAAGGCGTCCAGCGTTTTGCCGTTAGAGTCCAGAATTTCATCAAAGGCCTCGGCCTGGGGAACGGTGCGTGGAAAACCGTCCAGGATGTACCCGTCCTCATACTTATCTTTTTTGAGCTCTTCTTCCACAAGGTCCACTACGGTCTGGTCGGGCACCAGGTCACCGGCGTCCAGTATCGATTTTACCTTTTTCCCGAGCGGGGTTTCATTTTTGATAGCCGATCGGAAAATTTCTCCCGTCGAAAGATGGGGGATCTCATACTCTTCAGCTATTTTTTTTGCCTGTGTTCCTTTGCCGGCGCCGGGAGGGCCAAAAATGATAATTTGCATTCTTTTTAAATAACTTGAGGTTAATATTTTGAGACCCGGAAGATAGAAGAAAAGCCCTGCAGATTCAATTATTGCGGTCGAAGGAACATGGATGAAACGGGTACAACAGATCACTACTGATTAAAGTTACTATATTATATTAGTATTTATCCGTAGCATCTGTGTTATCCGCGTTCTATTTTAGCTTTTACTGGAGGCTCTAACTATTTTCAGCATCCTGATTATCATAAACTATATGTGCTATGACCTGGACCGATATTCTGGAGTATATCAATAAGATCCTCAATTTTGTTCTTTTTCGGATTAATGAGACACCGGTTACCGTAATGTCGGTGTTTGTTTTTTTTCTTTTTATAACGGCTTTTATCATCCTGGGGGTGATGGTACGCAAGACTTTGAACCGGCGAATTCTGCGGCGGTTCAAGATTGATGAAGGCACCAGTTATACCCTCTCCCGTATCTCCCAATACACTATCATTACCATAGGTGCCTTGATCTCCTTCCAGTTTATCGGGATTGATCTGAGTGGATTGGCTGTAATATTCGGCCTCTTGTCAGTTGGTATCGGTTTTGGACTGCAAAATGTGACCTCGAATTTTATCTCGGGCCTGATCATCCTTTTTGAACGGCCGATCAGCATAGGAGACCGCGTCATGGTGGGGGATATCGAGGGTGATGTCATCGAAATAAACATCCGGTCAACCAAAATTCGGACACTGAATAATATCTCGATAATCGTTCCGAACTCGGAGTTTGTCTCGCAGGATGTTATCAACTATTCACATGGGGATCCCACCTTCCGCGTTGATATTGAAGTGGGAGTGTCCTATAGCTCCGATCTCGAGATTGTTCTGCAGTGCCTTCATAAAGTTGCCGATGAAAATGAGCACGTACAGAAAAAACCGGAGCCGCAGGTACATCTCACCAGTTTTGGAGATTCCGCGTGGAATATGCAGCTTCGCGCCTGGATTGCGGACGTAAAAAATCATCCGAGGGTACGAAATGAACTAAACCAGGCAATTGTCCATAAATTCAGGGAAAACAAGGTGGAAATTCCGTTTCCGCAACGCGACCTGCATATGCGCTCTTCAGTGGAGTTGCCAATTAAACCCCAAGATGATAAAGAGGCGCATGATTAGTTTAAGCAGGACTGGATCCCAGAATTATAGCAAAATCTTTTTTAATAGAAGGCTTTAGCACATATTCAAATTCTTTCTGAAGAATATGTTCAACCTGGTCTTCACTGGAATGCGCAGAGGGACCGCCTATCACAAAAAAGCCGGGTTTTGTGGCATAGCGCTTGTAGAACTCATCATAGGTGTTGTTCCACTTCAGGCTGTCTTCTTCGAGCAGAGGTTTGGGACCGACAAGCAAAAGCTCCCCCTTCACCATATTGATAGACCAGGGAAGTTTGTAAAGACCCGATCTGTCCAAAAAGCGCCCAAATGAAAACGATTCCCCACTTTCATTTTCTGTGGGAAACTGCCATAAAATGATGGGATGTCCCCTAAAGCCGATTCTTTTCTCCTTTTGCAGCATCGTGGAGGCACCTGAAAGCAAAACTCCAATGGAAATTAGGGGAAGTATCAGCAAGTTCAATAAAAAAAGAAGCCCCCCAAAGCACCGGGTGACCCATCGTTGTAAAAATCCCTCCTCATATTTCAGTTCATGAAAAAAGTAGTCAACTGAAGGTCCATTTAGATGATGCTTTGATTTGTACGGCAGCTGCTTCTCGAGCATTATTTTTTCCCTTGCCGAGAGCTTCTCATCCCCAATTGCAGATATCGTCTGCATCCTTTATTTAATATGTTTTTAAAAGCATGAGTAACCCATGATATAACTTGCAAATGGGTGTTTTCCAGAGGTTAATACGCGCCAGAATAACTCTCAGAAAGCTCATATATTTTTCAGATAAAATAAATTAATTTCTTTTTAAGATTCTGCCAAGCTAGCGCACGCGTTGGAATGTTATATACGCAGTTGAGAGTGGGCAGATTAAAATTAATAGAATAGAAGGAAAGAGATAGACTGACACCTTCAGATAACCCTGGTGCGGGTGACAATGCACTTGGGTTAAAAGCTTAAACTGATCTTTTGGGATTACTGCTTTAACGAGTCGGCCATCGAAAACCTGGTATTAAAATCTTTCTCAAGTACAATTGAAAGTGAATCAAACCAGATTCGAATCAGGTCCAAAGCGATGGCATATTCTTCGTAATCCTCCTTTGTCTCAATAGAAAGCTTTTTCTTAATGTTTGAGTGGAGAATTTTAACATCGGAGATAGGTATATTGGCACTGCACGCAATATCCGACTCTTCTAGTCCACTCGAAATCATGAGAAGGACTTGGATTTCTTCATCAGTCAGGGAGTTGATTTGTTCTCCGTATCTCTCCATGAAGTTCTGCAAGTTGGATACTTTGCTGGAAAGTGTGGTTGTTGTTTTTTTGCTCATAGTTATTCCTCCCTCTCGCAAGGTGGTATTCTTATTTGTTGTAAATAGCACAATCTCTTTTTTTGAGACAGCTACTACCCCGAAAACTAACTACAGTATCGCATACAGTCCGGACAATTAGATAAACAATAATTGCCCTCGGTCTTAATGCCTAAGGTATTAATAATATTACAGATATTAGGTTAGAATATTTAAAAAACACTACTGACGATAAGCCTGAGAAACTGGCAGATTATCATCACCTGTTATACCCGCATTCCATACAGATTGCTAAATGCACCAGTAATTGAATCGTACATTTATATCATCCAATTAAGAGTGCAAATAATAAGCTTTACCTACGTTAACAACTTGTACATTAACTTTCAATATTTAATAAGAAATATTTGTAATACAATGGCTTATACCGGGCACGTTATTATAAATTTACCAATGTGTTTGCCTTTAAGGGATTGATATTCGTCGGTATTAAGGTGGAAAAAAGCTCTATTGGATTATCTAAGGGGTATTTGAAATGGAGCAGAAGAGTTGTAAATAAAATAGCGGTGGATTGGCACATTTTTAAAAATGTGCAATAGTTGTAAAAAAATCTCCCTCTTTCCCTAAAAATTGAGAAGTGGAACCGTGCCACATAATCCCTATCTTTGCGAATCATGGAAAGCACCAGTTACATAGCCCGCAGGTATCTTTTTTCGAGAAAACATATCTCATTAATATCAACGCTAACCATTATTAGTATTACCGGTATTACCATTGGTACGGCCCTGTTGATTGTGGTACTTTCGGTATTCAATGGTTTTTTTGATGTCATTAAGGGATTATTACTCTCCTACGATCCCGATATTAGGATTCAGTCTGCTACAACTACTGAGATGGTGTACAACCCGGATCTTGTTTCAGAGCTGGAATCGATACCGGAGGTAATGGTGGCCGCCCCATACATTTCGGACAAAGCCCTGCTCACCCATGCACAGAATCAAGATCAGGTGGTGGACATTCGCGGGATCCGAAAAGACGACTTCTTCCGGCTTAATCAGGCAGAAGAGATGATGACCAATGGCACTTTTGATCTTTCCGTTCGAAATAAACAGCCTGGGGTTGTGATGAGTGAGCGCCAGCTAAACCAGTTCAACCTGGAGGTGGGAGACCAAGTAGCCCTCCTCAGTGCCGAGGGCATGCGGAAATCATTAACCCAGTTCTCCTTTCCGCGTATATATCGTTTCCAGGTCCGCGGCTCCTATTTTATGCAGCAGGTGGTGAGCGAGCCCGTCGTGTATGTAGACCTGGAGGCCGCTCAGCGGCTGTTTGAATACCGGAATCAAATTACCGGCATCGATCTGCGCTTGACCAATAGTGACCTGGCTAACTCCGTGAAAACAGAAATTGAAAGTAAGCTGGGGTCGGACTACACCATTTCAACATGGTATGACCTGCAGAAACCGCTCTATGATGTGATGCTGCTTGAAAAATGGGGCTCCTACGTCATTTTGATGATCATTGTTCTGGTAGCGGTGCTGAACATTGTAGGATCATTGACGATGATTGTAATCCAAAAAAAACGGGATATCGGCATACTGTCTACCATGGGACTTTCTCCGGATAAAATTAAAAGTATTTTCGTCAAACAAGGGCTTTATATCGGGCTTATTGGCTGCGGTATCGGCGGATCACTGGGGTTATTACTCAGCTGGCTCCAAAAGGAGTATGGTCTAATTAAGCTTTCCTCAGCGTTCATCATTGATGCCTATCCTGCCAGTATAGATCTCTTTGATGTGGGAATTATCTTGGCGGGCACGCTTCTGCTCTGCTTGGCGGCTAGTTGGTATCCTGCAAAACGAGCCTCCGGCGTGGAACCGGCTGAGGCCATCCGGTATGAATAGGAGAGGATTGCAGATAGGAATGAATCACTATCACTGGCAGCTTCCAGATTCCAGAAAATCCTTGCAGCAGGTGGTAGCAAAGATCCAAAGCGAGCTTCATTTTTACGTCAGGTTAGAACAAAATCTAGGATTTTCTGGTTAGTTTTTTGGTTCATTTTTTCCTCATTGAAAAAATGAACACCCCTCCAGTAAAAAACACCGGGGTAGGGATGCCATTGAAAACACGGTTCAAGTGCAAGGCAAGTGGGCATCTTCACTAATTACCGGTTAATTTTATTCGCATTTTTACTCTTCTAAGTATTAGTAAACAATTGGATGAAAACCTTTGAGGATGCCCTAGTTAATTGATACAATCTGATCGGTAGGTAAAAAGAAAAAGGAAGCAGGTAATCAGCCTGCTTCCTTTTAGGGATTAATGGAAATAAATGTTTACTAGGGAAATAAACACATATACATTTTACCTTGATAGGTGCTTATATAACTACCCGCCCGGAATATTATTGTATATTATTTTCCCTGTAGACCTAATTTTTTGCAAATTTCTGCCAATTGCTCTTTTTCCTGCCTTGAGAGCACAGAAAACTCATTTTTTATGGCCTCAAGATGCTTAGGGAAGAAGTCTTGGATGAATTTTTTCCCATCTTCAGTAAGATGTATGAGCACGGAACGGCGATCTTCTGGGTCTCGCTGGCGTTCTACATAACCACATCGTTCGAGATTGTCGATCACCATCGTAATATTACCCCCGCTCTTCAGGAGCTTTTCACCGAGCGCTTTCTGATTCAGGGGACCGAGGTGCAGAAGGGCCTCCAGAACGCCAAACTGGCTCACTGTGATATCGGCATCGGCAAGATGTCGGTTCAGGCGGGTGTTTACCGACTCTGTAGCACGCATCAATTTAATGAACGCATTGAGCGTCGTTTTCTCCTCGTCTGTCCCTTCGTAGTGCGTGCCCATTGTGTTGCTGTCTTTCGGATTGTTTAATGTAGATTAATATATCAGATTCTAAAAGGAATGCAATTGATGGTGATATCGGGAAATATGACAATAAGAGGAACACGATATTATGGTCTATCCTCTCTATTCCACTAATCTCCTTATTTTCCCTTCAGGTAACAGAAATTTCGTTTACCAACTTTTAGGACCAATTCAGTATCCTCCTCAAAAGTGATGCTGTACCCTTTGTCAGTAATCTTTTTATCATCGATGGAAACTCCACCCTGCTTGATAAGGCGCTTGGTTTGTCCATTGCTTTCCGTAAAACCCGTTTCGGCAATGATATCCAGTAACCGCACTTCCTCTCCGGCATCATACTCATAGGTGGGCGCGTCATCAGAAATTTCCTTGTTGATCACCGTTTGCTCAAAATGGTTGCGTGCCTCTTTTGCCGCAGCTCCGCCGTGATACATTGCAGTGAGGGTAAATGCCAGGTCATGCTTGGCATTGCGCGGATCTTTTTCCGCTTTCTCCTTGTATTTGGGAAGGTCATCGACCGGGATGTCGGTGATCAGCTCAAACCAGGGATAGATCAGGTCGTCGGAAATTGAGAGCACCTTGCCATACATATCGTTGGCATCTTCAGTGATACCGATATAGTTGTCATAGGATTTGGACATCTTCTTGGTACCGTCAGTCCCGACAAGCAGTGGCATCATCAAGCAAATTTGGGGCTCCTGCCCGTCATCTTTCTGGAGCTCACGCCCCACCAGCAGGTTGAACTTCTGGTCGGTGCCCCCCAGCTCAACATCGGAGTGCAGGTGAACTGAGTCCTGTCCCTGGGCCAGCGGGTAGAGAAATTCGTGCAATGAAATAGGTTCGTTGGCTTCAAATCGCTTGGAAAAATCATCCCGCTCAATCATACGGGCCACAGTCAATTTGGACGCCAGCTTAATCACATCCTGGAACTGCATGGAGCCAAGCCAGTCCGAGTTGTAAACAATAGTCGTTTTTTCTTCATCCAGGATTTTCGTGGCCTGTTCCAGGTAAGTAGAGGCATTTTCCTTGATCTCTTCCTCGGAAAGGGCAGGACGGGTTTCATTTTGCCCGGTGGGATCGCCGATCATCGCCGTAAAATCGCCGATAATCAGGATCGCCTCGTGTCCCAGGTCCTGGAACTGGCGCAGCTTGCGAAGAATCACCGAGTGCCCCAGGTGCAGATCGGGACGCGTGGGGTCGCACCCCAGCTTTATCTTCAGCGGCTGATTATCCTTCTTCGATTTTTTTAGCTTTTCAACAAGTTCTTCTTCAGGGACGATCTCCACCGTGCCGCGGCGGATCACTTCCAGTTGTTCTTCAACAGGTAAAAAAGACATCTTCAATAATTTTCAATGTGTTAAAGTGTTGATGTGCTTATGTGTCAAAGTGCTGAAATGCGAACGTTAAAACATCAACACTTTAACACATAAGCACGTCTACTGGTCCAACGTTGGGAAATTCTGTATAGGATTATACTCATCCAGCGTGTTCTGGATCGTTTCAGAAAAGTTTTCGGCCCCGGGATAGACAGTAGCAACAGCATCATAAGCCAGTGGAGCCAAGTATACAATTGTGGAATAGGTGACCGACTCATTACGCGCCTTTTCGGAAGGCTGGTTAAATCCAGCCAGCATAAGAAGGATGGCACTGATTACAATGCCACTTTTCAAGAAACCAAACGCCATTCCCGAAAGCCGATTCAATATGTTGAGGTTGATAGCCTCGAGCATCTTTTTTGAAAGATGAGCGACAAGTTGCACCACGGCGATGGTTCCCACAAACAAGATAATTCCCGATACAAAGGGAATGTAGGATTCGTTTCCGCCAAAATAGGGCCCGATGATGGCGTTGAGCGAATCCATATATTCAAAGGTAAGAAAAACAGCCAGGATGATACCTATAATACTGAGCACCTCCTTAATCAGGCCGTTGACAAAGCCTTTGTACGAGAAGTACATGAGCGGCAACAGTATTACGAGGTCTAGCAGATTCATGTGGACTGCTTATGATAACTCTTCCTTGACCACTTTGCTGACCAGGCTGCCTTCGGCCTGACCCTTTAGCTCGCTCATCATGGCGCCCATAACTTTGCCCATGTCCGCCATGTTTTCAGCGCCCAGCTGTTCGATCTTCTGCCGGGCGATATCGCGGATTTCTTCTTCGGAGAGCATCTCCGGCAGGTACGATTCGATAATCTGCAGCTCCTGCTCTTCACTGGCCACCAGGTCATCGCGGCCACCTTCTTGAAACTGCTCAATAGACTCCTTTCGCTGCTTGGCCGCTTTCATCAGCACCTCGGTCACCTGCTCATCGGAAAGGGAGGCTTCCCCGCCCTTACGCTCGCTGATTTCGCGTTCCAGCAGTTTTGACTTAAGCGAACGCAGCACCTTGAGGCGGTCTTTCTGCTTGTTTTTCATCGCCTCTTTTAGGTCTGATAAAATCTGATCCTGGATAGACATGGTACCGATTTATTAGTTACAGGTTAAAAGTTGTAGGGTTAAGGTTGCGAACTATTAACATCTACTCGTAACATTCAACCTGAACCCCAAATATCAATGAGAAATTTAAACCCTAAACAGACTCTCTTCCCCTAGGGATTGAGTAACTGCAACAGATGTTAAAATGTATGCAAAAAAAAGGTTGCACCGCTAAACAGATGCAACCTCTTAACTGGATTCTTTAAGAACCGAAAATCAGTTTTCTTTATTCTGGCTGATGAAGTCTCGTACTTCATCTTCATCTATCATCGCTTCTTTAAAGGCGTATTTACCTCTGGTTGACTTCGTAGAGATAATGACTTTCGCCATTTTGCGATGCGAGCCTTTCAATTTTTGCGCTTCTTCTCCAAAAACTTGCTTCTTAGCCATGACTCAATCTCTATTTAATTTCTTTATGGATAGTGTGTTTACGTAGCACCGGGTTATATTTACGCAACTCCAGTCGATCGGGATTGTTGCGCTTGTTCTTCGTCGTTACGTAACGGGAAGAACCCGGCTTTTCTGTGCATTCCAAAATTACCTGAACGCGGTTTCCTTTTGCCATAATGTTGATTGGTTATTGGTTATCAGTTAATCGTTATTTGGAACTCACCTCAGACCAATAACAAATAACAATTAACCAGTAACGAAAGTTATACGTCTTTTATAAGAGTTCCTTTTTTACGAGCTTCCTTCAGCACCGCACTTATGCCTTTCTTATTAATAGTGCGGAGTGTCTTGGCAGATACCTTTAATGTTACCCACTTGTCTTCCTCGGGGATATAGAATTTTTTCTTCTGCAGATTCTGCTGAAATCGATGCTTTGTCTTATTGTTGGATTTAGAGGACCGGTACCCGTTCTGAGGTCCTTTACCCGTAATGTCATCTTTACGTGCCATAATACATCAAAAAGTGGTGTTCATTGCTGTTCTGAAAGAGACCGGTAAGATAGATGTAATAGGTAAAAAGATCAACGTTTCTTTTAAACGAATAATTTTGTGATATTTAGCTGCTCAAAATAGTCTGTTTGGCCGAAATCGGGAGCTGCCCAAATCACCGTTATAATGGATTAGAGAGCACATCGTTAAATGTGGCGGTATCGACTATCACCTACTTTGAATTGGCCTTTATAAACACTATTTTCAGGCGTCAAAACGTTTAATTTAACTACTATTCAACCCCTTATTTATGGCTGAAAAACAAGTATCGGAATACAAGGCGGAAAATATTACGGTTTTAGAGGGTCTTGAGGCAGTTCGTAAACGGCCCGCTATGTATATTGGAGACGTTGGCCAGCGCGGACTCCATCACCTAATTAATGAGGTGGTCGATAACTCAATTGACGAGGCATTGGCAGGCTACTGCGACGAAATTGAAGTTATCATCAACCCGGATGACTCCATCACCATCAGTGACAATGGACGAGGCATCCCGGTAGATGAGCATCCCAAATTGGGAATTCCAGCAGTAGAAGTAGTGCTTACCAAACTGCACGCCGGCGGTAAATTTGATAAAAATACATACAAAGTATCGGGCGGACTCCACGGAGTGGGTGTCAGTTGTGTGAATGCGCTCTCCTCCGGGTTTCATGCAGAAGTGCACCGCGACGGCAAAATTTATGAAATGAAGTTTGCCAAAGGTGGCGTGCTTGAACCGCTGAAGGAAGTCGGCAAAACGGACAAAACCGGTACTAAAATTACCTTCAAGCCGGACGAAGAGATTTTTAACCAAACAACTGAATTCAGATACGACATTATTGCCGACCGGATGCGCGAGCTGGCGTTCCTCAATCCGGAAATTACAATTCTCCTGCGGGATGACCGCGACCCGGAAGATATTATTGAAGATGTATTTCACTATGAGGGTGGAGTAAAAGATTTTGTCACCTACCTGGATGAAGAGCGTGAATCCCTGATGGAGGAGCCTATTTACATCCAGGGCGAAGTGGACATGGTTCCTGTGGAGATCGCTATCCACTATAATGAAACATATGCAGAGAATGTCCACTCCTATGTCAACAATATTAATACACGTGAAGGCGGAACGCACATTTCCGGATTCCGGCGCGCACTCACCCGTTCGCTGAAGTCGTATGCCGAGAGCAACAATCTGCTGAAAGGAAAGTTTAGCATCTCGGGCGAAGATTTCCGGGAGGGAATGACGGCAGTACTCAGCATAAAGGTCCCTGAGCCACAGTTTGAAGGACAGACCAAAACCAAGCTGGGGAACTCAGAAGTACAGAGCGCGGTAGAGATTGTCCTCTATGATCAGCTGAATGAATATCTGGAGAGAAATCCAAAAACCGCCAAGAAAATTCTGGAAAAAGTGATCCTGGCGGCTGAGGCGCGGGAAGCGGCCCGGAAAGCACGTCAGCTCATCCAGCGAAAAAGTGCGATGAGCGGCGGTGGACTGCCCGGCAAGCTGGCCGACTGCTCGATCAACGATCCGGAGCATTGCGAAATCTACCTGGTGGAGGGTGACTCTGCCGGCGGATCGGCCAAAATGGGGAGGAACCGAAGTTTCCAGGCGATTCTGCCACTTCGGGGAAAGATCCTGAACGTGGAGAAAGCCAAGATCAATCGTATCCTGGAAAACAACGAGATCCAGGCGATGATTACGGCCCTTGGTGCCGGCGTCGGCCACTCCGAAGAGGATTTTGAGCTGGAGAATCTGCGTTATCACAAAATTATAGTTATGACAGATGCCGATGTGGATGGCTCTCACATTCGTACACTTCTGCTCACATTTTTCTATCGCTACATGAAACCGCTCATCGAAGGCGGTCACATCTACATCGCCACTCCGCCGCTGTACCGAATTACAGACAGCCGTGGCAATATTGAATACGCGTGGGATGAAGAAACGCGCACCAAGCTCGTCAAAGAGCACAAAAAATCTCGCTACAAATTTGACGTCTCCCGCTACAAGGGACTCGGTGAGATGAATCCCGAGCAGCTTTGGGAAACCACCATGGATCCTGAAACACGGACACTGCAGCAGGTAACGGTTGAAAATGCCGCTGCTGCGGACAAGCTGTTTTCCCGACTGATGGGTGATGATGTACAGCCGCGTCGTGACTTTATTGAAAGCCACGCCAAGTACGCTAACCTCGACGTCTAGCAATGTGTTGACGTGTTAAAGTGTTTAGGTGATAATACTTAACGAGGTATCACTATCAACTTTAGTGCACGTTGACACGTCAGTATGTCAACACTTGAACACATTTAAACTTTTTTTGAACCCGTAAACCAGAAAGATCTACTAAATGGCCCGAGAGAAGATTGTACCTATTTCGATTGAAGAAGAGATGAGGTCCTCGTACATCGACTATTCGATGTCCGTTATTGTATCGCGTGCATTACCCGATGCGCGGGATGGTCTCAAGCCGGTTCACCGCCGTGTTCTCTATGGAATGAGTGAACTGGGCATGCTTCACAACAGGAACTACAAGAAAAGTGCTCGTATCGTTGGTGAGGTGCTGGGTAAGTATCACCCGCACGGTGATTCCGCGGTATATGACACCATTGTTCGAATGGTGCAGGACTTCTCCCTGCGCTATCCACTGGTAGACGGGCAGGGTAACTTCGGTTCCATTGACGGTGACAACGCGGCGGCTATGCGTTACACCGAGGTGCGCATGCAGCGTATCGCCGAAGAGATGCTCACCGATCTGAACAAGGATACCGTCGACACGCAACCCAACTTTGATGATACGCTCCAGGAGCCGACAGTGCTGCCGAGCATGTTGCCAAACCTGCTGATCAACGGTGCCTCAGGTATTGCGGTGGGGATGTCGACCAATATGGCGCCTCACAATATTACTGAAGTCATTGACGGTATTTTAGCCTACCTGGATAACCCGGATATCGAGATCAGCGAGCTGATGGAGCATATCAAGGCTCCCGATTTTCCAACGGGTGGTATTATTTACGGTTATGACGGGGTGAAAGAAGCTTTTGAAACGGGGCGTGGTAAAATCACCATGCGCGCCCGGGCCAGTACGGAGGAGCTTCGCGGCAATCGCGAGCAGATTGTGGTTACCGAGATTCCCTACCAAGTGAATAAGACCACGCTGATTAAGAAGATCGCCAAGCTGGTTCAAAACGATAAGATTGAAGAGATTTCTGAAGTTCGGGATGAGTCGGACCGCGAGGGGATGCGTATTGTGATTGTATTGAAGCGTAGCGCCAATGCCGGTATCGTGCTCAACCAGCTGTATAAGTATACCCAGATGCAGCAGACGTTTGGCGTGATTAATATTGCGTTGGTCAAGGGCCGGCCGGAGATGCTGAACCTGAAAGAGCTGATCTACCACTACGTGGAGCACCGTATTGATGTCATTATCCGTCGTACGATTTATGATCTGGATCAGGCCGAGGCGAGGGCTCACATTCTTGAAGGACTCAAGATTGCGCTCGACAATCTCGATGAGGTTATTAAAACAATACGTGCTTCTAACAGTCCTGATGAGGCAAACCGTGAACTGCGCCGCAAGTATGCACTGACCGATATCCAGGCGAAAGCGATCCTGGATATGCGTCTGCAGAAACTGACAGGCCTAGAGCGTGAGAAGATCGATCTCGAGTACGCTGAAATAGCCGAAAAAATTGCTGATTACCGTGATATACTCTCGAATAGAGATCGACAGAAATCGATCATTAAAGAGGAAGTTACTGAACTGCAAGATCGCTATGGCGATGCACGTCGCACGCAGATCATCCACTCCGCTGAAGATTTCAGCGTGGAAGATATGATCGCCGATGAAGATGTGGTGGTGACGATCACCAATCAGGGCTTTATCAAGCGCATGCCGGTGAGTGGATACCGCCGACAGAAACGAGGTGGAAAAGGAATGAAGGGAACATCCACGCGCGATGATGAATACGTGGAGCACTTGTTTGTGGCCACCAACCACAACTACCTGCTGTTCTTTACTGAGAAAGGGCAGTGTTACTGGCTGAAAGTATACGAGATTCCTGAAGGTTCGCGATTATCCCGTGGACGGGCCATTGTAAACCTGATCGATATCGACAAGGACGATTCGATCAAAACATTTGTGCCTGTACAAACGCTTGAAGATGAAGAGTACATCCAGAACAACTACATCATGATGGCGACGAAGCAAGGTCAGGTGAAGAAAACGAGCCTGGAAGCGTACAGTCGCCCACGACGTGATGGAATTATTGGCATCAATATTAAAGAGGATGACTCATTGCTTGAGGCAGCACTGACCGACGGACAGAGTAACATCATCTTGGCCAGCAAGAAAGGCCGAGCCATCCGCTTTCATGAAGATGAAGTGCGCGATATGGGCCGGAATACCACTGGCGTAAAGGGTATGGACCTCGGCAAAAACAACGAGGTTGTGGATATGGTCGTCGTTAAGAATACCCACGAGGCAACCGTGCTGGCAATTTCTGAAAACGGTTACGGCAAGCGTTCGCTGGTTGAAGACTACCGTGAGCAGAGCCGGGGTGGTAAAGGCGTTATTACGCTTAAAGTCACCAAGAAGACCGGTAATCTTATCTCTCTAAAAGAAGTATCGGATAACGATGATTTAATGATCATTACCGAACAGGGGAAAGTGATACGAATGAACTGCGGCGGTATCCGTACTATGGGTCGCAATACGCAGGGTGTTCGCATCATGCGTCTTGATGAGCACGGGCGAATTGGAGCCGTTACCCGTGTGGTCAACGAAGAAGATGACGAGACGGTATAACTTCCAATACTTTTGAAATACTAAAAGGCTCCCTTAAACCGGGAGCCTTTTTTATTAGCAACCATCCCAAAGTCAATATCGGGATCAACCTACCAACACCGGCTCGTAGGCATCTTCCTGCTGCTGGAGCTCATAAACATTACCAACGCTGGAACGTGATGGAGTCATCGTCTTTTTACTAAAATCAAATTCTGAGGCATTAATAAGACTGCTTTTTTCAATCTCAAAAAATGATTTTTCTTTTTCGGTAATAAAATTTAACCGTTGTCGCGGGATGGCATAGTGGCGATGCATTTTGCCTGTAAAATTACCATAGCAGAGAAAGATAAAAATGGTTTCACCATTTGAGGGATTAAGCATTACATTTTGAACTACTCCGATTTCTTCACCGCCAGGGGTTCGTAATTTAGTGCCCATCAGGTCGGTGACCAAGGGTGCGAGGTTCTTCATTATACTATACTTGTTGATTGTGATGGTTGTATCTTTAATAGGGACCAAGTAGCATCATCTCTTGATGAGTAGTCGAAAGATCAATTTTCAGGATAACTCTTCACTTGATCTGAGATTATTCATGATGCTGTAATAACATAGTTTTGATAGGGGAGGTTTTAAAAAGGGGATAGGACTATTTGCGTGTAGTGCCTTTTCCTACAATAGCAATGATTACGTAGGTACAAAACCTGAGGAGATCGGTTTGGAAGACCTTTTGGGACTTAGAAAACTTAAGCTGTATTGCCACCGACTATTCCCAAAATATTGGATACCTACTACTCCATTCCGGTTGTCCTTATAACCCTTTCTTCAAACTCATTGGCTGTACTTTTTAGATTTCAATCTGTTGCAAGCTCTCTTTGAGTACTTTTGCTGATTTGCGAAGCCCCTCGATTTCGGCATCGTCAAGATCGGGCAGCACGCGATTTTTAACACCCTCGATTCCCACCACGCATTGCAGGCTCATGCAGACATCCTCAATGCCGTACTCTCCATCCCAATGTACACTCACCGGGATTACACTTTTCTCGTCCTCCAGGATCGCCTTTACAATCCGTGCAATAACCACCCCTATAGCGGAGTTGGTGTACCCTTTCTTAGCTATAATTTTGTAGGCGGCATTCTTGGCCTCATCAAATATCGATTCCATAACATCCGGATTGAAATGCTTGCCCATCACTACCTTATCCCGTATCGGTTTGCCGCCGATGTTTGCCTGGCTCCAGATAGGTACTTCGGAGTCGCCGTGCTCGCCGAGGATATAGGCGTGCACCGACTGGGGATCCACATCATAATAACGACCGATGAGTGCACGGAAGCGGGCGGTATCGAGGAGCGTGCCGGTACCGATTATACGTTCCGGGGCTCTGCTGCTCAATTTCTGTGATACGTAGGTGAGGATATCCACCGGGTTCGTGGCAATAATCAGGATCGCATCCGGGGCATGCTTGTCTAGCTCACCGATTATATTTCGGAAGACTTCGGTATTCCGGTTTAACAGCTGCAGGCGCGACTCGGATGCCGATGATTGCCCCACCCCGGCGGTAACGACCACGACCTGCGTATCTTGCAAGTCCTCATAACCTCCAGCGCGAACGGTTACATTTCCCACCAGCAGCTGACCGTGCATCAGGTCCATCGCCTCCCCTTCGGCACGTTCCTTGTTCAGGTCCACTAATATGATTTCACTGACGGTTCGCTGGTTAAACATGGCGTATGCTGCCGCAACACCTACATTTCCCGTTCCGATTATAGCAACTGATCTGCGTTGTATCATGGTGTGTTTTATTGAATCGTTGAACTGTTGAGTTGTGAAGTACCAGCTGGACGTGCGTTTATACCATTATCTTGTGCTGCAATATCATTAGATGATTTATCATAAGAATTTGATATGACCAATTCTTTATACAAAGTTTACCAAACATTCATCAATGTTCTTTATATATCATTGTGTACCAAATTGCAAAATTAAGAGTAGAAGACTATGGCTAAACAAGAGATAGATCTAAGCAAGCACGATATTTCGGTAGCGAAAATTATCAGGAATGCATCCCCTGCACGATACTATGAAGAAGCGATTCGTCGTGATTCAGGCTCAGCTATTAGTAGCAGTGGGGCTTTGGTTGTGCGTTCAGGAAAGCGGACAGGGCGGAGTCCGGCCGATAAACGGGTGGTCAACAGCGATAACCTCAATGAAGAAATATGGTGGGGAAATGTAAATATACCGCTGGATGAGCGGACGTTTGATATCAACCGACAGCGCGCCACTGATTACCTGAATACAAAAGAACAATTGTATGTGATAGATGGATTTGCCGGATGGGATCCCAACTACCGGCTGAAGGTACGGATTATAGCTGAGCGAGCGTACCACGCACTATTTATGCATAACATGCTTATTCGCCCTGCGAAAGAAGAACTTGAAAATTTTGGAGATCCTGATTTTGTGGTGTTCAATGCGGGTAAGTTTCCCGCCAACCGTTTTACTGAGGGGATGACCTCCGATGCCAGTGTGGATGTCAATTTCAAAACGGGGGAGATGGTGATACTGGGCACGGAGTATGCCGGTGAGATGAAAAAAGGAATCTTTACGGTTATGCACTACCTGATGCCTAAAAAGAACGTGCTTTCGATGCACTGCTCGGCCAACGAGGGAGACTCTCCCGATGATGTAGCCCTGTTCTTTGGGCTCTCGGGTACGGGCAAAACGACATTGTCCGCTGACAGCAACCGCAAGCTGGTTGGTGATGACGAACACTGCTGGAGTGAAGATGGTATCTTTAACATTGAGGGAGGGTGCTATGCCAAAACCATCAACCTCTCCAGGGAGAAGGAGCCTGAGATTTACGATGCCATCAGGTTTGGAACCGTGCTGGAAAATGTGGGGTATGACCCGGAAACAAGGGCCGTGGATTTTGATGATACCTCTATCACCCAAAACACGCGTGCTTCATACCCGATCGATTATATCTCAAATGCAAAAATTCCCTGTACGGCAGGCCATCCCAAGAATATTATTTTCCTGACCTACGATGCGTTTGGCGTGTTGCCTCCGGTAAGCAGGTTAACCCCAGAGCAGGCGATGTATCATTTTATCAGTGGATATACCGCAAAAGTAGCGGGAACAGAAGTGGGGGTGACCGAGCCGGAAGCTACGTTTTCTGCATGTTTCGGGGCGGCGTTCCTGGCTTGGCCTCCCAGTAAATATGCCGAGATGCTGGCTGAAAAAATGAAAAAACATAACGCCAGTGCCTGGCTTGTAAATACGGGCCTCACCGGGGGAACTTATGGAACGGGCTCGCGTATAGACCTGAAAAGCACCCGTGCTATTATAAGTGCCATCCATAATTGTGCACTGGAAGGGGTATCTACGGAGACGGACAATGTGTTTGGTTTTGAAGTGCCGACACAGTGCCCGGGTATCTCTTCAGATATTTTGATTCCCCGCAGGACCTGGGATGATCCCGAGGCATACGACCGGCAAGCCCAAAAGCTGGGCAAGCTTTTTCAGCAAAACTTTGAGCACTACAAGGAAGAGAGTAGTGAAGCGATAGCAGAGGCAGGGCCGGATGTGCGAATCAGAGAGAATAGCTAAACACCACTTGTGGGTACAAGTCTTCAAAAGGAAAGTATTCGTACTATGAAGACAGTAAATAAATAATCATTTAATTTCATCCATCATTTTTTTCAATATATCATTTCTTTTTTCTATTAAATCTTCTGGACCATGAACTTTAATTTCTGTAGAAAATTGCAAGAGCCATTTATTGATAAAGTCCAGGTTATCGAATTCAAACTCTATCCTAAATAAATTAGGTTTTATTTCTTTTTGCCTAATAATCTTCGTTGGCAAATTGCTTTTAAAGCGTCTTAAAGCGGAATCAGATACATCTACCCTGATTAAATGGGATTCCCCGTCAAATCGAAAAATAAGGCCCTCTACGTCGATATCGGGTTTACGATCGAATTTTTGATCGGAAATTTTAATGTCCGACATGCGATCGAGCATAAAATTCCGAAAATCGTCTCTTTTGTGGGACCACCCGATCACATTCCAGTGGTCGCGGTAAAAAACCAGGAGATAGGGGTCAATTTTTCGTTCCGTTATTTCACCCGTCGATTTGCTTCGGTATGAAAATTCCAGCTGCTTATTTTCGGAAGCGGCCGTGCTTACCAGGTACCAGTTGCCACCCTCTTTTTTTTCGGGGCCGTAGTTGAGAAAAGGGTCAACCACTGTTCGGTTTTCGAGTGATTCCATAAACTTTTTGAGGTCATCAGGAAGTACTTCCTTGATCTTCAGCTCCACCCCCTTGGCGTCCTCCACCATGGTTTGGTCTACCTGCGACTTTACGAAATTTAGTCCCACCATAATAGTAGCGAGCTCTTTTGAGGTGAACATCAAGGGTGGAATTTTGTAGCCCCGCATAATCCCATAGCCTTTATATTTGTCCCAGGTGACAGGTACGTTCATCTCCGAGAGGCTGTTAAAATCGCGGAATACCGTACGGCGACTCACATTAAATTCTTCAGCAATATCGTTGACGGTTAGTCTTTTATTGGATTGCTGAAGCATTAAAATCAGCTTCATTCTGCGCTCATTACTATTCATTTTCTGGAGGGATTTCAGGTTATTTTCAGTAATTTAATAATGCTAAGATAACGGATTTTCGGTAGGGAAATAAGGAGGGATTCTACCTGGCTATTACTCAAAGAACCATAGGAAGAGACAAGGTTACACAAAGAATATCTCTGTGGTTCTTTGTGAATACTTGGTGAAACTCTGTGTTATAACAGGATAATTCAGAGCTATGGAAACTCTTGCTAGCCAGTCCGCTTAACGACGATAATGGCTTTTCCTTCGTAAAAATTGCCTCCCTCAGCAAGGTCAAAGCTTCGGATGTCCAATGGCTCGTCAATGCCTTCAAGCTCCTCCTCGAAATCAACGCCCTTATAAAACACCATTGCATCCCATGACTTATTTTTGACCATCTTCCAGAGCTCATTCACCTTGAATGCGTGTTTGGTAATAAGCAGGAAAGGGGTGGGGAATTCCAGTTTCTCGACTGAAGTAGCTTTTGCTTGTGCATTGGTAAGTGAGAGTTTCAGTAGTATTTGCCGGACAGCTATGATCTTTTTTGAGACGATATCATTGAGCAAGAACTGTTTATCCGGGGCGGAAATTGCCAATGGAATTCCCGGAAGTCCGCCACCGGTACCGGAATCGACGATGGATTCTGCTTCTTTGAACACCTGGAGTTGTGTTAGTATTAGTGAGTGACGAATATGCTCCCATACTGTTTCACGTGGAACGTCACGACTCACGAGGTTTACTTTCTTATTCCACCATAGAAGACGATCGAGGTAGGTTTCTAGCTGACCGCTATTTTTTTCAATGACTTCATCAACCAAAGAAAAGGTTTCACGTGAAACCTTTTGGCTGTTTATTTGATGATGTTCCACGTGAAACATGTTGTTATAGGGTGGGGATTAGTCAGATTAAATTGGTAAGTCTCTGTGATTACCCGCAATAGTTGCTTTATCCGTGTTCAATTAGTTTTTGAGATAAACCATGAGCACGGCCACATCACTGGCAGAAACCCCGCTGATGCGGCTTGCCTGCCCCAGCGTTTCGGGCCGGATGCGATCCAGTTTGTTTCGGCCCTCGGTGGAAAGCGAGTTTATTTTCTCATATTTGAGGCTTTCGGGGATCTCCATATCCTCTTTTTCTTTCATCTCTTCCACCATTTCGAACTCTTTTTCAATGTATCCAGCGTACTTTATTTGGATCTCCACCTGCTCATAGACAAGCTCATCATTTGTGATTTCTTCCGCTTTTTCCCTGAGTTCGGGATCAGCATTCAACAGGTTAAAGATGGAGAGTTCGGGTCGCGGTATCAGTGTCTTTGCCTTG
Organism: Aliifodinibius sp. S!AR15-10; assembly: GCF_031569985.1. Lineage (NCBI taxonomy): Bacteria > Pseudomonadati > Balneolota > Balneolia > Balneolales > Balneolaceae > Fodinibius > Aliifodinibius sp. S!AR15-10. The sequence continues at coordinate 29,956 of NZ_JAMQKA010000011.1, read as the reverse complement.
ACCGGCTGCGACAGGGTAGAGGTTCCTTGTTCCTTCAGCATCGGGTCCATTTTCTCAGGATAGACCGTGTAATCTGCGATCAAATCATGGAGCTCGTCAATCGCTTGTTTCTTTGTTTTATAGTTCTCAAAACGCTGATCTGAAGCTAAGCCTATTTTGTGTCCCAGTTCCGTTAAACGGAGGTCGGCATTATCTTGGCGGAGCAAGATTCTATGTTCTGCGCGCGAGGTAAACATACGGTACGGTTCTTCGGTCCCTTTCGTAATAAGGTCGTCTATAAGCACGCCGATATACGCTTCTGAACGTTTGAGAACCAAAGGCTCTTCCTCTTTCGAGCGGAGTGCAGCATTAATCCCCGCCATCAGTCCCTGGCAGGCGGCTTCTTCATATCCCGTAGTTCCGTTGATTTGCCCCGCAAAGAAAAGGCCGTCAACGATCTTGGTTTCCATACTTCGCTTTATCTGGTATGGAGGGAAATAATCATACTCGATGGCGTAGCCTGGACGCAGCATCACAGCATCTTCAAATCCTTCAATGGTGCGAAGTGCCTCATACTGTACGTCCTCTGGCAGCGAAGTGGAGAACCCGTTCAGATACATTTCGTAGGTGTCCCAGCCCTCTGGTTCAAGGAACAGTTGATGGCTGTCTTTGTCAGAAAAACGATCAATTTTGTCCTCAATACTCGGGCAGTAACGTGGACCTATAGATTCAATTCGTCCGGTAAACATCGGGCTGCGGTCAAAACCGGAACGCAAAACATCATGTACCTTCTCATCGGTATAACCAATCCAGCAGGTAAGTTGCTCCTCTTTGGAAGGGAGTTCTTTCGTCATAAATGAGAACGGTGAAGGATCCTCATCGCCATATTGGATATCCAGTTTGTCGTAGTTAATTGAGCGTCCATCGAGGCGTGGCGGTGTTCCCGTTTTCAGTCTCTCCACCTCAAAACCGAGCTTTTCCAGGGCTGCTGAAATCCCGATAGAAGCGCGTTCACCGGATCGTCCGCCACCGAAGTTTTTCAGCCCGATATGCATCAAGCCGTTCCCGAATGTACCGGTTGTGAGTACCACATTGTCCGCCAGGAATACCTGCCCGGTCTGGGTTTTAACCCCAACGGCGTGTTTGCCCTCTTCATCCGTAATTACGTCAATAACATTATCCTGCCGGAAATGAAGATTTTCTTTTTTTTCAAGTTCTTTCCGCATGGTCTTGCTGTAGAAGGCGCGGTCGCTCTGGCAGCGGGGACTCCACATCGCCGGTCCCTTGCTGAGGTTAAGCATGCGAAACTGGACGCCCGTTTTGTCAGCAACGATGCCGGTTAGTCCACCAAGTGCATCGATCTCTCGAACGAGCTGTCCTTTTGCCACGCCTCCAATGGCGGGGTTACAAGACATTTTAGCGATTGCATCCAGGTTCATGGTAATAAGCAGTGTTTTAGCGCCCATTTCGGAGGCTGCTCCTGCCGCTTCACTACCGGCGTGCCCTGCCCCGACGACAATCACGTCATATTTGGGATAAAGAGAATTCATATAGTTGGTTAAGTGTATGTTTTTATTACACTTATATGTTATAAATAGTTGCGGAATATCATACGTATCCTATTAAAGGATTCATGAATGCTCCACAACACGAATTTTTGGTTCAAGTCTCCAAAAATAAGGTATTTATGGCAAAAAGTTTAGATGTGTGGTAATATTAAATTACTAGTTTAGAGGACTCAGTAAGTTTAAGAAATATTTCACTCCTTGGTGCTAACTTTAAGAAGTTGAAACGTTGAGTTGTTGAGATGTTGATTGGGCTCTTGGCGGTATTACTACTAAGAAGGTTTAGTCATGATCCCGGTATTTGATTCTATCTGCGCCAACGATTTTGTTATTGAGATTAGCCTGAGTTCTGAAAATTTCTCAACGATTCAACAACTCAACAACTCAACGAAACCGGCTCCACCAATCCGACAGCACTAACATTTTAGTATATCCTAAATAGTAAAAACCAGGAAAGCGGTAATGATCGTCCCAAGGATGGCACTCCCGTAACAAAACACTACGATCAGCTGCTCTAGGTGTTTTAGCTGCAAGCCGTCGTACAAGGTGTAGCGGAATCGATGGGCCCAGTGAAACATGGATAAAGAGATAAGTGCAAACAGGTATAGGCGGGCAATAGGATGGCGGGAAAGTTCTAATAGATCTCCATAAGTTGGCGCATGAAATATGCCTATTGGAATGAGGATGCCAAACAGCAGGACATGGATCGGGATGAAGAAGGCAGACAACGTTCCCCCCGCTCCAAAAAGTGTCCACCAGAAGGGATCATTATTTTTTTTAGTTTTCATAATATAATATCAAATCAAATCGATAAAATAATCCATGCAATTGCCAGTGAAAGTATAGCCCACACCACAATATTGCCGGTGATAATTACCCTGTCCGGAATTCTGAATTTGCCGATTTTGAGTACCAGTGCAGAGGGGGCTAGATTGAACCAGGTGATGCTGTGAAATAGGACAATACCCAATAGAACGATATGCAAAACAATGCATGCCGGGGAAGCCAGCCAGCCCAGGAACGCTTCATATGCCTCGGGTCCGCGATAAAGTGAACGCAGCAGGGCAAGTAGGATTAGTGCATAAGCCAACACGCCGAGGCTGGTTAACTCCCTGGTGATGAATCGCACGTATGATACTTTCCGGATCCACCAGAAAATTGGCATGCGAGGGGAATACATCTCCGGTCGATACCTTTCGTATCTCGAGTTTTGTTTGTTATTAGGTTGAGTAGTTGAACTCATATCATATTTGAACTGATCATTTAATTAATTGCATTCCATCATTCATCACCTCTCCACGGCATCAACACCGATTTCCACCACTCCTTGGCACCGGCGACCTTATACCGTTGAATCGCACCTGCCGGATCGACCGCCTTTGGGCAAACCACGGAGCACTCTCCCACTAGGGTGCAGCTATAAATTCCGTCATCTTCTGTGAGTTCTTTATCCCGTTCATCCTGACCTTCATCACGATTGTCATAATTATAGCGTTGTGCCAGTGCAATAGCAGCGGGACCTATAAAGTTGGGTTCCAGTCCCACGACCGGGCATGCCGAATAGCAAAGCATGCAATTAATACACATGCTGTACTGGTGATATTCTGTCTTTTCATCAGGAGTCTGGATATACTCTCCTTCAGAAACAGGTTTTGCGTGATCAGTGATTAGCCAAGGTTTTACCCGTTTCAACTTTTCCATGAATCCATCCGTGTTGACTACAAGATCACGGACAATCTCAAAATTTTCGAGCGGGGCAACTCGAATCGGCCCGGGTAGGTATTCTTCCAAAAACGTACCACAGGTCAGCACGGGCTCACCATTGACCATCATACCGCAGCTACCGCACACGCCCATGCGGCACGACCACCGGTACGACAACGTGCCGTCAATGTGGTCTTTAATGTGGTTCAGTGCATCGAGGATGACCCATTTTTCACGGAAAGGCACTTCGTATTTCTGGAAAAAAGGCTCAGGGTTTTTCTCGGGTAGATATCGTTGTATTTCAAGTGTAATCTTTTCCATGATTATCCCCAGTTTAATCCTGGGTTAGTGTTGTTGGCCATAGACTCGTTTGCCCGGGGGCCAGCGTGTGATGGTTACCGGTTTGTACTCAATGCTGGGCAATCCATCTTCTGTCCGGTAGGCCATGCTGTGGGCTAGGAAATTATCGTCATCCCGTTCGGTAAAATCGGAACGCTGATGAGAGCCCCGGGACTCCTCCCGCTGTAATGCCGACTGAATAATCGCCTCGGCCAAATCCAGCATGGAAGTAAGTTCAAAGGCAGCCACCAGTTCGGTATTAAATGTATAACTTTGATCCTGGATGGAGATATTCTGCATTCGATCTTTCAACTCCTGTATAATTTCCTGTGATTCTTTGAGTGAAGTCTCATTGCGATAAATGCCCGCTCCCGCTTCCATTGTCTGGTGCATCTCATCCCTAATGGTAGCAATTCGTTCGGAGCTTCCTTTTCCATTGGAAAAAAACAGGTTGTCTATGCGTTTTTCTTCATCGGAGACAAGTGCTTCCAATCCAGAACTGAAGCCTTCCTGCTCAGTCGCAAATTCAGCTGCCGCTTTCCCGGCCCGGGCGCCAAAAACAAGCAGTTCTGTCAGAGAGTTAGAGCCCAGTCTATTTGCTCCATTAATACTTACACAGGCGGTTTCACCAGCGGCGAACAGCCCATCGAGTGTAGTTGCGCCATGAATATCAGTATCGATCCCGCCCATCATGTAGTGAACGACCGGTCGAACGGGAATCATCTCTTCAACCGGATCGATATTTTCATACTTCAGGCAGAGCTCGCGGACAAAGGGCAACTTGCTGTTGATCACTTCTTCCCCAAGGTGCTGGATATCCAGGTACACGTAAGAGCCGTATTCACCATTGATTGTACGGCCTTTTTCCTGCTCTTTTACAAATGCCTGGGAGAGGCGGTCCCTAGGTCCCAGCTCCATAGATTTGAGCACCGGTTCGGATTCAGGAACCCCGAGATCATAATCCTGCAGGTAGCGGTAGCCATCCTTGTTGAGCAGGTGCCCTCCTTCGGCCCGGGCGGCTTCTGTAATGAGTAGTCCCGTAAACGGCAACCCTGTGGGATGATACTGTACAAACTCCATATCTTTCAGTGGAACCCCCACTCGGTAGGCAAGGGCCATGCCGTCACCGGTTTTGATATTGCCGTTGGTAGTAAATGGAAAGACCTGACCACATCCCCCGGTACACATAATGACACTCTTGGCTGCAATAGCTTCAACCCTGCCGGTTGCCAGTTCAATAGCGATAACGCCCTGGCAGCGACCTTCATCCACCAAAAGACTGGTTACGTAATATTCATCGTATCGGTGAATGGGGTCGTATTTGAGTGTAGTCTGGAACATGGTATGGAGCAGATGAAACCCGGTTTTGTCAGCAGCGAACCATGTTCGTTTTACCTTCATGCCGCCAAAGGGGCGTACCGCAATTTTGCCGCTTTCCTCGCGACTCCAGGGGCACCCCCAGTGCTCCAGCTGCAGCATCTCATCCGGGGCCTCTTTTACAAATGCTTCCACGGCATCTTGATCGCACATCCAATCTCCACCGGAGATGGTGTCATAGGCGTGATCATCAAAACTGTCATCCGGTTTTATTACCGCGGCTGCACCTCCCTCCGCAGAAACGGTATGGCTACGCATGGGATAGACTTTTGATACAACCGCAATGCTTAGATTTGGATTGTATTCCGCAACCGCAATTGCCGCACGCAGTCCGGCGCCCCCTCCGCCGACGATCAACACATCGTGTTTATTAGGTCCATAACGGCTCATGAACAGTATTTTTTAACGTTGCAATTAGGTACAACTGCCGCGGTCCATTTAAGCAAGTATGGCAACACGTCTATCTCGATGTGATGCAATAATCCTGTACTGCACCACCTCTAACTAAAATAATATTAAATAACTATCCGTAAATAAAAAAACTGTTTCCCCAATTCTTTTTAACCGTGATATTTGATTACGCCGATCACACATCCAGGAAGGGTTGGGCACCCGATTCTTCTGATGGTGAGGGACTCAATTTGTTTTGTTTTATAAACCGTATGCAGGCGTTCCATCTCAGGATAGACTCTTCATTATCTGCAGGCCGTAATTTTTCAGCATCTTCATAATTTTGCATTGCACGCATGAGATGTTCATAGGCAATATAGCCTGCCCGTGGTGTTTGCCGTTTTAGGGCCGCCCGGGCCTGCCGTTCATAAATAAGTCCCCGGCAGTAGGCTGCCTGGTATTTATCGGTCAATTGGGATACGGTTTCCAATGCTTGGTTGAGGCTTCTCTTGGAGTTTTTATCAAACTGATCAGTTATCGCAAGTATGAGTGTATAAACAGCTTCCTGGTTTTCTGGATCGGTACGCAAAATATCACGGCAGATGCTTTCAGCCTGCCAGGAATCATTTAACAGTCGATAGCGCATCGCTTTTTCCAGCGCCTGCGGAATAGCTTTTTTCGAAATCGGTTTCAGTTCAGCCATGGCGGGAGGGATATAGAATTAAGGTTTCTATATTATAAATGTACTTAATTCCATCCTTGCATGCTGAAAAATTTGGATATAGGTAAAGCACAGGAAATTTGACTAAGCTAAACAGTTGTCCTTGAATGGACAGGAATTATGGCGAGCTCATTGCTGAAATTTGGGTTGGATTATTATACCGCAAAACCCAACGTCAGCTAGCATAACGCTGAGCCTCACGGCTGTTTATACTAATGAGAAATATCAGCAATCAATCTTGGAATATTTAGGATTGAGCGTCGTCCCGTAAACCTTGTAACATTTGGTTACCGGACTGTCGAAGTTTTTCGTAAAGATGGTTGACCACCCGAATCCCCACATCTCTTCGACTTTTAAATGGATATCAGAAACACCCTCGGGGATAGAGATCGATTTGTTTACGCCAATGGAGATATCCCCGGAGTGTTTGCTGATCTCTTTACCTTTGTATTTATAGCTTACCGTGAACCGGGCTACGTATCCACCCTCGCATCTGATGAGGATGGAACCACCGGGTTCTGCGTCCAATAGTTCAGTCAACTCTTGCTGCGGTTCTACTGCTACTTCTTGATCATTCATAGTTGTGTCCTTGATTTTATTTTTATTTTACTTTTATCCTGACTCCCTTTTTACCATAGAGGTGTTACGGCCTTGTCACCGTCTGATGAACAGGGAAGGTTTAAGATATAATGATGATAAATTTATAAATCCATAATATTATATTGCCGACTTATTATATATTTTATTCTAAAAGATATCCTTCCTTTGACGATGGTGATATCTCTTGATACTATCATTAAATCGTTTTGGTTTATTGATCGATTACTAAACAAGGAACGGCGCTGGAGAAAATCAAATATAAGGATAGATACTACATGAAATGTGAGTTGATGCTATTGTATGATAAGTTAATAGAGAGGGAATAATCTATAAAAGATATGCGTTGCCCATTAGAAGAGAGGTGGGATCTATCCCAAAAAGTGAGAGGCTATTTCTCTTACTACTGTTCCAGGAATTTTACAATAGCTCGCCAAACGGCTTCCAGCTTCTTGTCAGCCTCTGCCTCAAAAACAGTTCCATCATCAACTGTCACGCTGCAGTAATTTCCTTCTATCCTTACGCTGTGTCCCAGGTCTTCTTCAATTTTGATAACCACCGGCATGAGCCATTTCCAGGAGATATGAAATTTCAGGTCTTCCGTTGCAAGAAAGGCCAGGGGTATATCTTTCACATCTTCCTGCTCAATTTTAATGGTGCTGTCCATCAGGTTTTCAATTAAGCTGTTACCATCCGTAATTTCTTGGTGTGTCATAATTTTGTAGTGCTGTTAAATGTTTTGTCAAAAGATCCGCGAAGGGACCTGAAAATGCAGCCGTAATATATTATAAATAGTTCAACCCTGAAAAGAGGCTGGTATAAATCCTGGTAGAGGATATCCAAACGTTGGGAACAATTAATTACAAAATAAATAAAACTAAACTTAAATTACGTTGTAACAACAGACACTCCTCAAAATCTTATAAGTAGATCATTTACAATCAGCACTTTTCTGTTAGTTTAAAAGGGATGGAAACGTTATACAAAATTGAGTCTTTTGTGATTGATATGCTTCATTTTGTCTGGAGCTATGCCGAACCCCATGTAATGGAGATTGTCATTTTTTTGATTGTGGCAACATTCTTTTTCGGTTTTTTTGGCTCCTCAAGATGAACTTACTGGCTGTCAGCAATTCTAATTTTGCCTGCGGTAGTGGATGCGCCACATCAATTTCCAGGTTTTACCGTCATCAACGGAGGATTCCCAATCCCACGTAAAGCTTGAATCCGTAATGTTGTAAAACACCATCCGTTTCAGCTGATTTTTTCCACCGGGTCCGGGCCCTTCTGTCACGAATATTCGCTTGTTCCCCTCAAACTTGCCGGTCAGATCGATGTACTCATTGCTGTCGTCCACCCATGTTTGCCGCCATTTGCCTGTAGTTTTGTGGTATACAGAAAAACTTTTGCCCTCGTATCCCTTAAAGCGACCCGATTCAGACCTGAAATTTTCTAATAAAACATTTCCATCGAGGATCTTTTCAATACGATTGCTCCCCGTTTCGGTGGTGCCGTCAGGGGCCTCCCACGTTAAATCCCAATGGCCGACCCAAAAATCGAAGTATTCCTCAGGCTCCAGTTTGCTTAGTTCCGTTTGGGCATGCACATTTACGGTCATCATTATTGGAAGTGCCAACAGGATATAAAAAAGGAGACGGTAGATGATTTGCATAGAGAGCTTCTTCTGAGTCTAATGTTTGATACGGTAATTTACCAGAACTAACGGATTTGAGGGCAGAATCTTTCGTTATCGGTGGAATTCGCTTCAATCGGCCAGGTCCACCTCCATCGCCCGGCCAGTGGAATCAAAATCGATAGCCAGGTTATACACGGTGGGGTTTCCATCTGGAGTGCGGCTGCGTCCCAGGTCAACATGATAGTAAAAGCAGTTGTTGTGGATTTGGTCCGCTCTGCCCAGTAGTAGCATAATCTCAGTATCCTGCAATCCTCTCAGCGTATCGCTCTTCAGAATATATTCGACCATTGCGCCTTTTTGCCGCTCTGTTCCCTGCCGCCAGATCTTGCTCTCAAAGACCTCCTGGTATTTTTCCCCTGATTTATCGGAAGGAGTGGGCTTGCCCGTATAATAATAGAGTGACAATGCCAGTCCCAAAGCTGTTATTATGAGTATTGTATTTTTGATCATAAGCAAGGCGCCATTTCATGCAGAAATGCTTTATTATTCTATCTAAGAAAAATACAAAATCTGCCCGATTTTTTGTGTAATTTTGAGAAGTTGAAGTGTTGAGTTGTTTGGGTGATAGTTTAGTCGAAAATTAGAAGGTCTAGGGTCTAAAAGTCCAACGTCCAAGGTTGAAAGTTGAAGGTTGTAGAATGTTGGTCCTCTGAATTCAAAATTCATAATTTATCATTCAACATTGCCTCCCCTCCGCTTGTGCTACGAATCATGCCTTCGCATAAAGCTTCGGTATGTAAACCTTGCGCGTAGTAGTAGCGGTGATTTTTTGGTGTAACTTCTTTAGTCTAACTACCGGCGGATTTCATCAAAAGTTTTTTACCGGATAACAATGATATCCTTATAATGAGTTAATCTATCACTATTACCTTCAGACCTATGGAAAAAATGAAATTGTTATGCTACTCAATGCTTATTCTGCTTATTGCCACAGCTCCATTGCAAGCCCAGGATAGTGACAGCCACGGGCATACCCATGGTCACGATCACGAACGGGATCAGCAAATTGTATTTCCCGACATTCCGGGTTATCACACCGTGAAAACCGATTTTCATATGCACACCGTTTTTTCGGATGGAAGTGTGTGGCCGGATATCCGTGTGCAGGAGGCCTTGCGGGAGGGGCTCGATGTCGTGGCGTTCACCGAGCACCTGGAGTACCAGCCCCACCAAGAAGATATCCCGCATCCCGACCGGAACCGATCGTATGAAGTGGCCAGCGAAGCTGCCGAGGGCACTGGCCTGACCGTCGTAAACGGATCGGAGATCACGCGTTCCATGCCACCGGGTCACTCCAACGCCGTGTTTGTGCAGGATGCCAACAAGCTGCTGGTCGACGACCCGATGGCTGCATTTGAAGAAGCCAACCGCCAGGATGCCTTTGTGTTCTGGAATCACCCGCACTGGACCGCCCAGCGTAGCGACGGCATTGCCCGCCTCGACGATATGCATAAGGAGCTCATCGAAAAAGGACTGCTGCACGGCATTGAGGTGGTCAACGTACAGACCTATTCAGAGGAGGCGCTACAGATTGCCCTCGATCACAACCTGACCATCATGGGCACATCCGACATCCACGGCCTCACGGACTGGGAGTACGACATCCCCCATGGCGGGCATCGTTCAATAACGCTGGTGTTTGCCGAAGAGAAAACAAAGGAGAGTGTCAAGGAAGCGTTAAAAGAGCGGCGCACCGTAGTTTGGTATAAAAACACTTTCATCGGACTGCAGGAATTTCTGAATCCTCTCCTGAAAGAGTCTCTTCAACTCGAAGTAGTTGGGTACCAGGATGACACTTCTGTTTTAGAGGTCCATATAAAGAATCCCACCCATTCCGAATTCATCCTGCAAAATGAAAGTACCTACACTTTCCATGAAGATCCTGACTTGATTACAGTGGACCCCAATAGCACCAAAACGTTGCTGGTGAAGACCAGGGGAATTCACCAGTCGATCACGCTACCGTTCCGGGTGATGAATGCGATTTATGCGCCGGAGTCTCATCCCGTTATCGAATATAAGCTGGAAACCGGGGCGAACTAGCCCGCGATTGATGTTTGAACATCTCCTCATTATAAATATAGCCGCTACGCTTTTTATGACCGGTCTTATCTGGTTTGTGCAGGTGGTGCATTATCCTGGCTTTTCCCGGGTGGGAGAGCAGGATTTCAGGGAGTATCACGGTTTCCACGTCCTCCGTACCGGGATTGTCGTTATTCCACCGATGATCATTGAATTGGCCACTTCTATCTGGCTCGTCGTTGCGTTTGACAGGCTTTGGATGTTTAACGTATTCGGTCTCGCATTGGTTATCGGGATCTGGCTCTCCACCGGCCTTTTGCAGGCACCAACACACGGGCGGCTCCAATCCGACAGTTCCTCCAGCATTATTTCAAAGCTGGTTGCTACAAACTGGATTCGTACGGTCTTATGGTCAGTAAAAGCCGCTTTGGGAATATACCTGCTGATGAAGGTTATTTGAGTTCGGTATTCTAACCTGGATAGTCTTAAAAGACATTCTCGATATATTGTAATCTCTATTGGTTACGCATAACGTATAGTCGGGATTACAACTCCCTCATAACCCCCGGTTATAATAGCTAATTAAAGTAGAACGGGCGTTCATTTAGCACTTCAAAATGTAATAGCTCCCTAACAAGGGATTACCTTCCACTTCATCAAACTGTCCATATTTAGGGCATCCTCAGACCCATATTAACTCATTGGTTACCAAGGAATTAGAGTATTTCTTATGACAATTACCTGCAAGGAATTTCCCTTATTTGCTCAAAAATCTTGTATTTCTGCGATTCGATTATGCCAATATGGTGCCTTAGATGAACAAAATAAGTTATTATTGACAAACAGGGGTGTTCATTTTTTCGGTGAGGAAAAAATGAACCAAAAAACTCACCATAAAATCCCAGATATTGTTCTATTAAAACTTCATTCAGGCTCCTGCTTATCAACGTTGGGAGACGTTGCTGGCACCGAAAGCAGGGATTTTCTGGACTTGGGACTGCCGATGGAGTTAAGCTTTATCCCTCCGGCCTACGGATTTACGAGCCGTCCAGACAAACGCAGCGGAGGCGTTAAGAAAGAAACCTTGCAGTAGCTTTCGGGAAAGACTGGAGGCGTGGGAAACCTCAATAATTCGGAAGGAGCTCCGAACATGAATATCTTGGTTTCTTTTAGCCACAGCGAAGTGCAGTCAGGCGAAGAAATCCTCCGCCGGTGATTTTTTGGGTTCCTTTTTGTTCACACAAAAAGGAACACCTATGCCATCGATAAGGGCTATTGTGACTTTTTGAGGAAGCCCTATTTAATCGCAGTACAGACACCCGAAAAAGCTAGATCCTGTTCTGGGATACACTAGATTCGACCGAAGGATCCGTGGTATCCTACTCCGGGATTCGTGGTATCCCATCACGGGATCCATGGTATCCTGCTGTCGGATAAGTTGGATACCGGCAATAAATGTACTGCGTGTTTCATCAAAAGATGCTTGTAGAGGTGGACAGTCCATGTTGCCTGGTGATTGCTCATACAAAAGGGATATCTCATTATCTTAACGTCAGTTCGATATAAGAATCCCAAAAATCTTAACTGTCATCGCGAGGAGGCGTCTTTGAAAGAAATTGGTTCCATAATGAGGTCGACGTGGCGATCTCCCGCCTGGATATTGTTCATCCAATTAGGAGATTGCCACCCGAGAGCTGTAATGACAGTTTATATATCGAACTAAGGTTATAAGGGTTTTCATTATTTTTTAAGCACCCCTCTGGCCCGGATTTCTCACCAAGAAATTTTTTTCTCAGCAAGGCGAAGGGGAAATAGCCCCGCAAACGTACTCTGGTACGTTGAGCAAACTATTTCCCCTTCAACGCAGCTGAGGGGGAAATTTCGCAGCATTTTACACACTGTTACAACTATATTGGCAGTGGATATGATATAAGTTACTGTCTGCCATTAAGTTACAGGGATTTATCCCAAATACTTGTGAGAAATACGGGCTAGTTACCCGGTCTTTGACTGTGTATAAAGGTTGCACGTTGCACAAATAACTTCAGATCCCCGGGACCTGCAGGGTTTCCGGTTTCAGGAAAACATAATCAAAAACTCAACTACTCGATGACCCATTTTACTGCCAAATTTTGTTTAGTTCTTATTCTTGCTTTTACCGTTACATTTGTTGCTTGCGATCTCAACAGCAGCAATTCAACCCCGGAACCCGAGCTCGACTTAATTGAGAAATCCGGCTCCTATGACGATCTGGCCTCGTTTGTACAGGCCGTGGAGGATGCCGAACTCAGTTCCGATCTCAAGGGAACCGGCCCATTCACCATCTTTGCCCCGACAAACGAAGCGTTCGAAAAGCTGCCCGAAGGAATGCTCGATACCATGTCCACCGAACAGCTGGCCGAGCTGGTGGAGTACCAGGTTATCGAGGATGAAATCTATGCCGGTGACTTTGGAGAAAAACAACCGTTGGAGAGTCGCCAAGGAGATTCGCTTTTTGTAGTGCTCGATGATAGCATTTATGTGGATGGTAAAGCCACGGTTATAGCTGGGAATATTGTGACCACCAATGGCATTCTGTATGCTCTTAACGAAGTCCCGCTTCCCGATAAGTTCCACACGGTATTCGGCATTATTGAAAAGCGATACAGGCTGCAGACCCTGCAGGAGGGTATCCGGGATGCTGCACTCACAGATACGCTCAATAAAGAGACCGAATCTGGATATACAGTATTTGCTCCATCGGAGGTGGCATTCGAAGATGCAGATCTGCCGGACGGTCAACAGGAGCTGGAAGAACAGCTAACCTACCACGTAATTCCAAGCAAAATGATGGCGGAAGACCTGGAGGATGGTCAAACCATTGAGACCAGCAACGGCGAGACTATCACAATTGAAGTAGAAGGAGATACCATCTCGATTAACGGGAATGCCGTGGTTACCCAGGCCGACCTGGAGGGCACCAATGGCGTTGTCCATATTATTGATGGACTGCTGGATCCTTCTTCAGAATAAGGAACTATTCACCATGGTTACATTGAGCCTGTTTCATCCGATACGATGGCAGGCTCAATTCCTACAAATCCAGTTCATTCAATGTGCATAGAACGCAGATGACACGGGTTAGGCAGATAACCACCGATGAAATAATCCAAGTGAATCAGCTGATTTTACTTTTCACACTTGGAACCGAGATGAGCAGGATTTAAAGGATTTTCGGAATTCTTTCTCAGGTAAACATTACAATCCTGCTGATCCTCTAATCCTATAAATCCCGGTTCCAATTTTCCCCCGATGATCGCGTAATCGCTCTCAATGACAGATTTTATATTGAACTAACGTTACTTAAACAATCCGCTTTTGATCAGCTAAACCTATGTCATCGTGTTCTATTATCCCCCCATTTGATAGGCCGGCTTTTTATGGTTACAATTGCTTTAATCAAATATTAAAAGACTTCAGCGCTTGTGGGAGAGGCGCTTGGTCACAAGGGATAGTTATTATGCGAACCTACTATTTTTCAATATTACTATTTCTTGTTACATGTTCAGTTTCATTTGGGCAGCCACATAAAATTGGTGATTACACCATCACCCCCACCATCGACAGCACCTTTTCTCACAATGTGTACATCCCGGAAAACCTTGAAGGCTCTTTCCGGGAACTGGACAAGATGCTAACAGAAGCATTGATAGATGAGATTAAATCATGTCCCTCAGAGGAGTTGTTGCTCAGGCGGTTTAACACGGGACCGCTGGGTGAGTGGATTCAGCGGAACTGGGGCTTTCGGGATCTAAATGGATCACGATTGAGCAGGCATCTGCATGGTATGGGTATTCAGCATCCCACCCACATGTCGGCGGTAATATTGGAATCGTATTGGCGCTACCTGCACGGGCAACAAATCAGGGTAGAGGATCAGATGCCGCTATTGCAGGAATCTTGAGGCTATTTACTACTGTTGAGTATGGCTTCTAAGAACAAAACTAGGTTTTCGAATTACACAATTAAATTATCATGTCATGAAATCCACGGTCATCGGGTTTTCGCTTATCATTTTATGTTGGGGTTGTTCGGCGAGTGAAAAAAAAGAAGTATCGTCTTCAACTCAGAAAGAAGGAGTCCCCAAGCGAACCCAGAAAGCAGATACTGCTAAAGCCTCTCCCACCTCAGATTTAAATTCAAGCTATGAGATGAATTTCATTCGGGGAGTTACCTATGGAGCCACCGATGAGGTTATGGTTGGTGAAATAGCCAATGTTGCAGTAGATGACCAAAACCGGGTATTTATAGCGGATATGGATCAAACTACCATCCACGCTTTCAGCCCAGGTGGAGACTTTCTAACTTCGATCGGCAAGCAAGGACGCGGACCCGGAGAGTTCGGCATAATGACCCCAAGAACAACAATGGAAATTCATTCGGGTCGATTATACGTTACGGATGGATATTACACCGTTAAAGTCCATGTCTATAGTTTAGAAGACTTCTCATTTTCGCACAGCATGAAACTTGAAGCCGTCAACACAGATGAATTCCAAGCGCTAAAAAACTATGATCCCAAATATATACATCCTTTGACTGACGGGAGGTTTTTGGTAAGCTATCAACACTCTGATCCTGAGTATAGGGAATCTAAAAGTTTCATCCGTTATGTTACTCAGGACAGTTCCAGAAGGATAGTTTCCGGACCTATTTTGGAACAGAAGGGGCGTACTTATTTAACTTATGAAAATCCAAATACAAATAGAGTTGCGAAAAGGTTGTCCTTCCCCTTCTTCGGCGAATCATTGATTGCTGTTTCGGATGATGACCACCTGTATGCTACGAAGTCAGAAGAGTTCAAAGTTCAGGTATATAATACCGATGGTGAGCTTGTAAATACGATCCGGCATCCATTTAAAAACAGAGTGTTTAACAAGACTAAAGTACTTGAACGATATAAAAAGACAGATTTTATGGTTATGCTTGATGATTATGAAGGGCAAGACGTGGCGTTGAAGATGATCAGGCAGGCGGAGAATCTGCCGGAGACTTGGCCAGCGTTGGAGAACATGTTTTTTGATGATGAGAACCGTCTGTGGGCCGCTACAATTGTTGATGATATTGGGGTATATGAGTGGTGGGTATTAAAAAAATCGGGAGAGGTGATCACCAAATTTGAGTGGCCTCGGGACAAGCCTATAAAAGTCGTACAGAATGGCTATATGTACACGCATGAGACCGAAAAAGAAACTTGTATTGAAAACATAGTTCGCTACCGTATTAAAATGGAATAAAGATTTTTTCTCTCAACTTCCCATCATATGAAAAACAGACCTGCTATCAAATCTATTTTCATCCTGACGTTATGCATCAGTCTTTGGAATTGTCAAAACAAGGATAAAAATACAGGGAAAATTGAAACAAAAGATATCGAATCGGTCGACCTCTTTATCGATTTTGAGCAGGACGGGGTGGTGCAGCCCGTCTCCATTGAGTACATCGGCGATGACCAGCTGGCAATATTGGACGGCAAGCTGAAAGAAGTGTTCCTGTTCAACACCGATGCCGAGTTTCAGAAACGGTTTGGCGGAGAGGGAAAAGGACCGGGAGAGTTTAGCAGACCGCTCTATGTGAGCCAAACAGGAGATCAGTTACATGTCATCGATGGAAATCTAATGAGGGCAAGTCGCTTTGATCGGACGGGCACCTTTAAAGAATCATTTCCCTTCGAAGGAAATCCTTTTACAAGCCATTTGACAGTGATGGGTCCGCAAAAGTATGTGGCTGGCACGCAGGGCAGGGAAAACAGCCTCCTGAAAATAGTAGATCTTAAAGAAGATACCACGATCTATTTTGGCCAGGCGATGGCAGAAAGCCAGGTCTCTCCAAATCTTGAACAAGCACGCCAGCAATTGAGCAATGGTGAAATTCCCACTTTGGTGAAAAATGATGTGAAAATATTTTATGATGATGCAGGCAATAACATCTTCGTTTTCCTCTCCGCCTACAGTCAGCTGCAAAAGTACGATACGAAAGGAAAGTTAATCTGGAAAAAGGATATTGACTTAAAGGTTAACGATGCAATTTTTGAACAGTTGGTAAAAAGAGCAGAGAAATCACCTGAAGCCGCAATGCCCGTCGTTCAGCATATAACGGCAATGAAAGTGGTCAATGGCACGGCCTATCTGTTTTGGGTGCCTGTAGAGGGACACCGGAGAAAAATTGTGAAAGTGGGAGCGGATGGCACGATCGAAACTATTTATAACCTGCCCAAGATGGATCCGATGTTTTTTGATTTTACTGTTGATCCAGCGAGCAACACTATCTTCTGTACTGCGCCTAGAATGGGACAGGTATATAAGGCGAGCTTGCCGTGATTGTAATAAAAGCTAAATCTCACATTCAAACTACTTCTATGAGGTATGTTTCACAGAGAAGACTTATCGTCTTGGTAACTCTCCTGAGCGTGATATTAGGCTGTAATAACAAAGGAAGTGAAACCCCGTTTCCGGCAAATAAGACACTGGGACTGAAAGTCTCGATATGTTAAAGTTAAACAACTACACTGCTTTTAAAGGGTTTTGCAAACAATAAAACTATGTTCAAAGGTTTCTCATAGTGGTCTGTGAAGGTATGAGTCCTCCGCACTTTGAATAAATATAAAGATGTTACTAAAACGCGTTTAGCGGTTAAAAGTAGCTATTGTGTCATCCTGAACTTGTTTCAGGATCTCGTATAGCCTTTATCTTTGATGTTGGCTCTCAGCAGATCAGCGTCTAGTGCCACTACTAGATCTCCGACAGCTGTCGGAGGTCCGGGATGACACAGAGGATATTTCTCGGTTCTTTGCCATCTAATCTAACCGTTGAATACGTTTCTAAAAGTTTGACTTACCCATAAACAAGATCCCATTTGCCCCTCTGCACCTCATATACTATAATGGTAGTAATTTAAAATCGATGGTGCTGCAAATTCTATTAGAGGAGACATGCTGCTAAAACGTCCCATTACCGCCTTCATGCTGATACTGGCGACGCTCATCTTCGGGTCTATCGCCCTGGGAGAACTCTCGGTCAACCTGCTGCCGGAGGTCGATTCGCCCACCCTGCTGGTGCGGACCGACTGGAGCGGTGCGGCCCCGCGGGAGGTGGAGCAGCGCATCAACGAGCCGATGGAGGCGATCCTCAGTACCGTGCAGGGACTGGAAAGTATCCACGGGTTTGCCCGGCAGGGACAGAGCATCATCTCGCTGCGGTTCCGATGGGGCGAAAATATGGACCTGGCCTTCCTGAATGTCCGCGAAAAGCTTGACCAGGTTCGCTTTTCACTGCCCCAGCAGGCCGACCGCCCGCAGCTCGTGCAGAATGCCGCCTCCGACGAGCCGATCGCCGTGCTCGGCATCACCAGTAAAACCGAATCGAATCCCGATTTTAATACGCAGCTCAATCTCAAGCGCTGGGCCGAAGAGGTGCTCACGCGCCGGTTGGAGCAGGCCGACGGCATTGCCCAGGCCGTGCTGGTCGGAGAAGTCGTCCCGGAAGTTCAGATCCGCTACCGCCCCGAGGCCCTGAACCGGTTCGGCATCTCGCTGGGACAGGTGGAAAACCTGGTTTCACAAGCCAACCTCTTCACTGCCACCGGGGAACTTCGTGACGGCTGGTACCGCTACTCCCTCAAAATTCAGAGCCGTATCCAGTCGGTGGATGATGTCCAGCAGATACCACTTAAAACGCTCGGCACCGGCAAGGTGGTCAAGCTCACCGATGTTGCCCAGATCCGCATGGCCGAGTCCGATCCCACGTCTTTTTCCCTCGTTGATGGACAGGAAGTGCTCAGCGTGCTGGTCAAAAAGGAGTACGGCGCCAACACCGTTGAGTCCTACGACACCATGCTTCCGCTGCTGGACCAGCTACGAACCCAGAATCCCAATATTGGCATTACGGTACTCAGCGAGAACGCCAGCTTTATTCGGAATGCGATCAGCAACCTGCTGCAAACCCTGCTTTACGGCGCGGTGCTTGCGTTTATCGTACTCTTCCTGTTTTTGGATGACTGGCGCACGCCGTTCACCATTGGCGTTGCCATCCCAGTCAGCATCTTTCTGACCTTTTTTGTGATGTACCTCTCCAACATCCAGCTCAACATCGTCTCGCTCAGTGGACTCACCCTCGGCATCGGGCTGCTGGTGGACAACGCCATCATCGTGCTGGAGAATATCAGTCGGCACCGCTCCGACTCGACCTCAATTTTGGAAGCCGCCGACCTGGGAACCCGGGAGATCGCCCTGGCAGTTACAGCCTCTACCTTTACCACGATCTCGGTATTTCTGCCACTGGTGTTCCTCGGAGGATTTGAAGGCGCCTTTTTTCAAGACCAGGCGTGGACACTCTCCATCAGCCTGTTGGCCTCGCTGGGAGTGGCGCTGCTCATCCTGCCGGTGCTGGTCGTGCAGGTGCAGAAAAGAGGAAAAGGCAGATCGTTGCTCGGCTTTAACAACTTCTTTAACACAGTGCGCGACCATTACGAACGGAGCCTGCAGTGGTCGCTTCAACATAAAACCCCGGTTGTGAGCGGGATGGTGTTGTTACTTGCCTGTGCCGCTTTTCTATTTATAGGAGTCGAAAAGGGAATCCTGCCCGAAACAGAGCCGGAGCACGTCCGCTACCAGGTCCGCCTGCCCGGCAACACCTCGCTGAACGCCACCCAGCAGGTCGCCCAAGCGCTGACCCGCCACGTGAACAAGGCGACGGCTACGAAACGCCACGTCCGCGCTCTCGGCGGCTACACCGACCAGACGAATCTCTCGAACCTGTCGGATGAGGGTATGAACAAATTTGAGATATCAATCCCCGTTGACGGTTTCTCGGGGGCGGATGAAGTGAGAAGTTCGGTCACCGATTTTTTCCAGCAGCACCCGGGGTGGACCGCGCAGGAACAATCCATGCAAAATGCCCTGAATGTGCTGCCCTCCTCTAACGAACCGCCCGTGCTGTTCCGCCTGGTAGGCGACGATCGTAGCCAAAGCGAGCAGCTGGTCGGTCGACTGCAAGAGATGCTGAGCGGGGCCGGGCTCGACCTGGAGCTCACCAAGCAGTACGAGCAGCAGCTGGCGACCTACCAGCTTCGATTCAAGACGGAAACGTTGTTACAACTGGGCATCAGCGAGCAGGAGGTAATAAGCTACCTGGAGTCCCTGACGCGCGGTAGCTGGATTACCGACTGGAACCGCCAGGATGAGAACGTGCCGATCCGGCTGGTGGGATACGATCGACGGGTCTTTGATCCACAGGACATTACCCTGGATATGAATGGACTAAAAGTGCCGCTGACAAAATTGGTGACAATTCGCCGAAGCTCAGAACCCGAGCAGCTGGAGCGGGTCAACCAGACGCCGGTGCTCAGCTACCAAGCCGAGTTAGGCTTTACCGACTGGTGGTGGAACGGGCAGTCGCTGCAGTATTCGCTTACCGAATTTGCCCGCCAGACCGGGACCGAAGTGAAAGTGGGTGGCGCGGTCATCAGCATCGCTTCGCTTCTCTCCGACATGGGACTCCTGCTGCTGATCAGTGTGATCATCATTTATATCATTTTGGCGGTGCAGTTTGAGAGCCTCCGGCACCCGCTGATTATCCTCGTGGCGGTACCTTTTGCGTGGGTGGGCTCGGTGATCATTTTATGGGTCAGCGGCACCAGTCTGAATGCGCTCTCTTTTATGGGAATCTTGATTTTAACAGGTATTGCCGTGAATGACTCCATCCTGAAAGTGGATTTCATGCGCCGCTATTATGCCGATACCGGCAACCTGGATGTGGCGGTCAAGCAGGCGGGCCTGCACCGGTTTCGCCCAGTGGTGATGACGAGCCTAACCACCATTTTCGGGCTGGTCCCGATGCTGCTGCCGTTTGGTGATGGATACGCGTTTCGCCAGTCGCTGGCCCTGGCCCTGATGGGTGGTATGGTCACCAGCACCCTGCTTACGCTCTACCTGGTGCCGATTATCTTTCAATGGACCGAGGAGGTTAGAATGAAGAATTAAATTAGGAAATACTGTAGTCCGGTAAGAAACTTTTGGAGCTGCCTACTATTAATTCCTGTTGTTCATTTTTTCAACGATGAAAAAATAAACGAAAAAAATCGCCGGCGGAAGTAAACTTGACCTGAAGGGCTCGTCGTTCCGCTAAAAAAATCAAAGATTTTTTCTTTACGCTCCCCTCCGTTCCCTTCCGGGCGGTCAACTTTACCAAGGCCGGAAGCGGGGGAGGCAGGTCTGTTCATTGTAGTCTGGAGTTATAATGAACTCCCTACCCAAAACGGTGTTGAGTGAACTTAAATGCCATTATCTCAGACACTATGATTAAGAATTATGAAATTTCCATGGCAAAGATTAGTCGGAGTTGGGCAAAGAACGATATTTAGCTCCTTCGTGGTTCTTTGTAATACTCCGTGTCCCTCTGTGGTATAACTTCAGAGGGCAGAGATTCAATACAATTGCAAAGCATACGTATCGTTCATATTATAATACGTATTAATAAAGTCACAATGTTATGAAAGAGAAACTAACTTTGTCTATCGACCGCGAAACCAAGCGGCGGGCCAAACGATATGCCCGGGCCACGGGTAAGAGCATCTCTGAGATGGTAGAAGAGTTCCTGAACCAACTTTCTTCCGAGGAGCAGTGGGAGCCTCCCGAAGGTTCGGTTGTGGAAAAACTATCCGGCAGTTTGCCCATTAAAGACAATCGCCCCTATAAAGAGATTATAGCTGAAACGCTTTCCAAAAAATACGAAATCGATGAGGATTCTGATTGATACCGATGTTTGTCTCGATTTCATTACCGGTCGGGAACCCTATTACATTGATGCCAAAAAGCTATTTTGGAAAGTAGAAAACGAAGATCTTGAAGGGGTTGTCAGTCCCGAATCCTTTTCCAATATGTATTACGTACTGTGCAGGTTTCACTCATCCAAAAAGGTTATCACACAACTGAAGGCGTTATGTTCCATCATAACGATATCCACACTTTCGGCGTCCATTATCAATGATGCCCTGAATTCCGGGTGGCAGGATTTTGAGGATGCAATCCAGCATTTTAGTGGGGTAGAAGCCCAATGCGATGCAATTATAACACGTAATAACACGGATTTCACGAAATCCACACTCCCGGTGCGGAAGCCATCTGAAATTTTATCTGATTAAATGGAACGGATGTTTTGTAACACAGAGTTGCGCAAAGCAGGCCCAAAGCTTCCCAAATTTCTTAGAGGTTCTTTGTGCTACTCCGTGTCCTCTGTGGTATAACAATTTTTAAAAAACACATTTTTTACTCATAATGGAGTTCTGTTAACAATGATCAAGAGCAAGGTGATGGGAATAACACGTACAAAAATCATTTTTTACCTTTATTTGTCAGTGGCCGTGCTGTGGTCCTGCAGCAATAATTCGTCAGAGGATCAGAACCCTCTTTCCGAAGAGGAGCAGGAATCGGTGGAAGTGCGGCCGGAAGTAGTCTTTGCCGTAGCCGACGATCAGCCGATCTACCAGTATATTGAAAGCCAGGGCGTGGTAGAGGCTAACAAGTCTGCTAACCTCAAACCGAGGATCAGCGGGTACGTCGAGACCTCGCATATTACTGAAGGGAAGCAGGTGAGAAAAGGAGATACGCTGCTGACATTTGTGGATGACGAGTGGGAATATGCCCTGAAAGAGGCACGCAACAGCTACAAGCAGGCCCTCAGTGAATATAAAATTGAGAACCGCTCGCAGAACGTCATCGAAAGCCTTGACAGCGGGGAGCGGATTATTGCGCGGGATGATAGCTTGGTGCGCATCTATTCCGGGCTGGCCAACGCCAAGCTGAACGTGGAGCGCGCGCAGCTGGACCTCTCTTATGCGGTGATGACCGCCCCCTTTTCCGGGAAATTATATACAGAGGAACGGATCGCCTCCGGCAGTTACCTCGGTGCGGGAACGGAAGTGGGGCGACTCGTCGACAGCCGCACCGTTCGCATCCGGTTTGATGTGTTGGAATCGGAGCTCAGCAAAATTGAGCCGGGGATGACGGTGGCGCTCACAGCCCCGGGCGGTGAAGAGCTGCAGGGCATGGTGGAGGCCGTGGCGCCGGTAGTCAATACAGAGACGAAAACAGGAACGATAATAGTGGAAGCCGATAATGCCGACGGGCTATTAACGCCGGGTATGACCGTGGAGGGACGCATCCAGGTGCTGAAGCAGGAGGGCAAGACGCGGGTTCCGCGCTCGGCAATCCTATCGCGGGACGGCGGACGAACACTGCTGTTTAAGCTGCAGCCATCTAACAACGAGGTTCAGTGGGTGTATGTAGAACCGGTCGCCCAAAACGGGGAGTGGGCTATCGTCAACCACGAGGAAGTCGCGCCCGGAGACACCATCGCCGTGGACCGCCATTTTGCCCTGAGTCACCTGCAAATTGTGGAGCCGCGGATGGAGTTGACGGAAGGTAGCAGCCTTTCAGGGAGATAAAGCGATTTCTAGTTTTAGCGCTTTCATTGGAATGGACTGTCATCGTAATAGTAACCGGTTAATGTATTTTGTAACATAATGCCTTCGATGCTATCTATTATTACTGGGTAGCGGGAGAAGTCAAACAGATCAAACCCAGGTGAGTGTACGAGTAGTGAAGCTATTGTCGAATTTGATAATTGTATTCATTTGAGCAAAGAACATATTCTCATCAATATCAATCATCTTAGAAGAGGAGAAAATTTTTATGCCAGAACTGGAAGTTAAAGGGGTATTAAGTCGCTACCGGGATGAACTACCAGAGCCAGATCCGGAGTGGCCATACGAAGTGAGTGAAGCTGTAAAATGTATCCATGAAAACTTGTACAATCCAAAGCTTACCATTAAGTGGATGAAAACCCATTGCCATATTAACGGCAAAAGTTTTTCAGGTCGGTTCAAAATATACCTGTACCAATATCCCAAGTCCTATATTCTACATCACCGGATTGAAGTAAGTAAGAAGCTACTCACCCAAACGTCAGAAACAGTAACTCAGATTGCGCTAATAATAGGTTTTACTTCCCTCTCCTCCTTTTGCAATACGTTTAAAGCCCAATTTGATCTTACTCCAAGCCAGTGGAGGAGGTCCCATCAATTCGAACAAATCTAATTACAAAATTAAGGGTGTTTTAAAGGTTGGTTTTAAAGTGACTTTGTTTTTTAAATCTTATCTAGATGATGGTTTAGAGTCAAAGTCTTAAATAAACTTTACTTTGTGATGGAACAAGCCGTTTCAAATTATCTGAGTAACCTGGGTATCCCGATATCGAAGAAGTATTGTGAAAAACTTATCGCCTCACACGCGGATTATCCCTCGTTGTTGAGTGTTGCTGACACCCTCGAACGGCTAGGGATCCGCCACCGGGTGGCCCGAGTGGAAGAGACAGAGTTGGACCGGCTGCCTTTCCCCTACCTGCTCCACTCCGACGGACAAGGTGGGAAGTTATATTTTATGCGGCATCAAAAGGATTTGGCTGCGATGCAGGACCGGGAGGACGCTGGTCAGGTCGTCGTGCTCCAAGCCGCCCCGACCGACGAGATCGCCGATCCTGAAAACAGACGGCGGCGCTTGGAAGAAACCTTACACAGGGCCAGTCTGGTTGTGTTCGGTCTGGCTTTGGCCGGGCTTCTGTTCGTGCACCTTCCATCCGTTCGGAGCCTTTTCTGGATTCATTTCTCATTACTTTTTTTAGCTGTCGCTGGTTCAGTCATTGGTTGGCTATTGATCGGCAAAGAATTTGGAACCCAATATAAACAACCGGTTCTTTTTGCGGGTCCAGCAGGATAGCCAACTGTGACAACGTATTGCGCTCGTTTGGGGCACGGCTGTTCGGCAACTTGACTCTTTCGGACGCCACGGCCAGCTATTTTCTATTCCAGGCACTGATGTTCGGTCTCATAATTCCGTTGTCGGGCAGAGCCTCTCCGTATTACGGAATCCTAGGAGTGTTGGGCTTGCTGGCTCTCCCGGTGGTGTTCTTTTCTCTGTATTACCAGGCGGTGCAGATCAAGGTGTGGTGTCGGCTGTGCTTGGTCGTGGACGCGATACTCCTCACACAAGCGGGACTCTTCGGGTATTTGTATAACTACGATATTATCTCGGTAGGAGATGCTGGGTGGATGGCGGCGGCCCTGACATTGCTGTTGTTGACTACCACTTGTTCGGGACTGATGCTGGTGAAAAATGCCTTCATGCAGGCCGCCAAAGTCGAACAGGCAGAAGCGGCGGCCAACCGAATAAAATATGATCCGGACACTTTTCTGCACATGTTGCGCCGCCAGAAAAGGACTGATGTCGCTTTTTTCGAACAGGAGATGCTGATCGGTAACCCAAAGACTCCGTTGACCCTTACTATGGCCGCCAGCCTTAGTTGCGGGCCATGTAAGCTAGAATTTGAACAGGCCGCACGTCTTATAGCTGCCTATCCAGATGCAGTGAACCTAGCCGTTCGGCTGCAAATCAGTAGTGGTAATAATAAAAGTCAAGCACCTGGCATTTGGCTGTTGGGCTGGTGGTTACAGAATATTTACGGGCATACCGGAGAATCCGCCCAAACCAAAAACTTGCTGCGGGACTGGTACGAGTCGATGGATCAGAAAGAATTCCAAAAAAAATATCCATTGGAAACGTACGACAAAGTTAGCGGAGCTGTTGAAAAGCTAAAAGTTCGCCATAGCGACTGGATGGATCAGGCAGAAATCAAAGCCACACCCTCATTTTTTATTAATGGTTATCTACTATCGAAGCAATATCGGATCATAGATATGATGAACTTGGTGCCTGACATAATTGATTATTTCGAACAACAGGATATCAAACAGGTAACTTTTATGACTGGTTAAGAGTTTGCTTCGGTTCGGGAGCAATTGGGTCGGAGCAATCAAGGGTTGGCATAACTTGTCCCTTTCTCATAAAATTGGGATAAAACAAGTTTTAATTGTTCATTAAACAGAAAACTATTATGAAAAACTCAAACTTTAACTTTGGAAACTTTGGACATGCCCTCGGACGCTCAGAAATGAAAAAGCTGATGGCGGGAAGTGGTAATTGTGATGGGACTTCTTGTGAATACGACCACATATCCGGATGGCGTTGCTTTTACACTGGTAGTTCCGGTATTACTTGCGATGATTCAGGGTATCCTAACTGTCAAGAAAGACCATGTTAACCCCCCTCTTTAACAGTTAGTACTACTAGTAGAAGCGGGAAAGATTATATAATTATAATTAAAATCATTGAAGGGCTTTGAAATTTTCCCTCAGTAACTCTCTCAAGTCTTTAACAAGGGTTTAGAGGGGTACAAAGAAGGTATTTCAAGGCCCTCAAATTAATATTATTACTCATAGCTGTCCAAAACGCTTAGATAGTTCACAAATATAGACCTTTCTGCTTGTTTAGGACAGATTATTTCCTCATCTCACCTTTAATCCCCCCCCATTCAAATAAACTTATCTGTATGTGATCAGTGCCCTCCGATGGATCTGGTGGTTCAAACGGCTCATTTAGTAGTTTTTTCAGGTCAAACTTTACAAATAGGTTTAATCGCAGAAACGCTACCATGTTGGACAAGCACCATGAGTAGGTTGCACAGGCCTTCAGGTATTTCAAAATCAACATCGTGATCATTGCTGTCCAAATCTGGATGAGCACGGCATTGGTCGTTGTTCCCAGAAAAGATTTGATTTTCAGTAGCTGTTTAATCTCTTTGAAGAACACTTCGATCTCCCAGCGGGCTTTATAGAGTTCACCAATTGTGTTTGCTGCCGGGTAAAATTGGTTGGTAATGAGTTCAATCGTTTGATCCTTCTGTGGGTCATAGACCACCACGCGGCGTAGCTTGGCTGGGTATTTTTGGTAGGTTTTGGAGTGACTCAGTTCAATGTATTCATCCACCAGTATGTGCTGGTGGCGATTGTCGGGTAGCGGTTTTTCTTTTCCACGTGTAAACTGAACGGATTGCTTCAGTCGCACGACAAAGTAACTGCCTTCGGCTTTCCACCGGTACAGAGTTGAAAAATCGATGTAGGCGCGATCGGCGATAACCACCGCATCGGCAGGCAGCGATAGCTCTTTGGCTACGGTAGAATCATGGGGTTTGCCATCGGTCATATGGACAAACACAGGCAGGCATCCGTCGTAGTCCAGCAGGGTGTGAAGCTTGATCGCCCCCTTCTTCTTGCGGAATTTAGCCCAATCATACAAGCTCAGACACAAACTGATGGTGGTCGAATCCAGCAACAGGATTTTGCTTTTTACCTTGAAGCGAGTTTGCCGGAACTGCGCCATTCCAGCTAGCTTTTTCATCATAGCGAAGTAATAGTCTTTGAACAGCGGCCACTCGCGGTGCTTGTTTTGATAGGACAAGGACGATTTACACGGAGCTCGGGCGACTCCCAAATGATTCAAATTTCCACTTGCAGACTTTAGTCCATTACAAACATCACGCAGTGAGTTTAACTTCGAAAACTGGCAGAATAACATCGTTACCAGATGTGTCCAGCTCGTGATTCCTTTTGCATGTTTATCCGAGCCGTGTATGCCGACCAGCTTTGAGAAGGCAAAGCGGTCTAAGGTCTGCATAATCTGTGCAAATAATGTTACATTATTCATGGTCAGTGATATTTTAGGTAGGGTTGGACCTCCTAAAATAGTAAAGCCCCGACTTCGGGGCTTTCACTGACTACCTTTTTCAAACGTCTTGGACAGATGTGATTATTACTGATTAGGATCGTACTAAGAGAAACTTTTTTAGTTGGCGTGAACCAAGGGTTCGATTTCAATGTATTAGAAATTCATTCAACACGTTCGAAAATAAAATGAAAGAAAATATTAGTCTAATAATATTAATAATATTAGTTACGGCATGTTCTAATCACAGAAAATCTAAGATCATACATCCTTCACGACAAAATTTAGCTCTTGGTGAAAATGGTCATATAATAAATGCTGAGGCAAAAATATCACAAAAAAAGGAAGATGATCGTTGGTTTTTGCCAGTGTTGGACAGCACGAGACAGATTTCATCTATTGGTAAATTGCAGGGCGACCGAACCGAGTTATTTGGCTTTATCGGAGATACAGCAATTGATTCCAGATGGCGTATATACCTTCTGGATACTCATAAACAGCTCATCGGAGTTTATAATAGAGATGGTAGCTACATAACCTCTATTGGTGGTAAGGGAAAGGGACCTGGTGAGTTTGAGTTTGCCAGATCTATGGCAAACTATAACAATAAATGGCTATTGGTAAACAACGGATATCGTATCGAAATCTATAGCATAGAACTTAAAAAAATCAAATTACTGAAAACTGTTAAGCTAGATAAGAGGACTTATAGCATCTGTGTTTGTGCAGGCAAGCTTTTTGTGCACTTCACGGGATTGATGAACCAGGATAATGAAGATGAAATTAAAATGAATAAAAACGTCAATATGATTCAGGCGTTTGCGCTGCCATCTTTTGAGCCATTGTTTTCCTTTGGTCGCGCCTACAAGAGTACTTATCCCATGGTCGTGGATCGGTTATCGGAAGGTGATATCAGCTGTAACGAAGCTTCTTCAACAGTCATGTTTACTTTTGCACATATGCCCGTTGTCGAGGGATATTCTGCAAAAGACGGACATCACAAATGGAAAACCCGCGTAGATGGGCTGCATTTTCCCGAGATTATTCAACAGAACAAGGGGGAACAGCTCGGCGCGTTGGAATATACCCCGCCCAAAGATATAATGGACCGATTTATTCCATCTGTGACCTTTGACGGCAATTATGAAATTTTACAAGTCCGTAGGCAAACATTCCATAAAGATAAGTTCGGCAGTCGGGAAGAGGGACTTACTTTTTTGTTGGACAGCGTAACCGGTGAAGGCAGCTTGGTAAGTAAAAAGTTACCTTTCATCTATAACGCTTCACACCATTTAGCTGTTACTGTATCGGATGACTATATAACCAGCAAGATATACAAGTTCTGAAGATCCCTCTGTCATTTTATAATGCATCTTTCTGTACTAACTCAAAGATTATTGAGAATAACTTATGTCTATAAGTGGTGAAATGCTTTAAAAAGCAGGAGAAGTGATTGTTAAATTTCAATAATCAAACAATTGTTCTCAGTTCGCTAATCCATGAAAAGTCAAGTCGATTCAAATGTTCAAAAAACTGTCGCCTCTACACACTTGAAACCGAGGGATAAACCGGACTTCAGGTTTGAGATGGATTAGTATTTAAGGATTATAATTGCAAACTATCTTTATGGGTACATTTAAAATCTACCGTCAATATGATGCTATGGACTGCGGTCCCACCTGCCTGCGAATGGTGGCCAAGCACCATGGCCGAGAATATACAATGGACACCCTGCGCAACAAGAGCGGCATCAATCGTGAGGGGGTATCGCTTTTGGGAATCAGCGAGGCAGCAGAGAGTATAGGTTTTCGTACGGTGGGAGCAAAATTAACATGGGAGCAGCTAGCCGATCAGGCCCCGCTGCCCTGCGTGGTCTATTGGGATCAACGACACTTTGTTGTTGTTTATAAAATCAAATCCGGCAAGGTGTATATCGCTGATCCAGCCAAGGGCCGTGTTACTTTACCCAAAGATACATTTGTGCAACACTGGCTGACCGACAAGGAAGAGGGGCAGCCGACCGGAGTCGCTCTTCTGTTACACACCACTCCAAAATTCTATGACCTGGAGGATAACAATGAACAAGAGTTAAATTTTGGGCGCCTGCTGAGTTACATCAAGCCCTATAAAAACCTGCTGTTTCAGCTTGCCCTGGGCCTGGGGGCTGGCAGCATTCTGCAGCTTATATTCCCCTTTCTTACGCAGGCGGTGGTGGATATCGGCATCAACAACCGGGATCTGAATTTTATCTACTTGGTGCTCATTGCCCAGGTGATGCTATTCATAGGGAGGACGGGTGTCGAATTTATCCGGTCCTGGATTCTGCTGCATATGAGCACGCGCATCAACGTCTCCATCCTTTCCGATTTTCTGATTAAGCTGATGAAGCTACCGATGGGATTCTTTGATACTAAGATGACCGGAGATATCATGCAGCGGATGGAGGATCACCGGCGTATCCAGGAATTCCTGACTAACCAGACGCTCAGTACGGTGTTTTCTTTTGTAAATCTTCTGGTGTTTTCATTTGTACTGGCTTACTACAACATGCTTATCTTTGTGATCTTTTTAGTCAGCAGCAGCCTCTATGTACTTTGGGTTTTTCTGTTTCTAAAGAAACGGCGGGAGCTGGACTACCAGCGGTTTGGTATCTCTTCCAGCGATCAGAGCAAGGTCATTCAAATAGTTCAAGGGATGCAGTCTATTAAGCTTAACAGCTGTGAAAGGCAAAAACGCTGGGAGTGGGAACGACTACAAGCCCGGCTTTTCCGTTATAGAATTAAGAACTTGGGGCCTTTGCAGAACCCCTTGTTTTGGGGATTTTTCCCAAAACCGATAGGTTTAATCGAACATCGCCAATTTTTAACTCAAATGGAATCTTTTTATGTCGGATAAGCGCCATCAGCTCAGTATTTT
>NZ_JAMQKA010000115.1:0-1100 GCF_031569985.1 Aliifodinibius sp. S!AR15-10 | reverse complement strand
CCTGAGTTCAAGTAATAAGTGCAACACGTAGGAAGACCTCAGGGGCGCGCCCCTGAGGTCTTCGGCCAAGCGGGTTATATTCGTGTTGCTTATGCAAGAATACACCCAACTCAGCGAAGAAAATCGTCATCAGATCAAAGCGCTGCTCGATGCGGGCCATACCCAAAGCGAGATTGCCCGCACCATCGGCGTACACCGCTCGACCATCTGTCGGGAACTTAAACGCAATGTACCCAATGATGACACCGGGGACAACCAGTATTGCCCGGAAACCGCCCAGCAGCTTACCAACGGGCGCCATCGGGACAAGCCAAAACATCACCGGTTTACCGACGATCTCAAAAACCAGGCCCGCCGGTGGCTGACCCAAGAGAAGCTCTCTCCGGAGCTGATCAGCGGCCGCTGGCAGGTGCTGGGCACCCATGGGGTCTCCCATGAGACCCTCTACCAGTGGATCTGGGCGGCTAAACTTACCGGCGATCCCCAAGACAAGGACCTCTACAAGCATCTCAAGCACGGTCGTCGTAAGGCCAAACGGGGTAACCGGCAGGACAGCAGGGGCCGAATCAAAGGCCGGGTCTCCATTACCGATCGCCCCGATGTGGTGGAAAAACGACAGCGCCTCGGGGATATCGAGGTGGATCTAATGATGGGGAAGGCCCACAAGTCGGCCCTGCTGGTGCTGACCGACCGGGCTACCTTGCTCACCAAACTCCGAAAGGTCACCTCGAAAAAAGCGGAGCCGATGGCCCAGGCCATCATCGGTCAGCTTTCGGATATCCCCTCCAGTTTCATCAAGACGCTAACCTTCGACAATGACAAAGCTTTTGCCCACCACCAGAATATCGCCGAAGCCTTGGGAGCCGATACCTACTTTACCCGGCCCTACACCTCCCAAGACAAGGGAACCGTGGAAAACCGCATTTGGGTGATCAGGCGTTTCTTCCCGAAGGGTACCGACCTTCGAGATGTATCCGCCGAGCGCATCAACACTGTCGAAGAGTACCTGAACTTTCGACCGGTTCGAAAATTTGATTACCTTAATCCCATCCAACAAACCCTAAAACACCGCTGTGTTGCATTAGTCACTTGAACACGGC
>NZ_JAMQKA010000114.1:0-1126 GCF_031569985.1 Aliifodinibius sp. S!AR15-10 | reverse complement strand
CTAGTGTCATTACCACTTAATTCGTGAGGTACTCTTTTCCATAGGTCCAGTTGAATGGTTTTGCGTTCTTCTGGTTATAGTCTTTGATGTAGCTCATGAGTTGATCGACCAGCTGCTGCCGGGAGTGCCATACGCCATCTTTCAAAATTTTACGGCTCATAATACTAAACCAGATCTCGATCTGATTGAGCCATGAGGCATAGGTGGGCGTAAAATGAACGTGGAATTTGCGCTTTTTGTCCAGCCACTGGGTTACCTGTTTGTTTTTGTGGGTTGACAAATTGTCCATGATAATGTGAATCTGCACGTTTCGATATTTGCGATCCAGATGCTTGAGGAATTTCAAGAAGTTCTCTGAATTGTTGCGATCAGCCTGGCGGGCAGTTACCTCGCCGGTTTGCACGGCGAGGGCGGCCATCAAATTGACCGTGCCGTTGCGTTTGTAGGTATTGGTTACTCGTCGCGGGTTCCCCTTTCGAAGCGGCAGTTCCGGTTGCGTACGGTCCAGAGCCTGGATCTGCGTTTTTTCGTCAACCGATAGCACCAAGGCATTTTCAGGGGGATTCAAATACAGCCCGATGATATCGATCATCTTGGATTCAAATTCAGGATCCGGGCTCCTCCCGCACCAATACTCGGTTTTATGGGGTTTTAAGTCAGCCCCTCGTAAGATTTCTGAGACCCAGCTTTGGCTCATCCCGCACATGTCGGCAATCTCGTGCTGGCTATAGCGCTGGGTGTCGCTTTCAGTGCGCTGGCAAGCCAGATGAATCACCTTATTGCGGTCCGCTTCGGTAAACTGGGCGGGCCTGCCAGAACGCCGAGCATCGGCGAGCCCTGCCAGTCCCTCGCTGGCAAATCGTTTACGCCATTTGCCAATGACATTCTCGCCAACCCCATGCTTTTCGCTGGAGGCCCGGTAGGTAAGCCCGTTCTTCCAGTCTAAAATAATTTGGGCACGTAAATTTAACCGGCGTTCCACTTTATGAGAACGCCCGTAAGTAAGGAGTTGATCTTTGACTTGTTGAGAGAGGTCGGGAAAGGTGAGTTTATCCATGATGTTTTATTCGAAAAATACAAAAACCCAATCACATTTACCCCTTTTATTTAGTGGTAATGACACTAG
>NZ_JAMQKA010000113.1:0-1159 GCF_031569985.1 Aliifodinibius sp. S!AR15-10 | reverse complement strand
TGGTCCGGATGCTTGGCGACCAATCGCTGGTAGAAGACCCGCAGGGCCCGGTTATGCTGGCTGGCACTGACCGCTGGCATATAGAGGGCCCGTCGGATATGGGCATTGCCCTGTTTGGAGATCTTGCTGGTTCCCTGTCGCTGGCCCGACTGATCCAGCACCACATCGAGTCCGGCGTAGGAGGCCAGCTGGTTGCGGTTGCGAATCAGGGCAAACCCATTGGTCTCGGCGACCACTTGCAGCACGCTTTGGTTGCTGAGACCGGTTATCTGGCCGATGCGCCGGATCGGATCGGCCAAGGCCTGGTCGGACTGCCACAGGGCCTCCAGCTGCTGGAGGGATGGTTCCAGGCCCGGCGGGCCGCATGCCGCCGATTGGTCAGCTGGGTGCGTTGGTCCTGCAGCTGAGTGCGTTCCCGAAGCAATGCTTTGATCTGCCGCAGGCGCGGGGATCCCGGCTGCCACCGCCGGGGACGACGCTCCAGCCCGTAGCGGGCCAGCACGCGGGCGTCGATGGGATCGGTTTTTGATTTGATCGGCAGGCTCTTCGCATAATGTTTGGCCCGGTGGGCCACCAACACGCAGACCGACAGCCCCGCCTGATGCAACCAGTAGGCCAGCTGCTCGTAGTAGACGCCGGTCGCCTCCATGATAAACCAGCAGTCCTCGGGGGCCACCGACTGCGAACGGGCCCATTCCAACAGCGCTTGGAACCCTTCTTCGGTGTTGGGCAAACTCCGGGACCGGCTGAAGCGCAGTTCCCGGTCGGGGCCGGCTGTGCCAATTCGTACTTCCAAGGTATCGGCTGAAACGTCAATGCCCACCGATTGGGCGAGAATATCTTGGGATTCGATCATATTCATCCTATCATAGGTTTGTGTTTACCTTACCATGTGAAATGAGGATTGGCTTTGGGCGTGACTCACGGCAAATACGAGCTCGACCTGCCGGTCGGCTCTTTGTACTGGTTGTGCCTTAAAGCCTGAGGAGAGGGAGCTCAAACCTTTTTTACAGCCTCTTCCACACAGAAGGGCTTCTCACCAGACCACTCTCCATATTATCCTCAGTTGTTTGCTGCCAGCGGTCCCGCTGGCAGCAGGACATGTAACAACCTAAATTATTTAACCTTCCTCAATCCATTGTTAACATATGACTCACCA
>NZ_JAMQKA010000112.1:0-1278 GCF_031569985.1 Aliifodinibius sp. S!AR15-10 | reverse complement strand
GAGGCCTTTGAATTACCTGCCGATTTGGGTCGTGTTTAATTTTGCGGGTACAAATAGGTAAAAACCGGCAAAATAATCCATAAATGCACCTTGCATTTTTCGTTTTAGGCCGAAATATCGGCCTCAGCGACCGTCTCGGCCGCTCCCTGACATACTCCACCCATCAGGTGGCCGCTGCCGGGAGACTGTTCGGTTCCTGTTTGGCAAAGCTGATGGACCGTTCGATGTTCCAGCAGATCGCGCTCATGATAAACCGGGCTTTGTTTCTGAGTTTTGTTTTGGCTGTGGCCCAGCGCATTCCGTAGCGCCCCTTCATAGCGGCAAACGGATGCTCCACCTGGCGCCGCACCCGCCGGTGGCGGTGGTTGCGCGTTTTCTGGGAGGCGCTCAGCGGAGTGTTCCGATAGGCTTTCTCTAAGATCCCGTAGTAGATCCCCTCCTGGCGACACCGGATTTTGAGGTCTTTGCTGGGATAGGCCTTGTCACCGAAGATCGCCCGCTCGTCGCCTGCCAGCAACTTCTCGGTCTGGGTGCTATCATGCGGGGAGGCAGCCGTAAAACTTAGCTTGCGGATCAGCTTGCTGCCCACATCCACGCCAATATGGCCTTTGTAGCCAAAGTAATGGGTGCCGCCTTTTTGGGTGGAATCTCCGTCGGTGTCAATCTGGGCGGAGGGATTCTCCTCTAACGACTGGCGTTCGTCGTCGCTGAGCGGCCGACCCGTCGACTCGATGATGGTTGCATCCACCACAGTGCCGCGCCTGAGGATCAGCCCCTTGGCTTCCAGCTGCCGGTTCACTTCTCCAAACAACTCCTCCAGCTGCCCTTCGGCGGCCAGGGCCTCGCGAAACCGCCAAAACGTGCTGAAGTCGGGTACCTTCTGGTCCAGCGGCAATCCGGCAAACCGGCGAAAACTCAGCCGGTCAATGAGCTGATCTTCCAGCTGGGGATCGCTGAGCTGGTATAGGTGCTGCAAAAACAGCCCGCGGATCATCCATCGGACCGGTTTGCGGGGCTGCCCGCCCTGGGGGCCGGTCTTGTCAATACGGCGGCCAATCTCGTAGAGCGGAGCCCAGTCGATCCACTCGGCGATTTCGCTCAGCCGCTTGGTCGAGCGACTGACTTGTCCTGACCCGCTGGCCCACTGATCCAAAATACTGAGCTGATGGCGCTTATCCGACATAAAAAGATTCCATTTGAGTTAAAAATTGGCGATGTTCGATTAAACCTATCGGTTTTGGGAAAAATCCCCAAAACAAGGGGTTCTGCAAAGGCCCC
>NZ_JAMQKA010000111.1:0-1284 GCF_031569985.1 Aliifodinibius sp. S!AR15-10 | reverse complement strand
ATGTCCAGACCGGGGACATCCTTTACAGGTGTTCGGAGACATCCTTTACACTTTGCAGGGCGCTTATATTTTGTATGATGACCTCCAAAAAGGAGGCTGTTTTGCCCTGGGAAAACCAGCAAACAAAAATGGAACGTAAAGCTGAATTTGTACAACTTGCCGACCAACCCCATGCCAACATGAGCCAGCTTTGCCGGCGGTTTGGCATCAGCCGGCCGACTGGCTACAAGTGGCTGCGCCGCTGGCGGGCCGAGGGCCGCGAGGGGCTGGCCGAACGCTCGCGTCGGCCCCACAATAGCCCGGAACAGACCAGCCAGCAGGTTGAGGAGTTGGTGGTTGCCGCCCGCCAGAAGGACCCTGGCTGGGGCGGGCGCAAGCTGCATCATCACCTGAAGGCCAAGGCCGAATCCGGAGCGATATCGGTCGGCCCCGGCCAGATTCCGGCGGCCTCTACGATCACTGCCATCCTGGATCGCCACGGGCTGCTGGCCGACCCGGAGGACCCCTCGCGCCAAGGATCCTGGAACCGCTTTGAGCGGGAGGCTCCCAACGATCTGTGGCAGCTGGATTTTAAGGGAGAATTTCGTCTGACCGACGACCAGTACTGCTATCCGCTGACGCTGATCGACGATCATTCGCGGTTCAGCCTGGCGGTGGCCGGCTGCCCGAACCAGCAGCGAAGCACGGTCCAAGACCGCCTGCGGGCGGTATTCGACCGCTATGGGCTGCCCGAGGCGATCCTCTGTGATAACGGCCCGCCGTGGGGCGCCGGGCTTGGCTGGGCCCGCTGGGGCCCGTACTACACCGGCCTGGCCGTCTGGCTGATGCGACTGGGAATCACCGTGACCTACAGCCGCCCCAACCATCCGCAGGGCAAAGGCAAAAACGAGCGCTTCAACGGCAGCCTGCAGGACGAGGTGCTCGACCACGAGCAATTTGACACCCATAGCGAGGCCGACGACCGGCTGGCCGACTGGCGGGACCGCTATAACACGGTCCGCCCCCACCAGGCCCTGCAGATGGCCACCCCGGCCAGCCGCTACCAGCCCAGCGGGCGGGCATTGCCCGGACAGCTGCCAGCGGTTGAATATAGCCGCGGGGCGACCACCCGTAAAGTCACCACCAATGGGGCCATCAGCTTCCGGGGACAGCGCTTCACGGTCGGGCGCGCCTTCAGCGGCTATCGCCTCGCGCTCCGAGCTAGCTCGGAGTCCGAGGACAGGTATGACGTCTATTTTTGCCATCAACAAATTCGAACAATTACTGTAAATCAACATGCTAATT
>NZ_JAMQKA010000110.1:0-1407 GCF_031569985.1 Aliifodinibius sp. S!AR15-10 | reverse complement strand
TCCCAGGGCTCGTTGTATTCTCGCCACACATTAATGGAATTGGCAAAGTCGGGATCATCCCGGGTAAATGCCTCAATGGTCAGCCACCCTTCATAGCCGATATCGGCAAGTGTGGAAAACGTCTCCTCCCAGGGCACGTGCCCCGATCCCGGCGTGCCGCGGTCGTTTTCGCTGATATGCACATGGCCAAGCACCGGTGCGGCCTTCTTGAGGGCCCCGGCCAAGCTCTTCTCCTCAATATTGGCGTGATGGGTGTCAAAGTGGGCCTTTACATTGGGGTGGTCCACCCGTTCAATCAGCCCCACCAGCTGTTCCATCGTATTACAGAGGTAGCATTCGAACCGGTTGATCGCCTCGGGCGCAAGCAGGATGTCGCCCTGGGCGGCGTATTCACCGGCCTTTCGAAGAACATCGGCACTTCGCTTGTACTCGTCCTCGTCCGGTGCTTTGTCGGCAAAAGTCGCAAAAGCCGAGTGTATCGGTCCACAGATCAGGCCGGCATTCATGTCATCGGCCCGGTCAATCGCCCATTTGATACGATCCAGTCCCTTCTGGCGAACCTCTTTTGAAGCATCGATCGGGTTCTCTTCCGGCCCAAGCACCATCACGCAGCTCATCTCCAATCCCATATCCTGAACCTGCTTGCCAAAACGTTTGTAAACCTCCTTATCCTCAATTCCTAAAAAAACTTCAATACCATCGTAGCCAATGTTCTTTAGTCGCTCAACCGTTGGCAGCAAGTCCTCCGAGACCACCGCCGACCAAGCCAGCAGATCAAATCCTACTTTCGTCATAATAAATATCTATTTAATTAACACTTACTTTTTACTATTTGTATATCCTGAAGCAGCCCGCCGGGCATGCTATTTAAAATCTGAAGGTACCATCCCTTCTTTGTGATCCCCAAATCCGAACATCGTCGGATTGTAATCTCCTATTATTTTCACATTACTTTCCTCAGGGATCTGGCTGTTCATACCAACGGCCCAGTAGCAACCATTGACAATCAAGCGGCGGAGATCTTCACTTACCAAGTCGACAGAGGCCCCCATCGTTGTGGTAAATACCCGGCCGGTGTTGCCCTGCTCACTCGTGTAGTGTTTGATCCAGGCAACCGGCATCGTCGACTGCTCCCATTGGATAGGCGTGTCAGCCGACATGCCTTCGGTGGAAAGGCCCCAGACCAGCACCTGGGCATCACCGTGAAGCTCGCGGGTCCCATAGACATCGGTGGGTCCCCAGATATCCTGCACGCCCCGCAGGATCGCATGGTTTTGCCGTTTCTTTATTCCATCGATAATAGCCCGGGTTCCTTCCTCACCGTGCGACCCATGATGGTCGATCCAGGTCTCTCCGAGGATCTGGCGCCCGAATCCATCTTCCCACCCCTTTTCGGTGCTCTGGAAA
>NZ_JAMQKA010000109.1:0-1431 GCF_031569985.1 Aliifodinibius sp. S!AR15-10 | reverse complement strand
TGGTCATTTTGAGACCGAGCTACACACCCGTTATCCCGATAGCAGCCTGTTTATTCGGAATATGTCCGATCCCGGAAACACCCCCGTTTTTCGACCGCATGCGGCGCGGGATACCCCATGGGCGTTCCCGGGAGCTGAGCGTTTTCTGGATGACCTGCCGTTTATAGCGGACAGCGGGCAGGCGTTCCAGGCGCCCAGCATCGGGCATTTCCCATACCCTGACCAGTGGCTGACCAACCTTGAGGCCGATATCATCATCGCCTTTTTTGGGTATAATGAATCATTTGAAGGAGAAGAAGGGCTTCCGGCCTATAAAGACCAGCTTTCAGCTTTTATTGAGCATACCCTGAACCAGGAATATAATGGAGAGACCGCCCCCGAGCTGGTATTGGTTTCCCCGATTGCGTTTGAGGATTTGTCCGGCCGCCAGGATCTGCCTGATGGCACCCAGGAGAACGAAAATCTGTCCCTCTACGCCGAGGCGATGGAAGAGGTGGCCGCCGAACACGACCTGCATTTTGTGGATGCGTTTACTCCAACCAAGCAGTGGTTCGAAAGCAGCGATCAGCCGCTGACGATCGATGGCTCGCAGCTGTCCGGGCAGGGATACAAGCGGTTCGGGCGTCTACTGGCAGATCAAATATTTGGCGAAGACCCTCCCAAAGCCGAAGCCCACCGCGAGCTAATCCACGAGATGGTGGCCGAGAAGAACTGGACCTGGCATAACGACTACAAAATACCCAACGGAGTGCACGCCTATGGGCGCCGCTACAAGCCGTTCGGGCCGGATAACTACCCGTACGAAATTGAAAAGATTCGACAAATGACGGCGATTCGCGACTCGGCCATTTGGCGGGCGGCACAGGGAGAGTCGACGGATCTGGCTGCCGCAGATGCCCATACGTTAGAGCTGCCGGAGGTGGAAACCAACTATGAAGAGGAGCCGGACGGCCCCGGTGATACCCGGTACCTGTACGGGCAGCAGGCCCTGGACACCTTCGAGATGGCCCCCGGCTACCAGATTGAGCTGTTTGCCTCTGAGGAGCAGTTTGCTGACCTGGCCAACCCGGTGCAGCTCTCCTTTGACAACCAGGGGCGGCTCTGGGTGGCCGTCATGCCCAGCTATCCGCACTGGAGGCCCGGGGATGGTAAGCCCAACGACAAGCTGCTGATTTTGGAGGACACCGACGGGGATGGGCGCGCTGATCAACAGACCACCTTTGCCGACAGCCTGCATCTGCCGGTAGGCTTTGAGCTTACCGCCAACGGGGTGCTGGTCTCCCAGGGGCCCGACCTGAAACAGTATTTTGACACCGACGGGGACAGCCGGGCCGACAGCGTGGAGATTGTGCTGAGCGGGTTTGATGATCACGATACCCATCATGCCCACAGTGCCTACACGGCCGATCCTTCTGGAGCCGTCTACATGGG
>NZ_JAMQKA010000108.1:0-1520 GCF_031569985.1 Aliifodinibius sp. S!AR15-10 | reverse complement strand
GCGGTTGTACCCACAGAAGTACTCCGGCTGTCAGTGGTTGCCGGGAATGGTCCCCCGTGCACCATGGCGTGATTGACTGCTACCCCAGTCGGGAAGCCGTTGAAGATCAGGCGACCGACTTTTCGTTGTAGTACACTTATCAGTTCGGAGTACTCTTCCAGGTCCTGTTCCGTTCCATACAGCGTGGCCGTCAGGTGGCCCTGCAGGTTTTCCGCAATTTCCACCAGGTCCTGTTTGCCATCGGCGGTAATCGTCAGTGTGGACGGGCCAAAGACCTCTTCCTCAAGCGATTTGTTCGCCAGGAAGTCCTTTGAACTTACATTCAGCAGGTGCGGCACCCCGGGGGTTGCCGAGCCGTTGTCCTCACCGTCAGCGATGAGTTGAACCCCCTCCTGCTGCAGCAGTTTCTGGAGTCCCTGCTGGTAGGCCGACTGGATGCCGGCGGTCAGCATCGTTCCGGCACCGGCTTTTTTAAAGTGCTCGGAGACTTTCTGCTGGAAGCTGCGGGCCTCGGCAGAGTCCTGGTAGGCCACGAGCCCGGGATTCGTGCAAAACTGTCCCACACCCAGGTTGACGGAGTTGACCAGCCCTTCGGCGACCTCGTCGCCCTGCTCTTCGATGGCGCCCGGCAGCAGGAAAATGGGATTGGTGCTGCCCATCTCGGCATAGACCGGGATCGGCTCCGGCCGGCTGGTGGCCGCATCATAGAGCGCTTTTCCGCCTTTAAATGATCCGGTAAACCCGATCGCCTTCGCCAGTGGGTGTTCGACCATCGCTTTCCCCACCTCGTGGGAAGTGCCCTGAACCATCGAGAAGGTACCCTCCGGCATGCCGGTGTTCTTGACGGCTTTCTGTATCGCGCTCCCGATCATCTCGCAGGTCCCCGGGTGGGCCGGATGTGCTTTGACCACGATGGTGCACCCCGCGGCCAGCGCCGAAGCGGTATCTCCACCGGCCACTGAAAACGCCAGCGGGAAGTTACTCGCCCCAAAAATGCCGACCGGGCCGAGGGCCATCTTCATGCTCTTGACGTCCGGTGCGTCCTCGGAGGTATCGATGCGGGCATCAACCCATGATCCCTCACGGGCTACATCTGCAAATAGTCGCAGCTGTCCGACCGTGCGACCTCGCTCGCCGTTCAGGCGCCCTTCCGTCAGGCCGGTTTCCCTGCTGCAGCGCTGGATCAGCTCATCGCCCAGGGCCTCAATCTCGTCGGCGATCGCCTCCAGCAGTTCGGCCCGCCGGGCCCCGCTTTTCTGGCGGTACTCTTTAAAGGCCTCCTCCGCCTTCCGGAAGGCCTGGTCCACTTCATCGCCTGTGGCCTCCACGTAGGTTGGCTGAAGGTCATCACCCGTGGCCGGGTTGACCGCCTGAAAGGTTGCACTTCCTTCTGCTGATCGCGTGTTGCCTATAAAATTTTGTCCTGTCAGTTCCATCTGTCTATTTAACCTTATTAATTAATGTCCCGATTTGGGAAATTGAAATTCTGATTTCGTCGCCGTGATGCAGGGTAAATTCAT
>NZ_JAMQKA010000107.1:0-1583 GCF_031569985.1 Aliifodinibius sp. S!AR15-10 | reverse complement strand
TGTTTGCTGGTTTTCCCAGGGCAAAACAGCCTCCTTTTTGGAGGTCATCATACAAAATATAAGCGCCCTGCAAAGTGTAAAGGATGTCTCCGAACACCTGTAAAGGATGTCCCCGGTCTGGACATTGGAAGGGGGAAATGAATTCGCCCCCCCGCCGAAGAAAAGGAGGATGTGCTGCTCTGCCCACGGGCTTGCAAGCGTCCGGCTTTGGCAGTAGCCATTTCTTGTAGCTGTCGGGCAATAAGCTGCCCATCAGTTCAAAGTGAAACTGTTACATCATTGGCTACATCCCCCTGGCCCCCTTCGAAGGGGGAATATTTCTTGCATGGCTCACATCTTTCCCAAAAGGGGACAGGGGGATGCCCTAGTCCACAACGGCTAGTTGGTAAAGTCCTTGAAAAGTACTCCAATTGGAGATGAGGAATCCGCTTTCTTGTTAGAAAAGATGTAATTTTTTAAAAGGAGAAGGACTTTCAGTCCAAACCTGAACCCCTGCACTTCCAGTGCAGGGAGCGTTCATCGCTTAAACCTTTATTACTTACTGAAACCATGCTTACTAACAGTTCCAATTAACGCATTTTGAGCAGTTCTTTTATCCCGATGAGCCTTCGGAAAGGCGAATAAATCCCCAGCTTGTGCTACGAAGCACTCCTTCGCATAAAGCTACGGTGTGTAACCCTTACGCGTAGTAGTTCTGACGTTTTTTACTTATTGCTATGTCATTCCGGCTTCGAAATCTTTCTCTCATCACGTATCTCCCCGATGTGGTAGTAGGAATTAATTGATTCAATGAGCCCGTTTTCAACATAGAACCATTCGCTGACATCCAGTGTGAAATCCCCTTGAACCGCGGTGTAGCGGACGCAAGCCCTGTCACTCCCCACAATCTCATCGTGTATCTCAAAATGGTACCCCAGGAACTTGTCCTTATTCTCTTTTACCAGCGTGAGGTACTCCTGCTTGCCGTTAATAGTCCCAAATGGACTGGTATGCTTAAAAGTATTGGAAATGGGCAAATCGAGGAAATCCCCATCTTCCCATTTCTGAAACCATTTATTTATCAAATTTTTGGTGGTCATTTCCTTAAAGTTTAATTAATAGTAACGTGTTTATCGGTTAGATTAAGTGGCTACAAAGGGTACAAATACTATCTGTGTCATCCCGGACTCCGATCCGGGATCTCGTGGAGCCGTCCAGCATTGATAACATCTTCTAATCAGATCAGCGCGATGATTCCCTGCGAGATCCTGAAGCAAGTTCAGGATGACACAGATCTATTTTTTTAACCACTAAACGCGTTAATAGTGCAGTGTTTATCGGTTAAAAACATCAAGGGCAATGCCCAATCATTTGTGAAGAAATTAATTCCTGTCCTATCGATAAGGCGGATACCTCATGGTATCTACCAAATAACCTAATTCAGGCACTTGAAATATAAGTTTTCAATTAATATGCGTTACTAGTGTCATTACCACTAAATAAAAGGGGTAAATGTGATTGGGTTTTTGTATTTTTCGAATAAAACATCATGGATAAACTCACCTTTCCCGACCTCTCTCAACAAGTCAAAGATCAACTCCTTA
>NZ_JAMQKA010000010.1:0-147921 GCF_031569985.1 Aliifodinibius sp. S!AR15-10 | reverse complement strand
ACTCCCGGCAGCAGCTGGTCGATCAACTCATGAGCTACATCAAAGACTATAACCAGAAGAACGCAAAACCATTCAACTGGACCTATGGAAAAGAGTACCTCACGAATTAAGTGGTAATGACACTAGTATAACCTTAACTCTAACCTTATTGCTAAGAAGAACTTATAAATTAAATCTATTGGAAATTTGAAGGGCTGAAGTCAATAAATACAGGTGGGCGGGTAGTCTTATAGCGAAGGGGAGAGATCAGTTACAGCAATGCGTTCCCGATCCCTTTCACGTCTTTTTTCTCAAAGGAAATCAGGTATTCAGTGCCTTCCGAATTATTTACCTCAACATTAGCGTCAATTTGCCTGAGCAAAGCCCGAATAATTTTAGAACCGTATCCTCCATCTTGTTTTGGTGCAAATCCGTCGGAAGCGCCAATGCCATCATCTGCAATTTTAATTTTAATCTGCTGATCTTTCTCCGAGACGACTTTAACTTCCAGTTGCCCCTCATTTCTCCCGTCAAAGGCATGTTGCACAGAGTTCATTGTCAGCTCTGAAATAATAAGTCCTACAGGGATAGCCTGGTTTACATTTAAAGAAAGCTCAAAGTCGTTACTTTTTATTTCAATATCTTTCTCTTCCGATTTATAAATCTGTGCCAGGTACTCTATCAGTTCTTCCAAGAAATGATTAAAGTCGATCTGCGAAAAGTTCTGGCTTTGGTACAGCGTCTCATGGACCAAGGCTATCGATTTGATCTTGAGGATGACCTTGTTAATGAACCGGTACTCTTTCTTTTCCTCCGAATTAAACTTTTTCAGTTCCAACAGGCCTGATACCAGTGCGAGGTTATTTTTCACCCGGTGGTGAATTTCCTGGATCAGGATCTCCTTTTCTCTCAATGACGCCTCCAGTTTTTCGGTGGTTTCCCGGAGTTTCTTCTTGTCCTGAGCATCTTTAATAGACCGTTTAATCGCGAACGGAATTCTGCTCAAATTGCTTTTGAAAATCACATCGTCAGCTCCCTCCCTTAGGATTGCCCGCTCTTGTTCCTTGTCAATAGAACCCGAAAGCAAGATAAACGGCAACAGGGGATTTTTTGATTTTACAATTTTCAGTGCATCCAATCCATTAAAGGAAGGCAGGTTGTAATCAGCTATAACCAGATTGGGCAAATGGGCATCTAAGTGTTCCAGGAAATGCTCTCTTCCCTTGGCATGGTGCAGATCGGGTTCCAGCCCGTCCGACTTCAACTGGTATCGCAACAAATCAAAATCTGTCACGGTATCTTCAAGAACAAGGATACTTAACTTCTCGGGGTTTCCCATGATGTTACCGGTTCTAAAGACTAACCTTTTTTGGAGATTGATTCATTACGAGCCAGTAATATCCCAAATCTTTAATCGCTTTTGTAAAGTCATCAAAGTCTATTGGCTTAACGATATAACTGTTTACCCCCAAATCATAGCTCTTAACCATGTCCTTCTCCTCTTTTGAAGAGGTTAACATCACGACAGGCAGCTGTTTTAGCTCTTCACTGTTTCTTATTTCACGAAGCACCTCTATTCCATCCTTCTTGGGCAGTTTCAGATCCAGCAGCACTACTTTCGGTGTATGGTTGATATTGCGCTCACTGAACTCTCCCTTTGCAAATAAAAAGTCGATCGCCTGGGCTCCATCCTTAACCCAAAAAACCTGGTTGCTTATATTATTTTTTTTCAGCGTTCGCATCGCCAACTCAGCATCATTCTTGTTGTCTTCTACCAATAAAATTTGAACAGCTTCTTTCATTTAACCCTTTCCTATTCGTTGTGGTTTTGTGTTGGCAGACTGAAGTAAAATGTTGCTCCTTCGCCTTGTTCTGCTTCAGCCCAAATCTCTCCGTCATGACGATTTATGACTCTCTTAACCAAGGCCAGGCCAATACCCGTGCCTTCGAATTCATCATCTGAATGGAGCCGTTGAAAAACACCAAAAAGCTTGCTTTTGTACTCCATATCAAAACCGGCCCCGTTGTCTTTTACGTATATCACTACATCATCTCCCTTGTGATAGGAGTCCACCTCAATTACGGCTGGTTCGCTATTTTGGGAATATTTGAGTGCATTTGACAACAAGTTTTCTGCTACCTGTTTCAGCATCCCGCCATCGGCATGTACAACAGGTAAATCATTGATGTCAACTTTCAATGAATCATCATATTCGGGGAAAGTTTCTAATAACCGTCGGTAGGTTTCTTCAAATAATTGCTGGGTCTTCACCTCCCTCTTGGCAAGACTCGCTCTTCCAAGCCTCGAAAAAGCCAATATATCGTCAATCAGGTCACTCATCATATTGGCATTATCAATGACAACCCTCAGCAACCTTTTTCCCTCCTCGTCGAGTACCTCGGCATACTCCTCCTCCAAGATCCGGCTGAAACCGACAATAGCCCGTAAAGGGGT
Source organism: Aliifodinibius sp. S!AR15-10 (assembly GCF_031569985.1). Classification (NCBI taxonomy): domain Bacteria; kingdom Pseudomonadati; phylum Balneolota; class Balneolia; order Balneolales; family Balneolaceae; genus Fodinibius; species Aliifodinibius sp. S!AR15-10. The sequence continues at coordinate 145,487 of NZ_JAMQKA010000010.1, read as the reverse complement.
TCGCAGGTCATGCGACACCGAGTAGCTAAATGCCTCCAGCTCCTGATTCATCTTCTCAAGCTCCCTGGTTCTCTCCCTGACAAGTTCTTCAAGATGTTCTTTAGAAGTTTTATCCATAGTATTTAACTGTCATAAAAAATTTATTATCGCAGGTTATATAAATACTACCTGCCTGCTAAGAATGCCTTTACTACTAAATAAATTCAGAGTTGACAGATCGTTCGAGGAAGAAGTGCATGTGTCCCCTTTGTTTTCCAAGACCTTTGAATAACAGAAAGCTGCTGCTTTCAATATCTATACTGTACCATTTAAAAGTAAAACCAACTGCCTACAGCCCAATCATCTAGGTATTTTAGCCTATACCTAAGTAAACAAAAAAATATGACAGTAGAAAGATAACCTGTGGTGAAGCCTTGGAGTACTATATTAACCTGAGTTCTATATAAAAACTGTCATTGAGGGATTAAGTGACTATCGGGATCCCGACACCCGTCGGGAGGCAATCTTCCGGTAACTGAACAGAAAACGGACGGGGAGATCGCCACGTCGACCTCGCGATGGGCCCACTACTATCAAGGACGTCCCCTCGCGATGACAGCTATGATTATTGTGACTCTTATCTCGAACTGGCGTTATATTAGGTAGGCAAAAAAGAAAAAAGCTCTTGCAAGAATCTGCAAGAGCTTGGAAGTGAGCGGGAAACCGGATTTGAACCGGCGACCCTCACCTTGGCAAGGTGATGCTCTACCACTGAGCTATTCCCGCTTTAAGAGTCCCAAATATAAGGCGCTTGAATAGTATATATCAAAAAAAAATGGACGTTTCTTTAAATTATTTTTTCGGCATTGAAAAGCCGCCTCAAAAGCCCGGAACTACCGTCTTATTTTTCCTCGCACCTCTTCGGAGGTAATATTATTCTCAACAAATTCATCGTCAGGCAGCGTGGGTCTGTCCCGGTAGCGATCTACAATGCAGATAAAGCCAAGCGGCTCATCCTCGGTAGCATGAAACTGGTGCGGCGTCTCGGGGGCTACAAAAATGACGTCGTGGAGACCTATTTTATGCAGCTCATTACCTAACACCACTTCTCCCCCACCCCTTATTATCACAACAGAATGCGGATGGCGGTGAACTTCGAAGCTGGTATACCCACCCGGTTTCACTTCAAAGTAACGCGTTTGAAAATTAAGTTGCTGCTCATCCTCTTCTTCTCCCAGCAGAGAGTAGCGATGAACCCCCTCGTAGCACTGGTTGTCATCCTTGTATTCTTTACGAGGCACCGTATCCCACTGGTAATCAGAACATTTTATGACTTTTGAGCTGTTTTCTTTCTCCATGCCAAACTACTTTTTTGTGATGATGCTCCTGAGTTCATTAGATGCCGATTCAATCCCTTCAGGATGCTTGTACAAACTGCTGCCAATCAAGAACACGGTATCTGACCCATAGGTTTCAATCCAGTGAGCAATATTATCTATTTTGAGTCCACCGGCCGGTACAGGAAATGCCCGCCTGAAGGCAACTTCATCATTTCGGGCTGCATTGTTTACCGCCCTGCACTCATCTAATGTGAACGAAAATCGTCCTCCAACATTCGGGTAGATCACAAAGTCGGCTCCAAGTGCCCGCCAAAGTTGGCCGTATAAAAAATCTGGCGTTAGCCCCTTTTCTTCCACAGTGGTGAGAGAACCGGAAAAAGCGGGATGGGCCATTACAGGAAGGGCGGTCTCCATTCGTGCCAGCTGGTGCATCGTCGCCAATCCTGCGATATGGGGACAAAGCAGCACGCCGTCAGCCCCTAGCTCAGCAGCCAATTCATAACGTTCGATGACATCGCTGGCAAGAGCCGTGATATTGGGAAAATACCATGAGCGGCAACCTGTCTTCTCAGCAGCTTTTCCGACTGCATTTACACAGGCCTTTACCCGATCCTCAAAAGGAGCATATGACTGGTTGGCCAGGCCGTGGTCATCCTTGATGATATCAATGCCCCCGGAGGCGAATTTGTAACAGAGCTCGGCAAGTTCTTCCGGGCTCTTACCCACGGGCTTCAGCGCAGTTGAGGAAAGTGCGCGTCCGGTTATTCCCAGCTTCTCTCTGAGCACTTCGATTCCCATCGCCGGTCCTTCGAAAAGCTTCCCGTTCAGGGCCTCCCAGCCTGCATCTGTTATCCTGATACCCGGCTGCAGCGAAATGTTGCCGTACATAATGTTTATAAAATTGGCTATCTCTCTGCCAATATTTTCCGTTGGCCAACCGATTTTCACGCGATAGGTTCGCTCGTCAATCTGCTCACGGGCTGTTTCTTGGCCCACGATTTTATCTGCCAACGACTCCGAAAGGACCTGTAGCGGTAGTTCTACACTCTGTTCAAGGCATATATTCTCAACCTTTTCATTGATCTGCTCCTCATCCTCCAGTCGCACCCGGTATGTTAAAGTAAAGGTCTGCATAGTTTGATCAATGCCCTGAATCGTGGTGCAATATTCCTGGACTTACACTACGAGTGTTTCCGACCGTTTAGGACCGCTGGATAATATTCTCATCTCCACACCAAGGTAATCTTGTATGAAATCCAGGTATTCCCTCGCTTCGGAAGGTAACTCTTTGATGCTCGTGCACTTGTTGATATCAGATTGCCAACCCTTGAATGTTTTGTAGACCGGTTCGGCGTTCTCAATTTCATACAGGTCCGGTGAAAAATCTTTGGTTGTCTGGCCATCCACCTGGTACTCGGTGCAAACTTTAATCTGTTCAAAATTGTTGAGGATGTCGATCTTGGTCACCGCCAGCTCATCAATACCATTGATCCGGACAGCATATTTCAGGGCTACCAAGTCAAGCCAGCCACAGCGCCGTGGACGCCCGGTAGTCGCTCCAAACTCTTGCCCCTCACTGCGGAGAAATTCGCCGGTCTCACCGGTAAGTTCAGTAGGAAATGGTCCATTCCCAACGCGGGTACAGTATGCCTTGGTAATGCCCATTACATGATCAATAGCCCTCGGTGAAATTCCGGTACCGGTGCAAGCACCTCCAGCCGTGGGAGATGAGGAGGTCACATACGGATAGGTACCGTGATCGATATCCAGCAGGCTGCCCTGTGCACCTTCAAGCAAAATCTCTTCCCCATTCTCAATACCATTGTGCAGCAATGTTGCGGTATTGGTGATATAGGGACAGAGCTTTTCGGCAACCTCAAGAGTCTCGTTAAGAATTTTGTCCACATCCAATGGATCTTCCTTGTAAATATGAACCAACGCCTCATTGATATCCTTTAGATTACTCTTGAGTTTGTCTGCCAGGATGTCCTCGTGAAAAAGATCTGCCATGCGGATACCAACACGTGAAACCTTGCTGACGTACGCTGGACCAATACCACGCCCGGTTGTACCAATGGCATCATCCCCGCGGTGTTTTTCCTTAACCTGGTCTAACAGCTTGTGGTAAGGCAGAATGGCGTGTGCAGAACTGCTGATATACAGGCGATCCTCGAGATCAATACCCATCTCGAGAATATTTTCAATTTCGTCCAGCAGTGCCTGGGGCTCAATGACCACCCCATTGGCTATGACACATTTGGCAGCACCGTTGAATATGCCGGAAGGCACCAAATGAAGAACAATCTCTTCATCATCAAATTTAAGCGTATGGCCTGCGTTGGCCCCGCCCTGGTACCGAACGACATAATCGGCGTCCTTACTCAACAGATCAACAATTTTCCCTTTACCTTCGTCCCCCCACTGGGCACCTACAACTACTCGAATTGACATATAATAAATTTTACACAAAAAAAGGGGTGTATCAGCACACCCCTTTTTAAAGATTAGATTAACAAATTAGTTTTCTTTTGATTCTGTTTCTTCATCGCTGTAGGATTCTACAGCTTTTTCAAGCGATTTGTAATGCTTGAAGACGGTGATAAGCTTGGTAATAACCAGCAGGCTTTCAATTTTTTCGGTCGCATTTGCTATCCGAAGGTCGCCACCAGCTTTACGCATGGTAGTGAGCCCACCGATCAACATCCCCAATCCTGAAGAGTTCATGAACTTAACCTTACCCACATCAGCTACAATGTTGGTTTTGTCCTCTTCAATCAACTCATGCAGCTTCTCATTGAGTTTGACGGCATCCGGCCCGCCCATTACGTTTCCCTTAAATTCAAGTACTACACAATTATAACGCTCCGAAACATTAAAGTTCATGATCAGAATCTCCTATTTGGTTTGACTGTATGGAGTTGTATTTAAGCTTTTTTTGTCCGGGTTTCAAGCTCTACTACCAATGAACTTGCAACAAACAGAGAACTGTAAGTACCCACAATGACCCCAAGCATCAGGGCAAATGAAAAGCCTTTTAATACCTCTCCGCCAAAGATAAACAGGATGGTCACTACAAACAAGGTGGTAATAGAAGTAATAACAGTACGACTGAGCGTATCATTAAGACTCTTGTTTACCATGTCCGTGTAGTCCATCGTTTTATATAGGAGTGAATTTTCCCGGATTCGGTCAAATACTACCACGGTATCGTTCAACGAATAACCGACGATGGTGAGAAAAGCTGCGATAATCGCCTGGTCAATCTGCATGCTGAAGGGCGCTATTCCACCAAATATTGTGAATATTCCCAGCACCAGCAGCACATCATGAAATAACGCTGCAACCGCACCGGCTGAGAAAAACCAGTTTTTAAACCGGATCAGTATATAGATAAAGATAACGATCAAGGCAAAAATAATGGCCTGTATCGCTCCCGCTTTGAGATCTTCCGCGAAGCGAGGTCCAACAACATCCGTTTTGATAACGGTGGCCTCATTCCCGGGATACACTTCCGCCATCGTACTGGTAATCGTATTTTGGACATCGGTAATGCTTCCCGGGTTGTCGGTTCGGATAAGAATATCCTGTGGCGAACCGAAACGCTTTACTTCGGGTGCCCCGCCCAGTGGACCGGTCAGTTCACTTCGAACTTCCACTACCTCAACGGCTTCCTCAAATTCCAGGACAAACTCTTTACCGCCCCGGAAGTCAATGCCGTACTGCAGGCCTTTGGTTAAAATGGCAATGACAGAAATAACCAGCAAAATGCCTGAAACGTAATAGGCGATTTTGTGTGCCTTGATAAAATTGAAACTTGGTTCTTCAAACCATCTCATAATTCTAATTCCTCAATTTAGGTCTACATTAAATTTTTGTAGGGATTTCTCGATTAACCGAAGCTGATCTCAGCTGAACGGTCTCGAGTAAGCCAGTCAACGACTACGCGCGTGATGACAATAGCGCTAAACAATGAAGCAACAATACCTGCCATCAGTGTCACGGCAAAACCTTTGATGGGGCCAACTCCAAAACTGAAGAGTATGATACCCACGAAAAAGGTGGTAACGTTGGCGTCTACAATCGCGCTCATGGCGTTGGCATATCCACTGTCGATGGCCGCACGAAGCGTTTTTCCGGTTCGTTGCTCCTCCCTGATGCGGTCAAAAATAAGCACATTCGCATCCACCGCCATACCGATGGTCAGCACAATACCGGCAATTCCGGGGAGGGTGAGCGTGGCATTAAATGCCGCCAGGATCCCCAGTATAAACACTATATTTAACAGCAATGCCAAGTCGGCAATAGCCCCGCCGCGGTGATAATAAACAATCATGAAGATAGCGACGATGACCAGCCCGATGAAGGTGGAGTAAAAGCCCGACTTAATGGAAGATTCTCCCAGCGTGGCTCCTACTGTTCGCTCCTCAACAATGTCGAGCGGGGCAGGCAATGCACCTGACAGCAAAATATTGACAAGATCTTCCGCTTCAGTAACCTGGCCTATTCCTTCAATCACGGACCGCCCGTTGGCGATCTTGGTGTTTACGTTGGGATACGAATAGACATACCCATCGAGGACAATAGCGATCGGTTTACCGATGTTGGCACCCGTAATGCGGGCCCATTGTCGGGCACCCTCGCTGTTCATGGCCATCGATACTTCGGGGGCATTTGTCGTATTATTAAATGTTACCTGGGCTTCTTCAATCACTTCCCCGGTCATTTCTACGGACTCCCGAACACCGATCAGCTCAAAAAGCTCAACTGCGCCATCCTGGGAGGTCTGGAAGGGCGTTGCGCCCCACATGAGCTCAATGTTTCGGGGGATCATATTCTGCACTTCTGGTCTGCCCAGCAGCTCGTTGACCCGGGCGGTATCGGAAGCCGAGGCATACCCAAATACATACTGGTTGCGTGGACTAGGGTTCAAGACCTGTGACAACGGGTTTGGAGCATCGGTCTGTGAGGCCGGCATTGCCGTGGTGGTGTCCGAGGTATCGTTGGCAGCCTGCTGATCATAATAACTAATAATCTGCTTTCGGGCTGAGTTGAGATCGTTGGGATCGGCGGCCAGACGGAACTCGAGTCGCGCCGTTCCTTTCAACAGACTTCGCACACGTTCCTTGTTGGCCACGCCGGGCAGCTCAACGACAACGCGGTTATTTCCCTGTTTAAGAATAGAAGGCTCGTTTACCCCATACCGGTCAACCCGCGTTCGAATAATTTCGATAGCGCGGTCGACTGCCTCGTCGCGCTGAGTCTGTAAATACTGCTGTATCTCCTCATTCGTAGAACGGCGTGTGATGTTATCAGCATCTGACCGGTAGTAACGACTGAGACGGGCATTAGAGTCACGCTGCTCAAATTCCTGTACCAGCTCATTGATAAAGTCGGTACCATTTTGAAGTGCCCGTTGGTCAGCCACATCAATAACATTTTCCAGAGTAGTATCGGCATATTGCCCGGCCAGCTCATAAACCAGCTGTGGTGTTCCCACTTCAAGTGTCACGTGCATGCCGCCCTGCAGGTCAAGCCCCAGAGAGAGCATCTCAGAGCGCAAACCTTGAAGACGGGCATTGTTCTCTTCAACATATTCGGTCCGTTCGGCCTGTGGCAGATCCTCAATGTAATTCTGTTCGAGCCAGTAAGCTACCGTTGGCCAGAGGTAATAAATGGACATCGCTAAAAAAGCTACAATACAGCCAATTTTAAAACCATTATCTTTCATGGTGGTTCATCAATTAAACGTTAAAAATTTGTTTACAGTAGATTTGGACAAGAAAATAATAACGTTGTAAACACCAGGCTAAGGAGCACCGATGGCAACACCGCCAGAGAGAGGAATGATGTGAAAACTCGTCTTCGGCGTGAAGTAGACCGGGTTGGGTTGGTCTACAGTAAAGATAAATCGATCAATTTTTTTCCCGTTGACTCCACTAATGGAGTAGGAAAATTTATCGATTGTTGTGTGAAAACTCGATTTAATATTGGATGGAACTGAAGCTTTGCCCATCCCATTTCCCGTCTGGTAGGAATTCCATTCCAGGACCAACAGGTTATAAATTTCATCAGAGTCGTTGTTATTTTCGTCCAGCGGGAGATTAAAATCGTCATTATTCTGGCTGACGATTTTTGAAGCTTTCTGGATGAGTGTATTCAGAGAGTTATCCGACTTTCTCAACTTGAACAGCTTCTGCCTGAGATTGTCAGAATCCGCATCTCCCTTTTTCACTACCGTGTGCAGCCAGCTGGCAAAAGAGTTGGATGCTGCCTCCGCCTGGACCGGGCGAACCAAATACAATCCCATGCCCATCCACACGGCGATGACCAAAAACAGTTTTGTGATATGTGACCTAAAGTATCTCACAAGTGGCGGAAAATAGGCAGAAAGAAAGAGTGGAACAAACGCAAACAGAAATTAAATCTGTTCCTCTTGATATAGTAACGTTTAAAACTGGTTTCTATTGAGAACGGTATTTGGCCTTAGCAAAATTATTAGAAGTCCCTGCCTCAAATAATATAGGACAATCGAAACAGGGAACAACATTAATTTTTGGTTTCAATCTCGATAACGCCTCCACTTCCGGCAAGCCCATATCGAGAACCCGCTTCAGAACCTTTGAGGACATTAACACGGTCGATATCGTTTACATCAATCATGCTTACTACCTGCTGATAAGAATTCCCGACCCGGCTGCCGTCCACCACAAAAAGTGGCTCATTGTTGCCAGCCGCGGTATTGGCACCACGTACGTACACTCTTGCATTGTCTCCCGAACCCTGAACGGAAATACCTGCCACTTTTCGCAAATAATCTGCCAGGGTTATTGAACTGTTATTCACTTCAACGCTCGAAGAGCTCCCGGAACTCGACTGCTCAGAGGCCGACCCCGATGATGCGCAGCCGAGGGCCAAAACCAAAGTGACCATTCCCATAAATCCCATGCATCTCTTTATTAAATTCATAGCACTTTTTCTATTTATTTCGAGTTGGTTTGATAAAATTATGATAGCAGCATTTGAGTCTCATCAACGGCATTACGTTATGATGAAAGACCTCCACACTTTTGGGAGAATTGGATCAAATGCAAAAAACCACTACGTTTTTTCTGACAGAAATGTTACAGGTTTTTCTTTTCCTTCAATGATCGTTACCCCGAAAAGCGGAATGCTTCATTACTATAACGTATTTAGCGGTTAGATTAGATGGCAAAGGACCAAGAAATATCCTTTGTGTCATCCTGGACCTCCGACAGCTGTCGGAGATCTCGTAGTGGCACTAAGCGCTGATCTGTTAAGAGCCGATATCAAAGATAGAGGCTCTACGAGATCCTGAAATAAGTTCAGGATGACACAAAGGCTACTTTTTAACCGCTAAAAGCGTTACTTTAGTTACATTCAATGATCCAGACCCGGTGTGAAAATAGTGATCAAGCCTTCACTTTTTGCTTTTTTTCTCGCTCAAACTCCTCTTTTAAGAACTGCCCGGTATAACTGTGCTCAACCTGGGCAATCTCTTCAGGCGTGCCCTGAGCTAAAATTTCTCCGCCGCCGACTCCGCCTTCAGGTCCCAGGTCCATGATCCAGTCGGCCGCCTTGACAAGATCCATATTGTGCTCAATAACGATCACAGAATTCCCTTTGTCTACCAGCTGCTGAATTACATCTACCAACATGCGGACATCCTGGAAGTGAAGCCCGGTAGTAGGTTCATCCATAATATAAAGAGTGTCTCCGGTTCCCACTTTTGAGAGTTCACGCGCCAACTTGATGCGCTGCGCCTCCCCACCCGAAAGCGTAGTACTCGATTGTCCCAGCGTTAGGTAGCCGAGTCCCACATCATTCAGTGTCCCAAGGATGCGGTTTATTGCGGGAACCGAATTGAAGAATTCGCTGGCTTCCTTAATCGACATGTCCAGCACATCAGCAATATTTTTACCTTTGTAATAAATCTCCAGCGTTTCCCGATTATAGCGCTTGCCGTTGCAGGTTTCGCAGTTGACGTAAACATCGGGCAGGAAATTCATCTCAATTTTGCGCACGCCATCTCCATTGCAAGCCTCGCAGCGTCCACCTTTCACATTGAATGAGAAACGTCCCTGGTCATACCCTCGAATTTTGGATTCCGGCAGTTCTGCAAAAAGAGAACGAATATGATCAAACACCTTGGTATACGTTCCCGGGTTGGAACGCGGCGTCCGCCCAATCGGGCTTTGATCCACAGAAATAATCTTATCCAGGTTATCCAGCCCTTTAACCTTGTCATAGGGCAGCGGTACCGTTTTGGAATTATAAAAGTGATTGGACAGAATAGGTGCAAGGGTCTGGTTAATGAGCGAGCTCTTCCCACTGCCGCTCACCCCGGTAACACAGATAAATTTGTTGAGAGGAATCTCTACATCCAGGTTTTTCAGGTTGTGCCCTCTCACTCCAGAGAGTTGAATGCTTTTGCCATTGCCGTCACGCCGCTCATCGGGATAGGGAATAATCTCTTCATCATTCAGGAACCTGGCGGTCATCGAATCGGGATCCAGTTCTTCTGGAGTGCCCTCGGTTACAATTTCCCCGCCATATTCACCGGCTCCAGGCCCCAGGTCGAGCACATAGTCCGCATGTTCAATGGTTTCCCGGTCGTGCTCTACTACGATCACGCTGTTTCCAAGATCCCGCAATGTTTCTAGGGAGCGGATCAGTTTAATATTGTCCCGCTGGTGAAGACCGATGCTCGGCTCATCCAGGATATAGAGCACGCCTACCAGCTGCGTACCGATCTGCGTAGCCAGCCGAATGCGTTGTGCCTCCCCGCCGGAAAGCGTCTGTGCTTCGCGATCCAGTGTCAGGTAATCAAGTCCTACGTTCAGTAGAAAATCAACGCGGTCTCGCACTTCTTTTAGCACTTGATGACCAATCTTCTGCTGCCTTTCGGTAAGCTCCAGGTTATTGACGGCGTCCCGCAGGGTATTCAGATCCATCTTTACCAGATCATCAATAGTATATTCATCAATTTTATAGGATAGGGCCTCTTTGTTAAGACGTCCCCCACCGCACGCCGTGCAGTCGACCTTGGCCATGAACGCCTTGGCCTTGTCTCGCTGTTTATTGGATTTGCTCTCTTCGTATTGCTCCCTGATAATATTGCGTAGCCCTTTGAACGTATGCTTGTAGGTTACGCTATCGTCACGAAAGTCATAGCTCACATTAAACTTCTTATCTCCCCCGCCTTCAAAAAGGAGCTCGAGGGCATCCTCTGGATATTCTTCTATCGGCGTATCAAAATCGAGTCCTACCGTATCCAGCACAGCCTGGAGCTGCTTGAACACAAAAATATCGCGCGGCTCACCCAAAAACCTGATGGCACCCTCCGATATCGACTGCTCGGGATTGGGAATTACAAGTTTGCGGTCTACGTCGTGGTTGTAGCCGAGTCCATCACATTTTGGACAGGCCCCGTATGGTGAGTTGAAAGAAAATATATTGGGCGCCGGATCCTCATACGCTATGCCACTTTCCGGGTCGAACAGATTCTGTGAAAACAGGTGATCCTTGAGCTCGCCATCCTCTTCGGGCACGGCCAGTATCACGTTGCCATCCGCCATTTCCAGGGCCAGGCGCACACTTTCGGCAATCCGCTTTTCGCTACCGGGATTAATAACAAAGCGATCTACCACAACCTCGATATTGTGCGTCTTGTAGCGATCCACTTTCATATCTTCTTCCAGGTCCATGAACTCATCGTCCACACGTACCTGAACAAATCCCTGCTTCATGGTCTGTTCAAAAAGCTCTCGATAATGCCCTTTCCGGCCGCGAACCACTGGGGCCAGGCAATACGCCTTGGTTCCTTCCGGCATCTCCATAATGCTTTCCACCACTTGGTCGGCGCTCTGTTTTTCCATCTTGTTGCCGGTTTTCCAGGAATATGGCACCCCGATACGCGCGTACAATAGCCGCAGAAAGTCGTAAATTTCGGTGACCGTCCCCACCGTTGAACGGGGATTGCGGTTGGTCGTTTTCTGATCAATGGAAATGACAGGAGAAAGTCCATCGATGAAATCAACATCCGGGCGCTCCATCATGCCCAGAAACTGGCGGGCATAGGCTGAGAGAGATTCTAAAAATCGTCGCTGCCCTTCAGCATAGATTGTGTCAAAGGCCAGTGAAGATTTACCCGAGCCGGAAATACCGGTCACGACGACCAGCTCTTCCCGGGGAATGTTGACATCTATATTTTTGAGATTGTGTTCGCGTGCTCCGCGTATTACGATGTGTTCTCGCAAAGGAATCGTGACTTTTTAGGTTAGCAATAAACTGTTTAAGATAATCAATTGATCCCTAATTGTAAGGGATAATTACAAGCTTTTTAACTCTGGCTTTACAAGAAAAAGCCAAACATGGCTGACAAGATTATAGTTTCCCGCAACAAACCGACACTTTTCTGGTTTTGGTAACACACTAGTTACCGCGCTTCCTTTCAGGGTAATGAAAGTGAATTGAAAAAAGAACCATCAAAGCGACAGAAACAAATCACCTTATTCGAAGTTTAATTTCATTTCCGAAAAGGTAAGCTGATGAGTTGACTGATATCAGCAATAAAGCCTCGTGTCATCCCAATAGATTCGGCACTGGGCATTGGTACGATTGAATTAATGACTAACGTCCACCGATCCTACCAGGTTCTGACCCCAACGCTTTTGAGGACATAATTTGGAAGCAATTTTTAATCCCTAAACACACACAAATATTAAAAACGATACTACTGTGAAAAAATATACGTCATACTCAGTTCTCGTTATAGCTACAACTCTAATTTTGGCAAGCTGCAGCACCCTTGACCGATCGGGAAATCGAACCCTGTTGCCCTATGTGGAGAATCAAAAAGTTGGGTTTATCGATTCCTCTTTATCTACTCAAATACAACCAAATTTTAAGTTTGTGCCAGATGCCAACTGGCCATACCACTTCTCGGAGGGACTGGCAGCTATTAACATCCTGGGAAGAGTCGGATACGTAAATTCAAGTGGAAAAATGACCATTGAGCCACAATTTGATGCCGCCAGCAACTTTTCGGAGAGGTTGGCCCTTGTGAAAGTGAACGAGCACTACGGCTACATCGATCATTCCGGCGATTTTGAAATTAAACCACAGTTTGAAGAAGCACATAATTTTAGTTCTGGATTGGCAGCTGTAAAGATTAACAAAAACGGTGATTGGGGTTACATAAATAATAAAGGTGAACTAGTGATTGAGCCGCAATTTATGAACGCCGGAGACTTTAACAACAACCGGGCACGAGTTCAAACATACCAGCACCGCGAGTGGGGATACATCGACAAACAGGGAGAATTCGTTATTGAACCAGCCTACCCCAATGCTGGAGATTTTTCTGAAGGACTTGCAGCGGTGGAGCTCGAATTTAAGCAGTTTGGATATATCGACACGCTGGGACGCATCGCTATTGAATCCCAATTTCTCAAGGCAGAACCTTTCGCAGAAGGTAAGGCGGCAGTGGCTATGCCTGAATCCTCAAACAATCTCGACAACTACAAATATGGCTACATCAACAGGAGGGGTGAATTCCTTGTGGAGCCCGCATACGACAAGGCCTTTGCTTTTCACAATGGTGTAGCCCGTGTCAAATTGGGGAACCAGTTTGCCTATATAGATGAACATGGGCGGCAAATTGTTGAACCAATATTTGACGAGGCCTGGGATTTTAAAGCAGGCCTGGGTTTGGTTAAAACGGGAAACAAGTATGCTTATATTAACAAGCAAGGCCTTTTTGCAATTGAGCCTAAAAATTAAAGAATAATTCCGGGTTAGCAGCAATAAACATTATCGACCTGAAAGGAATTACATTTAAATTGCTCATTTCTGTATATTTGCCTAATCTAGTTAATTCATAAAATTTGTAGTGTCGAACTGTATTTAAAATGATCTTGAAAGAAGAATCCGTGGCTCCTGAAGTAGCAAATCCCAAAGACTGGTCTCCCGCTTCCTGGCAAAATTATCCGATCAAGCAGTTGCCTGAGTATCCTGATCAACAAGAATTGGAAGCTGCTTATGAGGAGTTACGCTCATTGCCCCCGCTCATCACTTCATGGGAAGTGGAAGCCCTAAAGAACAAACTGGCCGATGTAGCAGCCGGAAATGGATTTCTGCTGCAGGGCGGTGATTGCGCTGAAACATTTGCCGATTGTAAGTCACCTAAAATTGTGAATCTGCTTAAGGTACTTCTGCAGATGAGCTTTATTCTCATCCATGAGACCGGGGTACCCGTTGTGCGTATCGGTCGAATTGCCGGGCAGTATGCCAAGCCGCGATCCAGTGATTATGAGATCGTGGATGGCGAAAAGATTATGAACTATCGCGGTGACCTTATCAACAGTTTCAAACCCGATGCTGAAGCACGAAAGCCCAATCCCAATCGCCTGATCGAAGGCTATAAGAATGCTTCACTGACGCTTAATTTCCTCCGCGCCCTGGCAGATGAAGGGTTTGCAGACCTGCATCATCCTGAGTACTGGGAGCTGGACTTCATGAAGCAGAATAAGTATTACAAAGAGTATGAAACGATGGTCAACTCCATCCAGAAAGCTGTGAGCTTTATGGAGTCGATCACGCCAAACCAGTTTAACACACTTCAGAAGATCAATGTGTATACCTCTCATGAGGCCCTGAATTTGTACTACGATTCTGCACAGACTCGCAAAGTGCCGCGACGAGAAGGCTTTTATAACCTGAGCAGCCACATGGTATGGCTCGGGAACAGGACTCGTGATATTGATGGTGCCCATGTCGAATACTTCCGTGGCATCCGCAACCCCATCGGCATTAAAGTCGGCCCGCCGTTTGAGGTGGATGAAACGCTGCGACTTATTGAAAAACTGAACCCGGTGCATGAAGCGGGTAAAATTGTGCTCATCAGCCGTTTCGGAGTAAACAAAGTACAAGAACAGCTGCCTGAGTTTATCCAGGCTGTTAAACGCGAAGGATTCCCCGTTGTATGGATCTGTGACCCTATGCACGGTAACACCTTCTCTACGGATAATGACGTCAAAACACGTAACTTCGACGACATTATTACGGAGCTGCGTCAAACTTTTGCCATCCACCGCGACCAGGGCACGTATCTTGGCGGTGCTCACCTGGAGCTTACCGGTGATAACGTCACCGAATGCGTAGGTGGAGCCAAAGGGTTGCATGAAGGTGAACTCCACCGTAATTACGAGACCTACTGTGATCCGCGACTAAACTACGAGCAAAGCCTGGAGATGGCCTTCCTGCTCGCCAAAGAATGGAAACAAAGTTACAAGCAGTAAATTCGTTATTTGTTATCGGTTAATAGTTATTGGCAGGGTTCTCACCAATAACTATTAACCTTTTTTATTAATCTAACTCCTTCTGATCCAGACAAGTTTTTTCCTACCCGCCCCTAATCCCCAATTCTCAATAACAAGTAACCAATAGCGGCCTGCATTTTTTACAGTCCTCCTGTCGCTTTGGCTATACCGGTAATGACAAGATTTTCCCCAACTGAGGGAGTCCTGAAAAAAACACAGATCCACATTGGCTCTTTGTCAGTACTGAGGAATCTAAAACCGCTTGGCATACGCCTTGCAGCTATAAAAGTGAGTTTTTGAAAGAAAAAAGTTACAAACAAAACCAATTTGGAGGTATTACCATGACACTTATAAGATATAATCGACCAAACCGCGATCTCTTTTCCAAAAACTTTTCCGATATGATGGATGAGTTTTTTAATGATGTTGTAAATCAACGAAACAACAATTTCGTACCAAGCATTGACATTTCTGAAACCGATAATGGTTTTGAGGTTACGGCTGAACTCCCCGGCGTGAACAAGGAAAATATCGATGTGAGCCTTGATAACGGCCGATTGACCATCAGCGGCGAACGGAAATTTGAAGAGAAAGAGGAAGGCAAAACCTATCACCGGGTAGAAACCCGATACGGTTCCTTCAACCGTTCGTTCCAGCTCCCGGACAATGTTGATGAAGACAGCATCGACGCCAAATACGAAAATGGATTGCTACACATTTCAATCAAGAAGACAGAAGACAAAGTGAAAAAGCAGATAGAAGTTAAGTAGCTCTATCAGCATCCCCCTGATAAATCCCGACAACTGATAATAAACCATATTATTTGCCGGGGTTGCAATGAAATGCAGCTCCGGCTTTAGTTTTTCATTAATAATAGAAGTAATACAATAATTAACAACGACCGTTAGTTAAAGGAACTGAATCTTTAAAAACATTTTTTCCAGGTATTAATTTCCAAAATGGAGTTTCTCATGAATCGAATGAATAAATCACTATTTGCTATCCTAGCATTAGCGCTTATTCTGGTCGGGTTCTATACTGTGGATTTCGAAGGATCGAGTCAGGCTTCAATCATAAGCCTGCCCGACTTTGATACCGAGGTACAAGCCGCTCAGGATACACCTGTTAACAGCTTAAAGGATTTGAATGATGCCATTGTCAACATTGCGGAAAAGACAAAACCGGCGGTTGTGACAATTTTCACTACACAAACCATTGAGACCCCGGAAAACCCTCTTTTCCGCTTCTTTGGTGAAGATCCCCGTGGGGGCGGCGGAGAACGAGAAGTCAGTGGTTTGGGCTCCGGCGTAATCGTATCGGAAGACGGATACATCCTGACCAATAACCACGTTGTGGAAGCTGCCGAAAGCATAAATGTTGAGACAGTTAACGGCGACGTATTGGAAGCCGAAGTAGTTGGAACGGATCCCCAGACAGATATTGCGGTACTGAAGATCAATGCTGAGAACTTACCTACCATTGAACTGGGAAACAGCGATGATCTGCGTGTGGGTGAATTCGTGATGGCGATCGGCAGCCCGTTTGGAGAAGAGCTGGCCCACTCCGTTTCCTTCGGTATTGTTTCAGGCAAGGGGCGAACCAACGAAATGATGGCCCGACGCACCGGTGGATACCAGAACTTTATCCAGACTGACGCCGCCATTAACCCCGGAAACTCCGGTGGTGCACTTATCAATCTAGATGGGGAATTAGTAGGAATTAATACAGCGATTCTCTCACGCTCCGGCGGTAACCAAGGCATCGGGTTTGCCATCCCCGCTAACCTGGCGAAGAATATTATGAATCAACTAATTGAAACCGGCGAAGTGCAACGCGGATATCTCGGAATTACGGGTGACGGCGTTGACAGAACGATGGCCAGAGCGCTGGGACTTGATAAGCCACAAGGTGTGATTGTTGGAGGAGTTCAGGAAAATACTCCAGCAGCTGAATCTGGCCTGAAAGAGGGCGACGTCATTAGAACGTTGGACGGCAAGACAGTGGAAGGATGGCTGTCTTTCCGCACCGCCATTGCCAGCAAAAGGCCGGGTGATACCGTAGAGCTCGGTGTCTTGCGCGACGGAGATGAACAAACTGTAACTGTTACGCTGGGGGAATTTCCTGAAGAATTACAAGCTTCTGCCGGACAACAGCAACGAGGAGCACCGGATCAAAACCTTGAAGAGAGCATTGGCTTCAACGTCCGGAATATCACTCCGGCAATTGCAGAAGAACTTCAGCTTGATCCAAATATAAATGGGGTCGTCGTCACCGGCATCAACCGCAACAGCAATGCCGCCCGGCAAGGTCTCCGACAGGGTGATGTCATCACCAGCATTGCGAAAGAGCAAGTCCAGAATGTAGAAGACTTCAATAGAATTATGAGTGAGCTAACCCAGCAAGAGAACCAAGTCGTATTAATGCGCATTATCCGCCAGGGCAACGGCCTGTTTATCGCATTCGAGATTTAAATTTTACAAGAGCCTACCTACACAATCCCTGGTCCCCGGTCTATCCCGCCGGGGACTTTTTTTATGTCAAGCTGACTATATTGTTTAACTCTATAAATAGTCAATAAAATTACCCTGGCCGCTATCAAACGACCAGGGCTTGATTCCTCAGGAGAGGAAATATGCCATATCATATTCACTCACTTAATAGATACGTTTCAAAGCAAATCCTTACAAAATAATTTAAATCATCCTTATTTCTGGTTAAACCGGCATTTTCCCGTGAAATTCTGGCATTACGGGGATACTAGGTATTGTTTTTGCATGCTTAATACTTAGATATTGTGCACGAGTATTTTCGATTATTTGTTAATCGTGGGTACTTTAGTACTTAAGCACTACGCAATTATTTGAAAGCCAAGAGTTTCAGTTTTCATGGAATACAAAGATTATTATGACATATTGGGCGTAAGCAGGGGCGCTTCCCAGGATGAGATTAAAAAAGCCTACCGTAAAAAGGCGGCTAAATACCATCCTGACAAGAATCCCGACGACCCCTCGGCTGAAGAAAAGTTCAAAGAGGTCGGGGAAGCCTATGAAGTGCTAAAGGACCCCGAGAAGCGTAAACTCTATGACAAAGCCGGCAAGGACTGGAAGCGCTATCAGCGGGCTGGTGGTACTGCTGATGATTTCGACTGGTCACAATATGCCCGTGGCGGAGGAGACCAATCCTACCGCATTAATTTTGATATGAACGACATTTTTGGGGGACGAGCCCAAGGCGGTGGTGCCGGGGGCGGCAGTCCATTTTCCAGCTTCTTCGAGAGCCTGTTTGGCGGAGGTAATCCCTTTGCAGAAGCACAGCAAGGACAAACGCGGTCCCAGCGATTTCGTACGCGGTCGCAACCGGGAGCTGGACAACAGGCCAAATCCACGAAAAAGAATGTAACTGCCAGTATTGACATATCCTTACAAGAGGCCTACGAAGGCACCAGTCGCACTGTGCGTATTGGCAAAGAAAAAATGAAGATCAAGATTCCATCGGGCATTAAAGACGGACAAAAGCTGAAAGTGAGCGGCCGGGGCAGCTCGAGTGTCCGCGGCGGGCAGCGGGGTGATTTCTACCTGAAAATAAATGTGAAAGAGCCCAAAGATTTCCAGCGAAAAGGAAATGATATCTACCATGATCATCCCATCGACCTCTACACCGCGGTGCTTGGCGGCGATACCCGGGTGTCGACCCTTAACGGCAAGGTGAAGCTCAAAATCCCCGCCGGCACCCAAAGCGGCGACCTGTTCCGAATACCGGGCATGGGTATGCCGGAGTTTAAAAACAGCTCAAAAAAAGGCGATTTCTTTGTACGCGCCATGGTGCAGGTACCGGAAAAACTGAGTGATGAAGAGAAAGAGATGTTCAAAAAGTTATCCGACAAGGACACTAACTTTTAAAAAATGCTCTTAGTATAGATTTCTGATAAAGTAATACTTCACGTCCACTGACATATTAATATCAAACTCTCTTGTCATAATTTTACTATCGCTCGTAATACCACGACGATGATATAAGAATGGAGTAAATCTAACGGTTATCGCAAGTTTATTCTCTAAAAAATATGTCAAATAACTACTTAATGATAAATTGTTCGTCCATCTAGTCGAATTTCCTGAACCTAAATCATTAGCAATTGTTCGTTTAATGCGGGAATATCTATTCCGTACTTCTGTATTCAAGAACCACCTATCCGAAACAGTCCATAACCACTCTACTCCCAGAGTAGTTGATGCATTCCAATTGTAGTCCACCGCACTATTGCTACTTCCAAGAGGGTAAGACTGATTCAAAGAACCAAAAGCACCAATTTGATGATTCAAGGAAATATTATGATACAATCTACCCCTCAGATATGGACCAATAGTTTTAATAATTGAGGTGCTTCCTTGAGAGCTATCTTGGTCTTTACGGTCCAAATAGTTTGTGTATCGGAACCTAACACCCGCTATTAGTTCCCATCCTTCAAAGCGAGTACCAATCACTTCATCAAAAATATCGGTGAGATACATCATATCATACGGTTTCAAACCCGACAGGGCAGAGCCTGTGGCACGATTCATATCTTGCCAGAAATATTTTTCAGAGCGATCATAACTCTTTTGATAGCCATCATATTTCGTAAACTGGTTGGCTGCGTTTAATAATTGCACCCTGTTTAAAGCGTCCTGTCCTATAGCCCGCAACCGTTCCTCCAAACGAACAGCTCTTATCATCGGATTAATATTTCGTATCCTGCCAAAACCAATGCCGATTTCCGGTTTTATAGAAACATCACGTCCTATACTCGTGTTTCCGGGCTGAAAATTCTTACGCCTGTTATAAGTAACAGAAAAATCTCCTGCTCCATATAAAAATATATTCTCTGATTGATAATTCTTCAGTGAAATATTTATTTGTGAATCAATATTGAGATTCTTTGTCTGACGTTCCGAATTATCATATCCACGAGATTCAATTTTACTATTATTATAATTCAACCCCACTGAGCTAAATAAATTTAGAATTTTCTGTTCCGATTCCCTGTACAAACGGTATGTTGGACTGATTTGTATTGTATTGGAGAATCGTGATATATTTCTTTGATCATATTTAGAATCAGATACGCTGCTCATGTGACTCAGATCCAGCCCAAAATTAGAATAGCCCCAGTCGGGCAGCCGGTAGTCCAGCAACGGCTGAATATCTTCGGGATTTGAGAAGCCAACGCTTTCCTGTGCCAACAAATTTGTTAGTGAGCAACAAAAAAGAACAACGAAAATAGCCAATAGTATTTTTTTCATATCACCTTGGTCTGTTGAATAGTTGCTTGTAAAATATTTGTCAGAGAGAGGAGCTAAACCACATATTCATGTGAGAAGTACCCGCAAGCTTTTACTTCTTCCAACTTTTAAAATTTGTATATATCGATATGATGAATGCAGCACCAAAAAGTATTCCCGTCGCCCAATCCACCAATACCGCGTTAACATCCCAACCGGTCAGCAGATCCACCAAAAACTTGATGTAGGAATTGGGCATATCGTAGTAACCCAATTCTCGGCGCACCAGCCAGTGCCAGTGGGTACACGGGCAGTACCCAAACCCGTACCAGATGCCGAGTATAATCCAGGAAAAAGCGGTTGCTGACAATGTCAACAGGTTCCATTTTCGGGTCTTCTCCCAAATCCAGCCAAACAGGTTGAAGAGTATCAGCAACGAATGAAACGTAATAAAGAACAGGTCTAAAAATTGATACATCCTGTCACTGTTAAATGATTATTAACAAAGGGACACCAGAAAAAAATGGCTTACCATCTTCTGGAAAAATAGGCATATTGTCTGCAAAAATAATAATGACGCCAGATCAACCTGCGATCCAATGAAAACACTCATCATCCTGCTTAGCCTTCTATTCACCGTAGATAACGTTCACTCCGCTGAAAAATGGGGACGAACCGGGCACCGGGTGGTTGGAGATATCGCTGCCGAGTACCTTACCCCTCTTGCAAAAAAAGAGATTAAGCAAATTTTGGGCGATGAATCCCTTGCAATGGCCAGTACCTGGATGGATGAAATTCGGTCTGACCCGCAATATGATCATACGCACGACTGGCACTGGGTCACAATTCCCGATGGACAAACCTATGCGGAGACTGAAAAGAATCCAAATGGCGACTTGGTGAAAGCGTTGCAAGATATTATCAGTGATCTCAAGCAGGGAGATATATCTAAGGAAGAAGAGGCAAAAAAGCTGAAGATGCTCATTCACCTAGTGGGCGATATTCACCAGCCGTTACATGTGGGTACTGGCGAAGACCGCGGGGGCAACGCGGTGGAAGTGCAATGGTTTTGGGAGCCTTCGAACCTGCATCGCGTATGGGACAGCGAAATGATTGACGATTCTAAACTGAGCTATACTGAACTTTCCAAGAGTATAAATCACCCAACGCAAGAGAAACTTCGCGAGTGGCAATCTACCGGCGTGCTGGACTGGGCCAGGGAATCGATGCAACTGCGGGACCAGGTCTACAATCTGCCTGATGATATGGAGCTCGGATATGAATACACATACAAAAATTTCGATACCGTAGAGAAAAGACTCCTGCAGGCAGGAATTCGACTTGCCGATGTTTTAAACGAGATTTACGGGGGATAAATGACAAGCATCAAATCTCAAATATCAACTTCCTGTTTGCCTTTTGATAAATTGTAATTTGGAGTTTTCGATAAAATAAGCTGGATTATCCAAATACTTCTTCCATCACTTGTTGATGCGTGTTCATGGCATCTTCGCCCCAAAGAACAAACCGGATAAGTTTGACAGAAGAAAGTCCCTCCTCAGCATGCCCTTTAACAGATTGAAAAGCAACGCGAGCGGCATCTTCCATCGGGTAGCCAAATGCTCCCGTTGAAATAGAAGGGAAAGCGACACTTGTAATCCCGTTTTCTTCTGCGCGGTCAAGTGCATTCTTGTAGCAGTTGGCGAGCAGCTCCTCTTCCGGCTTGTCGCGCCCATACACCGGGCCCAGGCAGTGAATAACATATTCGTTGGGCAGGTTGTGAGCCCCGGTGATGACCGCTTCCCCCGGCTTGATCGGCGCCATCGGTTTTGCTTCCTCGGCCAGCCCGGGTCCTGCCGCACGATGAATGGCACCGGCCACGCCACCTCCCGTTTTGAGCTGTGCATTGGCTGCATTCACTATCGCTTCAATATCCTTCTGGCTTGCGATGTCTCCTCGCTTGAGTTCTATGGTAACGCCCGAAACCTCTGTTTTTTCCATGGCATTGATAATTTAATTAAGGTTATCACCTGTTACGTAAAGCAAGAATTCCGAACTTAAAATTTCAACCTTATTCCAAACTGACACATTTTTCCTCACCCAAGTAACAGTTAGCCTGCATTTCTCATCAAGAAATTGGCTCGTATGCAAGGCGAAGTGGATATCGCAAGCGAAATGTATGTTTATACATTGAGTGCGCAATTTCCACTTTCAACACAGCAGACGGACCAATTTCGTAGCTCGCTACCCACTGTTATATTTTTAGTCTAAAAATCAATGTAACCCACAGTGTATCATGGAATTACATAAACTCAGACTAACTTTTCGTGAGAAATGCAGGTAAGGCAGACTTATCCTGACATGTTTGTACCGGTTTTTCCCACTTTCCCCAAAACGACATATCTGGTACTTTAAATCTGTAATTACGTCAGAGATGCCAGATCGGTACGATATTGGTGATATAAAGAAGTAGAAAAACAAAAGATATTAACATCAATTACTGACTGTTATGAATTTCAACAAATTTACGTTAAAGGCGCAGGAGGCGGTTCAAAACGCTCTGGACCTAGCCTCCAACAACAACCACCAGGCAGTGGAGCCTGCGCATATTCTACTGGCTTTGCTAAACGATTCCGAAAATGTGGTAAATTCTATTCTCAATAAAGTAGGTGTTCGCATTCCCCAGCTCAAATCCGAGTTGGAACAGCGAATTGAGAAACTGCCCGTGGTAAAGGGGGCCTCTGTTTCCGGCCAGTACCTTTCGAACAATTCAAAAGAGCTTTTCGACAAAGCCCAGAAATCGGCTGACGATCTCGGGGATGAATACATCAGCTCTGAACATGTGTTGATCGGCATGCTTGAGTCAAAAGGTGAGGCCGGCAGCTTGCTGAAACAACAGGGCGTCAAAAAGAACGATGTGCTCAAAATTTTGCAGGACGTCCGCGGCTCGCAAAAAGTGGATGATCCCAATGCCGAAAGCCGCTACAACGCCCTTGATAAATACGGCCGTGACCTGAATGAGATGGCCGAAAAAAATAAACTCGATCCCGTTATTGGGCGCGACCAGGAGATCCGACGCATTATGCAGATTCTCTCGCGCCGCACTAAAAACAATCCGGTACTTATTGGCGAGCCCGGTGTCGGTAAAACGGCTATTGCCGAGGGACTGGCTCTCCGTATCAACCGCGGCGACGTCCCCGAAAGTCTAAAAACCAAGCGCATTGTTGCCCTTGATATGGGTGCACTAGTGGCTGGAACTAAATTCCGGGGTGAGTTTGAAGAGCGACTGAAAGCGGTCGTAAAAGAGGTAATCGACTCAGATGGCGAACTCATCCTCTTTATTGACGAGATTCACACGCTCGTCGGCGGTGGATCTGCCGAAGGTTCGCTGGATGCTGCCAATATCCTGAAGCCGTCGCTGGCCCGAGGTGAACTCCACGCCATCGGTGCCACCACCCTCGATGAGTACCGCAAGCATATCGAAAAAGACCGCGCGCTGGAGCGCCGGATGCAGAAAGTGCTGATCAACGAGCCCACGGTCGAAGATACGGTGTCGATCCTGCGTGGATTGCAGGAGCGGTATGAGCTGCACCATGGCGTAAAAATTCGGGACGAGGCCCTGGTAGCTGCTGCCGAGCTCTCGCACCGATACATCAGCGACCGTTTCCTTCCGGATAAAGCTATCGACCTGATTGACGAGGCTGCCTCTCGCTTGCGTCTCGAAATCGACTCGATGCCGGAGGAGCTGGACCAGATTGAGCGGCAGATTCGACAGCTCGAAATTGAGCGTGAGGGGCTGAAACGAGATCAGAATGATGAAAAGATTCAAAATATTGAAAAAGAGCTGGCCGACCTGGAAGAACAGCGCAATACTATGCGCAACCAGTGGGACACCGAGCGCGAAATGATTCAAAAAACGCGCGAGCTGAAGCAAGCGATCGAAACGTCCCGCAACCAGGCGGAGAAAGCCGAACGGGAGGGTAATTACGAAAAGGTAGCCGAGCTACGCTACGGTACCATTAAACAGCTGGAAAAAGATCTCGAGGAAACCAAGGAACAACTCGATGAGGTCCAGGAAGGGCGCGCGATGCTGAAGGAGGAGGTGGAATATGAGGATATCGCTGATATCGTCTCACGGTGGACCGGTATACCGGTCAGCAAGATGCTGCAGAGCGAGCGGCAAAAGCTGATTCATCTTGAAGAAGAGCTGCACAAACGCGTGGTCGGGCAGGATCCTGCTATCGAGACGGTTTCCAACGCTGTGCGCCGTTCGCGTGCTGGACTCCAGGATGCTCAGCGGCCCATCGGCTCGTTCTTCTTCCTCGGGTCCACGGGGGTTGGTAAGACCGAGCTGGCACGTTCCCTGGCAAACTTCCTCTTTAATGACGAGGACGCCATGGTGCGCATCGACATGAGTGAGTATATGGAGCGGCACAGCGTGAGTCGCCTCGTGGGTGCTCCTCCCGGCTACGTCGGATATGACGAGGGCGGCCAGCTTACCGAGGCCGTACGTCGTAAACCGTACTCGGTGATCCTGCTGGATGAGATCGAGAAAGCGCACGCAGATGTCTTCAACATGCTGCTGCAAGTGCTGGATGAGGGGCGGCTCACCGACAACAAAGGCGTTACAGTCGACTTCACCAATACGATCATCATCATGACCAGCAACATCGGTTCTCACCTTATTCAGGATGAGATTGAAAAAAGTGGTGGTAACTTTTCCGATGAAGTGTACAGTGAACTCCAGGATAAGCTTATGGATCAGTTGAAGAAATCAATTCGCCCGGAATTCCTGAATCGCGTGGATGATATCATCGTGTTCCACCCATTGAACAAAGAACATATCCGAGAAATTGTGGATATTCAGCTTCAACGGGTATACGACATGCTGGAGAAAAAAGATGTCGAGCTTTCAGTCTCAGATATCGTCAAGGATTGGCTGGCCGAACGCGGTTATGATCCCGTTTACGGTGCTCGTCCGCTGAAACGATTGATCCAGCGAAAAATCATCGACAAACTTGCGACCGAGCTCATCAAACGCGAGGAGGAAGGACCTGCCCAATACGAGGCCACCCTCAGCAAAGATGGCGAAGAGATCGAGTTTGCAGAGGTCTATGATGACGCAGAAGCATGGGCTGATTAAATAAACCTATAAATTCATACATGTAGGGGCACGATGCATCGTGCCCCTTACTTTTTTAAGCATATTTTACCACAATCCTATAATCAATCCGGCGGCCGCAAATCCCACCAGGTGGTATCCGCCGTCAATAGCAAACAGTTTTAGTGACATATCGTTGTAGATCCCGTTTACGCCAACAGTTGTTAGTACAAACCCCGCACCAGCCGCCAGCCCGATATAAAGACCTTCAATAGCGGAACTCACCCCGAGGGCTACAATGAATAGTCCCAGTGAAATAGCGGCAATAGTTTGAAGGATCAAAGAATAGAGAAAAATAATAGGTTCTGGAGACTCAGGATGCTCCTCTATCCCTTTTTCTTTCATCCATGCCTTTCCGAAAAGTGGTCCGTACCAAAGCCAACCGATCATAAAATATGCTATTCCACCAACGATGGCCGCCAGCCAATTCAGTTCTGATAATAGTTCTCCCATTCTCACCTCATTTTTTGTTCCCGATTGATTAACCAGTATAGCAATTTTCTGTAAAATCGAAAATTACCGGACTATAACCTTTATCTTGCCAGTAAATAATTTTGTATTTGAATAATAAAATTATTTAAGTGTATGATATTAAAATACTTACACGTAAATAAATAGACGGTTATGTGGCTCTCAACAGCTTATCCTACGCATCAGACCTCGTGGTCTCTCATCCTCACAACTCTATTAACTTTTTCAATTTTCGCATGCCACCCATCCTCCGCAGATGAAGTAACAGAACCCTCAGAAGGGACCGGCTTCCCATCTAACGGCTTTACCCGCATGGTGGAATACCCAATTGACGGTGTTCGCCTGGGTCAGGGATGGCATGACGATCAGGGAGAAAAAGCCCAGGCCGTTTGTATAGATTTTCAATCCGAAATGGATGACGGTCAAGAACAAAGTATGAATATGGAGGTAGTAACCGACCGAAGCGAAATGATGCAAAGCATGAATGTAACCGCTGAAATGCAGGTAAAAGCTATCGCCTATGAGGTATCAGGGAAAGCCAGTTACGCTAAAAACGTAGAGATGAAATCTGAAAACATGAACTTTGTAGCCCATGCGTTGGTCAACAATGGTGTGATCTTCGCAGCTCCTTCTGAGCAAGTCGAAAACCAGGCTATAGCATTGACGCCGTATTTCAGGAACCTGGCATCGCGCAATTATCCAGAGTTTGAACGCCAGTGTGGGGAAGCATTTGTTTCCGCTATCTACAGCGGCGCTGAGTTGAATGCGGTGCTTTCATTTGCAGAGCAAAGCAATAGTGAAAGGGAATCCATTGAAGCCTCAATGAAAGGATCCGGATGGGGATTTGAAGCGGAAGGAGCAGCCAGTCAAAAGATGGAACAATACTCTAAGAGCAGCGAGCTCAGGATCAGCTATTATCAAACCGGCGGGCAAGGCAATCCCATCCCCACCGATCAGCAGGGCTTTGTTGAAGCCATCAACCGGTTGCCACAGCTTGCCGCGGAGGCGGGATATAACTACCGGATTATGGTTCAAAGCTATCGTTCACTACCGAACTTTCCTGGCCAGCGGGATGAACCCGACAACATTTTTCGAGAACAACTGGCCGTCAGTTATGGCCGGCTTTTGACTATTCATGATGAAATCACCGAAATCTTACAAGATCTCGATACAAATGATGAAGGCTGGGTTTTTGGGCCCGACATGAATGGTGACTCCCTAAGGGTATTGCAGGATGAGATCAAAACTAAACTACGTGCCCAACGAGCCCTTGCCCGTCGATGCGCATTCAGTGACGACGAGGAAGTTACAGAGCAAGCCCCATGTGAACTACCCGCTGACCTCAATACGATGAATGACTACAATTATAGCATTCTCTTGCCCCTTCCTGCAAGTATGAATGATATCTCTGATTCTGGATATGTAGAACATATCAATCCTGAGATTATCGATTACCGGGTACGCCGTGTCTCTGAATTTCGCTGTGAGGACGACCTCGATGATCCCGGCTGTTTAATGAACCATGAGATTGACAAGCTGTTTACCTCACTTAATGAGAAGGTATCTGCTGAATAAAATTCTCGTCGATTTTCTATAACTACACCAAATTCTCCGGGTTCAATCCCTGCAGATCTTCCGTGACAAATTTGCGACCTTCCCGGATCTTCTCCCCATCCAGGTATACGTCGGCCCCGATACAGACCAGGTCCCAGTGGATGCTGCTGTCGTTACCATTGGGCGCCTCCTCATAATCCTTGCCCAGCGTCAAGTGGTTGGAACCATAGATCTTCTCATCAAACAAGATGTCGTACATAGGCTCCTTGATTATCGGGTTGAGTCCAAAGCTAAACTCCCCGAACTGTCGGGCGCCGGCATCGGTATCCAGGATCTCTTCAAGTGCATCATTGTTGGAGGAGTCAAAGTCAACAACCACGCCGTCACGCACCTCCAGCTTTACGAATTCAAACGGCTTGCCCTGGTATACTGAAGGAGCATAGCTTATGTGGCCTTCGACGGAGGACAGGATCGGCGATGAAAATAGCTCTCCGTCCGGGATATTGCGCTTGCCGAAGC
Organism: Aliifodinibius sp. S!AR15-10; assembly: GCF_031569985.1. Classification (NCBI taxonomy): domain Bacteria; kingdom Pseudomonadati; phylum Balneolota; class Balneolia; order Balneolales; family Balneolaceae; genus Fodinibius; species Aliifodinibius sp. S!AR15-10. The sequence goes on along the minus strand of NZ_JAMQKA010000010.1, from coordinate 117,862 downwards.
AGGTAATCCAGTTCTGATCCTTGACTGAAAACTGGATGTCGGTTCCCTCTCCTTTGAGCTGAATGATATCGGTCTTGCGGAGTCGTTCTTCCAGGGGCTTCATGGCCTCATGGAGTTGGCTGTAGTCCAGCAGACAGGCTTTGTAATAAAACTCACGGAACTTCTCCGTAGGCATTTTGGCGTTCATGGCAAAAGCCTCGGAAGGATAGCGCAGCACTACCCAGTTGGTGTTGTTGACCCGTTCCTCGAGATGCACTGGCTTCAAAAAATAATCGGAATAATCCTTGTTTGCTTTCTTGCTGACATCCGCCTGCTCGTAAATATTCTGCGAAGCCCGTATCCCAACAAAGGCATCCATCTGTTTCATCAGAGGAAGCTGGTCGGTCTGAGCCTGTTTCTCCCAGAATTTCTTATCGCCATTCTCAATCAACATACGCCGGATTTCGGTATCCTCAATCTGGACGAATGGATTGACATTCATCTCACGTGCTTCCTTTACCAGGGCTCTCAGCAGCCCAACTCCATTTAACCCCACAAGCTGAAGTAAAACATTTTGGCCCTCCTCCAGCTCACAGCTAAAGTGAAGTATTTTTTTGGCTAACTGTGCATCTTGACTCGTATACATTTTATATCTCTTTTTGGGTTTAAATTGTTCAACAATTAATAGCAATAACTTTAGTTTAAGGCATTTTATTCAGAGCAGGGCGTAAGCAGTTAAAAACGCCATGCGCTTTACTCTCCACGCCTTGCTAGTAGTCATGATTCCACCGGATATCAATTCCCCCCTGGCTGTCACTCCCTTGTGTAATAATCAGTTTCAGATTCTTTTTCAAAAGATATTCAAGAATAAAAATAGTATCGGGAGTGGAACCAGTGATTTCATTTTGGATGGCAAAGAAAACCTTTGGATTCAAATACCAACCGGTTTTTATCGAGGTACCGGTATTCGCGCCACTCCGCGTGTTGTCAATCTGAACCACGTCGATACCCAGCCGCTGGGTCGCCAGGGTTTCCACTTTATCCAGCAGCACATCCATGGCTACATCCGCCGCCCCCGTGTTATTGCCCGAATTGGCCACCACCTGTTTCCAGGGATCCAGCGACAAAAACGGTTTGCCGAAAAGGGTATAGCTGATGATATCAGCCAGACCCATAGGGGGCTCGCTTTCGTACTTAAACTTGGGACTTTCCACCGTACCCTCAATAATATACCAGATCCGGACATCGCCAAGCTCTTGCTGCGGAGGTTCAAAAATATGGCGAACATTCAGCTCCGGATTCGTGGGATCGCCTCTAAAAGTGATAACTCCCTCCTCCAGCTGAAATCGTTTACCCAGGGGACGGGCATATCCAGTGGCTGCTTCCAATGCCCCAAACATTTGCAGATCTTCTCCCCTGTTTTTGAGCAGATCCACTTGCCCCTCAAGCTCATATTCCAGATCGAGATACCGCCGGTTTCGAACATAAAATCGACGATTGAAGGAAACATCCAGGTCAAGACTGAGTGAATCATACGGAGTGTACTCAAAATCTGCCTCCTGTTCCAGAGAATCGAGCTCTACCGATTCCACCGATTTTTCTCCAAAGTTTTGCAGGTAGATGAATCCACTCACAAAACTCAGCTCCCCCTTCAGCTCTGGTTTCATCAGGGTACCGCTCAAAGAGGTATTCATGTCGATAATGGCGTTGTATTCCGGTGTATTGACAACCCGGAAATTCTCTGCCACCATTTTCATATTGAGGGCGCCCGGCTGTAGTTCATCAAATTTCATTGACCCACTGGCCCGGAAAGACCCGGTGCCACTCTGAGCGCGAATTTGCTCCACTTGCACCTCGCTTCCATTAAAATGGATGACCGACCGAATATCCGATATTTTCACCCCGGCTTCCATAACCCGTACGGCTCCCTTCTGAAAGTTCAGCTTCCCATTGGCCGACAGCTCTTTCATTGGTCCCGTTATCGAAACTCTCCCATCCAGCCGACCCTGGATTTCCCGCAGTTCTGTTCGGTCTACAAAATCATTCAGAGACGCCACATTAAACTGGTTTGTCGTTATGTCCACCTGAATTGAATCGTCCTGTCCGGGCAAAATCACATTGAAATCTTTCAGATCAAGGTAAATCGGAACAGCTGCCGTAATTTCGGCTGCTTTCTGTTTCAGTGAGATGATTGAGCTGTTCATCGTCAGGGATCGTTCGGCATGATTATAATCGAATGTCGCCCGGGCCGAGTCGACAGCTACCCCGGAAATTGAAGCGTTTCGGAGACGAAAACTGGCATCCATTTCAGGTTGACCAGCAGTGCCCCGCAACCGCCCTTCAAATCGAGCCAGACCACTTGTATTGGTGATTCCGGCTTCGGTAAGCATCTGCTGAAAACGGGATAGCGCCAGCTCCCTGACCTCCAGGACCCCAAAAATCTCCTCTTCAAAAAATGTGTCGCCAAAGGTATTGGGATCACCAATCTTAAACGGAACCCGGAGCTGCCCCCGTGCCAGTCGCTCTGCCCCGTCATAGAGTAACAGTCCCCCTTCCAGGCGTTCATTTTCTATCATATATCTCATATCCAGTGAGTCGAGTGCAGTCCCCTCATAAACCAGGTCTTTTATGATCAGATCACCCGAGGAAGAAAGCGCCGTTCCCTGCCGCTCGATGTATATTCGACCAGAGAGGGTCCCCTCAAAAAAGGACTCATTGAGCAGTGTATTTTGAATCACCGTCATATTCAAATTTTGCCCCCTGAGGTAACCACGCTGGAAGGTTGAATCGGCGTAGGGGACCGCGGCCTCCAGAAGGGCCCCGTCATCCGATGCAAGGCGAGCCGTATCCATGCTGAAACTCTGCTGCCGTATCTCAACATCAAACGGCTCTGAAAGCGTCAGCCGCCGCAGGTCACTGATAATCTGCAGTTCCAGTGTGCGTATAAGGGAATTCTGGGGACCGATTTCATAGGTAGCAAAATGTTGAATGCGACTGTCATTCGGGCTACTGAACATCAACTGGATGTTACCGTGGGTGGAGTCCGCCTCTATGACACCCCGTACAGTCGTGGCAAAATCCTGCAGTACCACAGAACTGATGACCGGATTATTCAGATCAAGATTTAAGACATACTCAGGGTGCTCCTGTAACAACACCTCCACACTTCCCTGCACTCGTTCAGAACTGAGCATATCCCCGTAGACCACATTTTCGAAATCTATCGATCCGGTAAACTGCAGTTCATCTTCGTAGACCGGGCGCAACTCTCCCGAAATATTTCCATTGGTTTGCAACGTCTGCACCCCGGCCAAAGCGGCAAAGGTCTGGACATCTTTGACCTGGAAATCGAGATCAACACTGTTTTGGATGTCGTACCAGCGCTTCAGGTGAAAACGGGCGTTAAAATTTCCGTCAGCGATAGCGCTTCGAAGCCGTCCATTCGTTATTTGGGCTACCGTATCACGAACCTGGATATCGGTCTGCAGTTCCTCGATAAACTCCTTGTTGACGATCGATGAATCGATCCGCACTGTGGAACTCAATTGTAATTCTTCGGGTGAAATATATTTACCCTCCCCTTTGATTCGGGCATTGATGGCAGTCGGAAGATCTTCGAACCCTTTGCACTCCGCTAAATTGAGACGGTTTACCACAAGGTCATAGTTATACTCCGGGATTTCAGCGTAGTTTGCGACCTCCGCCTGAAGCTTAAACTCGCTCTGCCTCAACCGAACATGCGAACGCGTGGAAAATCGCTGCCCGTTAATGGTTCCACGCAGAGAGGCCAGGGAAAGCTGCTGTCCCCCGATATTACTGTCTTTGAGATCCAGTTCATAGGTCCAGTCCTGCTTACCGGGCTGAAACCCTTTGCCATCGAAACGGGCAGTTAGATTTATGGCTCCAGCATACGTGGTATCGCCGGTCCAGTATTCCGGCTGAATATTCTTTGCCGTCAAACGTGCTGTGAACGCCGGCAGCTCACTCCAAATTTCGGACGCTTGCAGTTCGACCTGTACATTTTCCTTGCTTCGTGTTATAGCGATATCAGCTTGCAGATCCTGTTGCCGAACTGAGTAGGAACCGTCCAGGCTGTCGAGCATATATACCCCTTGACTAATATCATCCACCGAAAAACGGCCCTTCAGCTCCCCCTCTTCCATCTTCGCAATATCCATCCTGCCAGATGTTGTAAAACGGATACTTTCCATCCTGGGATAAGTGCTATCCCCAAGTAAAACGGGGAGATCCAGCTGGTCGATACTCAACTCCGCCTCATGCAGGCTCAATGATTCATCCCAACGGAAATCCGTTTGCAAATTAAACTCTCGCAGCCCGTTGGCCTCGGCCACGAGCCCTGCTTCAAAAGCTTGTAGATTTCCACTCAGGCTGAGATCAACCTGCAGATCCTGCTGTAGTGGAAATGGATCCAGGTATGCCGAAAGATCTCTCCAGGAAAGTGGATTTGCGGAAAATGAAAACGAGGCAGCGGAATCGGCAGTGCTCACCCTGGCGGATGATTCCAGCACGGAACGCCCGGTTCCTACGACCAGCTTTTCCAATGTAACATGCTGTTCTGTGGCCTGTGCTACGGTGTTGACTTCCACGGGTGGCAACCGGGTCTGGTTGACCTGGAAATCAAGCTCACGCAACTGAACATCATACTGATCTCCCCGATAGGCTATCCCTCCCCCAAGTGTTAAATTCCGAACGGTGAACATTGAATCTACACCCAGCGAGTGGATCTGCCCCTTAATTCGGCCACTGTTTATTGAAAATTGATCAATCTTAAAAAAGAATGGGGTTGCTTCTGTACTGTCTGGCTCAGGGGATACTTTTACCAGTTTTTGCAGGTTTAAGCTTCCCTCTTTGTTTTGTACGACCGAAAACCAAGGGTTTTCTGCCCGGACTTCTTCCACCTGGAATTCTGAACTAAAATAACTGAGCAGATCGTACCGGGCATAGAGAGTATCTGCTCGAACAATGGTATCCGGCGTAGTGATGTGAATATCAACAACTCTTATCTCCTTCCACAAGTCGCCCTGAATCTGGCCGATCTGCAGCTGACCATTAAGCGTGTTATTAGCCGCTTTGATAGCCTGATCTCGTACAAAATTGTGCACAATCCCGGTTTTCAGCGACAGGCGTCCCCCAATAATTATGAGCAAAAGCCCTATGGCTACGATCCACGGCCATCGCCTGCGATTTTGGGGGTCGATATGTTGCCTCTGCTTCTTTTCCATTTAAAAAGCTTGTCCTACACTAAAGTGAATGCCAAAACGATCAAACCTGCCGCCGTAGTCTGTTCCCTGGTATATATTCAGATCTTCATCAGTGGGATTTAGCTTGTAACCTATATCCACGCGGATGGGACCGATTGGAGACTGGTAGCGAAGCCCACCGCCCACGGAAAACTGCATCGGCCGACTCTGAAGATCGTACAGTCGCCGCCATACCTGTCCGCCATCCAGGAAGACCGTCATGCCGAATCCTTTGATAAAAGGATCGAGATTTTGCCTGATTTCGGCGTTAAAACCGAACTGAGCCTGTCCCCCGATTGGAGCATAAGCATAAAATGCATCCGTGCTGTCGAACCGGGCGCGCTTGGGTCCCAGCTCATTTCGACCCCAGCCCCGCACCGAGCTGGTTCCCCCAAGGTAGAAACGAATATTCTGCGGAAGGGAGTCCTGCTTCACACTTCCGATTCCTCCCAATTGCATGCGGGTCGCCAGTGTCGTTGAGTTGGTTAACTTTGTAAATCGTCGGACATCCAGGGAAAACTTTTGGAATGAGAAGGCCGCTCCTCCGAAGAGGCCTGAAAATTCCAGGTAAGGCTGAACCACCCATCCCTGCTGTTCTCTGCTGGTAAAACCGGGACTGTAGTAGCCGCTCAGCTGAAAAGAGGAGAGGTTATATTCAAAAGTGGTATCTGGTAACGCCTCGTCAAACTGCTCGGAGAGCTCAAGATTGCGCGTAAATTGATAGGAAACCGTCCCGGTAAGATCCTGGCGGTAACGGTAGATAAAACTGTTGGTCACGCCCCCATGGAAGAGCTCATAAATCCGTCGTTCCAAAACGTGCTGGGCAAACGGGGAGATTACAACGCTGCTTTTTGTGTTGAAGGTGTACGGCAACAAGTAATCCAGGTTAAGGGACTGTTCAATAAACGAAGCCCTCGCCGTGGCCGTCAGCCGGTGTCCCCGGTGAAAAAGGTTCCGGTGTGTCCAGCTCACCTGGCCTCGCAACAGATCTTCCGTACCTACTCCGCCCAATACCTGGATCGAACGCAGGGGATATTCCCGCAGGTTTATGTCGACAGCCAGGGTGGAATCGTGCTCCTGTTCCGGAACATTAATGGTAGCAAAACGAAACAGGTGGTGATTAAATATTTCGCGCTGTGCCTGCTCCAGTTTGTTTTGTGAAAACTTTTCTCCCCTGTCAATGTCGGCCTCCCGGATAATATAATTTTCCGAGACTGTTTCAACGCCTGTTACATTCACCTGGTCAAAATAGGTAACGGGCCCGGGCATAAGTTCTATAGTGACGGAGGCTGTAGTCTGCAGACTGTCCACTTCTGCCAGGATGTTGACATCCGCGAATGCGTACCCCAGATTCTTAAGCGCATTATTGAACATTCCAATGATATCCGGTTCCCTGATCGTCTGATAACGTTGATTCAACTGGAAAGAGTGGTCAGAGCGAGCCTGCCGATACGCCCTGCTGCTTGTTATATATTCCCGGTTCTCTTCCGTTGTCTTAAACTGATAGTCTAGCCTGGTTATAGTAACCGGGCTATTTTCGTCGATAATAAACCGAACTATTCGCCTCCATGATTTTTTCCCGGTTTCCACTTTGCGTCTGACTTGTACATTCGGGAATCCCCGTCGTTCGTAATAGCGGCGTATTCTTATCACATCACGTTGTATCTCGAGATCATTAAATTCATGTCCTCCCCGTTTCCAAAAGGTCATTTTTTCCCAGGTCGTCGGGCTCTCTGTGGCGATGATCTGCTTAATGACAAGATCAGAAAAGGTCTTATTCCCTTCAATTTCAACCCGCCAGACCTGGGGATCCATAACATCAGAATCCACGCCGTTTTGGAAAGCATATCCCGGGAAAACCTCCAGAAATAAGATGACGAATAGAATAAAAAAACTCTTCAAGTATGCTGTATGTACCTGCTTTTTTCTCAAATATTAACCGAATTGCACTTAATAAGTTACTATAATCACCCATGCCTTTGTAGAAAAACAAGTATAAGGCAAACACGTTAACACTCAAAAAGGAATTGGTTGCGCAAAAGCAAAAATGTACATTAGTTTCTGCAGTCTTACGTCATGGTCAATTAGTCAAATTCAATGAATATCACTACACAACTCTTACTGCTCTGCACGTTCCTTTTACTTTTCACTTCCTGCTCCTCAACCGAAGAATTCACCGGGTTTTCCTATGATCCTGAAGGTGTTACTGTTACCTCTGACAAGGAGATAACACCTCAGCATCGACGCACAATCGGCATCATGGAAGAGGGGATCTGGTTTTCAAACGAAGCCAGCGGTACGCGGTTAAACGATTTTTACCAAGTTAATGATACGCTTTACCGGGCCGTCATCAAACCGGAAAATTATCCTATTAACAACAGCCCGTGGTACGGGTTCAAAGCGTGGTCCGATCGACCGCAAACGGTATGGGTGGAACTGGCCTACGAGCATGGAGAACATCGCTACTACCCCGATTTGAGCCTGGATGGCAAAAACTGGTTCTCACTAGATAGATCAGCATATCGTGCGGATACCGCAGCCGGAACAGCCCAGCTAAGGCTGGATCTGGGTCCCCAACCGTTGTGGGTGAGTGCACAGGAAATCTTTGGCACTGAGGAATACAACTGGTGGGCATCAAACCTGGCACAATATCCATTTGTAAAGCGTGATACCATCGGATATTCACACGAAAGCCGGCCGATTGAAAAGTTGACGATTACCCAGGCCAGTGATACACAAAAACATGGTGTTGTAATTATAACTTCCAGGCTGCATCCGCCCGAAATTACCGGCCAGATGGCGACCCTGGCGTTCCTGGAGGAAATCACCAGCTCTTCCCCGCTTGCCAGCCGGTTTCGCAATCGTTTTGAGATTATCGCCTTTCCCTTTGCCAATCCCGACGGGGCCGACAACGGTCACTGGCGCCACAACGCCGGGGGTGTAGACCTAAATCGCGACTGGTCAGATTTCAAGCAGCCGGAAACGAGTGCCATTAGAAACTATTTGATACAGGAAGTAAAAAACAACCCATATCGCAAGGTATATTACGGCATCGATTTTCACTCTACCGACGAAAATATCTTCTATCCCATCAACCGAAGTATTGACACGTTCCCGGAGAATTTCACCTATACGCTTGTGGATTCCATCCAGCAGGCATTCCCCGATGTAGCCTTTGCGGTGGAACCATTTGACACGAGCTCTCCCATCACGAAAAACTGGATTCATAAAACATTTGGTGCTGATGCGGTGACTTACGAAGTGGACGATCGGGCAGACCGTGATACCCTCAAGGCTGTAGCCAGGAAAGCCGCCAACCTGATGATGAAACTGCTGATGGAGGATGGCGATGAACCTTCTTAGATGAGTGAAACCGATGGTCAGGACTGAAGAACTTCCACCGCTGCAAATAATAGTCTGGATTCTTCAACGATATGTACTGTTCATTTTTTAGCAACAAAAAATAAACGAAAAAAGTCGCTGGTTGAGAGGGCTAGATAAAACCATACCCCAGATCCTCAGACCTTCGGACCTTCGACTTTTTGACCTTCAAGGTATCTGCTCAACAATTCAACAGTTCAACGGTTCAACAATGGTAGAGTTAGCGGAATTTCTCTGGTCAATAACGATTATTAATTTGTCTTTTATCCTGCAAACTATAAATTGTGTCTCATAAAATTACGTTATGGGCAAAAACGAATATACAGACAGAATGAAGGAATTGGTGCTGAACTGGAAACTGCGGCTGGTAGTGAGCGCCTTGTTCAGCATGCTAGGGTTTGCCATTTTAATCGGTACGCTCAGCGGTTATGTAATGCCAGAATTTGAAACCCTGGATCAGACTATTGTGGGGGTAGCCGTTTTTGTGATCGTCATCCCCGTCTACTTGATTATGGCGGATCTCCCCAAAATCGATGAGCATGACATAGCGGAGATGCTGAATGAACGAATCCCAAACCTTGAACATGATGCGAATCTAATCTTGGTGGGGGAAGAGGAGCTTAATGAAGAAGAGAAAGCCAGGCGAAATCAACTAAAAGACTTTTTTGAAGACGAAAAACTCTATCGTTTCCTTCCCAACTATCCCATTCAGCAGGCAACAGTCATCATGATTACCTGCCTTATTCTTACTGCTGGCATATATTTCTACCTGTAGTCCCACCCAAAAAATTTCTGTCTGACGATGTGTTGGGCAAGAACTCAAGCAACGAGTAGTTAAGGTGAATTTTCTTGACCTTTTCATCCCTCCCGTTGTAGCACCTCCGACTATTGGTGAAGCAAGAAAACAGCGGCACCCATTCTTAAAAAAGCTTGAATCCTGCATATTATGCTTCGCTAAAAAGTAAACAACCCAATTCATGAAGCATTAATATTTCATTTATTTCTTATCTTCTGTTTTGTAAAGGATTGGGAAATGAGACCCAGCAATTGTTGAACGAAGATGGCACATACTCACGAACACAGTCATAGTCACGGGCACCATCATCACCACGGGGAGGACACTACCGAGGGACGATTGTGGATCTCTATTTTCCTGAACCTCATGATTACAGTAGCCGAGTTTGTGGGTGGCATTCTTTCAAACAGTCTCTCACTGCTTTCCGATGCCCTCCATAATCTAAACGACACCGCTTCACTGGGGATCAGCCTGGTGGCGCGTAAAATTTCGAAAAAGGACGCCAACCGGAGAAAAACATTTGGATATAAACGAGCGGAGATTATCGGTGCCTTCATCAACCTGATTACGCTGGTGATTATCGCGCTATTCCTGATCAAGGAGGGCGTCGAGCGATTCTACAATCCACAGCCCATAGACGGGCTTACGATGTTTATCGTAGCCATCATCGGCTTGCTTGGCAATGTCATTACAGCGGGCCTGCTTTTCAGCAAATCCAAAGAAAATATCAACATCCGCAGCGCATATATTCACATTTTGTCGGATGCGCTCTCCTCAGTCGGAGTCATCGTGGCCGGCTGGCTGATTTTGGAATACCAGCTTTATATTGTGGACACGATTCTCACGCTTGTGATAGCCGGTTATATCCTGTGGCAAAGCTACTATATGGTGAAAAAGACCATCAACATCTTGATGGAGAGCACGCCACGCGAAATTGACCTGGAACAGGTGACAGAGGCTATGAAATCGATCGGCAAGGTGCTTGATATACACCACGTGCACGTGTGGAGACTGGACGAGAACAATATCCTCCTGGAAAGTCACGTGGTGATTGATGAAGAAGAGCTCCACAACATGGAAAAGATCAAAACAAATATTAAGGATCTCCTGAAGTCAAAATTCAATATCCACCACTCCACGCTTGAATTTGAATTTGAGCCATGCGAAAATCATGCAGAAATTCCCTGCCATTAATGAACAAATCCCAATTTTAAATCACAATCCTTCAATTTGAATTTTCATACGAGTTCGATTCTTTATCCCCTATTAATACTATTTCTTGCATCCTGTAATCAGCCTGAAGTTATCAAAGATCTGAGTGATCAATCTTTTCAGGTGCTGGACCAGGATAGCACAAGTGTTACGTTTCCGGATGATTTTGAGGGAGAAGTTACTGTTCTCGGCTTTATCTATACGAACTGTCCTGATGTATGCCCGGCGATTACTGCTAATATGAACAACGTGAAAAATCAGCTGGAGAGCACAGAAAATGTCCATTTTGTGGGAATTTCCTTTGACCCCCGGCGCGATACTCCCTCTGTACTAAAAAACTATATGCAGCAGTTTAAGCTGGATGAAGAAGAGTTCACCTTCCTCACCGGCGACACGACAACAGTCGATTCTCTTTTGAGCAGCCTGGATATCACGGCCGACGTCTCCTATACCAAGACTTCCGATGAAGGAAAAGAACTCTATTTCATGAAGCACACAAATCGCATATCTTTAATGGACAGGCAGGGGCGGCTGCGACTGGAATACAGTGGCAGCTTCTCCAAACCGGAACATATTGTGGAAGGAATCAACCAGCTCAGATAATTCCAGTGAAATCATTACGCACATATCGCTGGTTTGTTTATCTAAGGACACTGATCGTCCCGGTAATGGGACTCGTTCTGCTGGGCTCCCAGTTCCCGCTTTCCCCTCATTCCTACAAAGCTTTGTTTCCCGGACCTCATTCCGAGCATATAGCATGTATGATGGATGGCGTCTGCATGGTAAAGACATCCGGTTCAATGAATATGCCGTGTTCTTGCCATGAAAAACATGGAGACCGTCCTTTTTACTGTTCCTGTGGGACCCACAATATGAATGTCATTTCCAGCCTTCAGCTTTCCAAAGTTCTCCTCCCGGTGCTCGTTGAAGCTGAACGGAACCTGGAATTTTCTTTCCTTCCGGTAATATTTAGTGATGACGAACTCCAATCCTATTCAAAAGACATTTTCCATCCTCCGCAAATCGCCTGATTCGATCCATCCCGATCAAATCTAAATCGAATCATTTCGTCCCGTAACCACCCGGACGATGCGATTTATTACTTTATCTCAAACGGAGGATAAAATGTTTACTCTACAAAAAACAATCCTCGCAGCGTGTACGCTACTGATATTGCTGTACCCTGCAAGGACTTTTTCACAATCCACCGGTACTATATCCGGTACCATTACAAATCAGAATAATGACCGTCCCATCAGTGATGTGAATATTTTTATTCCAAATACCACATTGGGCACCACAACTGATGCCAAAGGGGAATTCAGGATTAGTAACGTTCCAGCCGGTACGTATATCCTTAAAGCAACGTTCGTAGGATTTGAACCGACTCAGCGGAAAATTAGAGTTGAATCCGGTCAAACCACCACAGTGCAACTTTCGATGTGGGAAGTTTCGTACGAGCTTTCCGGCATTGCCGTAAGTGCCCTGCGGCCCGACCTGGAACCCGAGACAGAGCTCGCAAACCAGCAGGTCCGGGAAGCAAATCCCCGGGACTCCGGCGAGCTACTGCGGGTTGTTGCTGGTGTTGACGCCGTGCGTCGCGGTCCCATCGGACTCGATCCCGTGGTTCGCGGACTTCGGGAGACCGAGGTGGGCACCTATCTCGACGGCACGCGCATCTTCCCTGCGGGTCCGGCACGGATGGACTCTTCGCTGAGCCACCTCGATCCGAGTGCCATTCAGTCGATGCAGGTGGTGAAAGGACCCTATGCCCTGACTTGGGGCGCCGGCAACCTGAGTGCCATCCGTGTGGAAACCAATGACCTGACCAATATCCCCAGCCATACCACACATGGTAAAATTGCCTCTGGTTTCGACAGCAACTACAACGCGTTTGAAGGTACGGCCACCGTTTCGGGCAAATTCGATAAGCTGGGATACTGGCTGAACACCGCCTGGCGCGAAGGCAGCGATTATGAGGATGGCAACTCGACCTCAGTGCCGGCCAACTTCCAGTCACGGGAATTTCGCAGTAAATTGAGCTACGCCACCTCTGCCAACGGGCGCCTGACGCTGGGACTTGGCTATCAAAATCAGAACGATGTCAACTACCCCGGTCGGCTGCTGGATGCCAACTACTTCGATTCCTACAACACATCGCTGGCCTGGAACTGGCAGCAAAACATCGGCCTCCTGCAATCCATCGAGATTAAAGCATATTACAACTCGGTGGACCACGCCATGGATAACGACAGCAAACCCACCGCCATGCCGATGGAGGGACGCGTGCCGCCCTTCGCCCTCGATGTGGATGTCGACGCCTCGATGGATGTGGCCGGCGGACGCGCAGCATTTGAACTTGTCCCTGCGGATAACTGGAGTATAGAAGTAGGCGCCGATATCTATTCTGCCAATCGCAATGCGGTGCGTACTATCGATCGCCGGGATGAAGGCATGAAACCACCGGCTTTCCCCCTCGTTGACCAGATGTGGCCCGACGCTACCATCACTGACGCCGGCATCTTCACCCGCGCCGAGCACAGTCTCAACAGCATATTTTCTGCTGCAGGAACCGTCCGTCTCGATTTTGTAAATGCCACGGCAGACCGAAATCGTATTTCCGACTTTTTTGAGCAGAATGTATCAACTGATCTCAACCACTCGGAAACAAACCTGAACGGTGCCTTTACGCTGAGTGCCACCCCCGGGGAGCACTGGGTCTTCTCGGCAGGCATTGGTTCAGCGGTACGTACAGCCGATGCCACAGAACGTTATTCGGATCGGATCCCCGCTTCGAAAGCACAGACCAGCGCAGAGTTTGTGGGGAATCCAGGCCTTAAGCCTGAGCGCAGTACCCAGCTTGACCTATGGATTGAGAGCCACTATCCAAAGTGGGCATTCTCTTTCAACACCTTTACGCGCTATATGGAGAACTACATCACCATCCGGGCCACTGACCTTCCCAAGCGACTGCCGCTGAGTCCAAACACGGTATATCAATACCGGAACGGAGAAGCCAAATTCTGGGGACTCGAATCGTCCCTGGCTTATCGTTTCATATCTGCATTGCAGGCAGAAGTATCTGGTCGTTACCTCTGGGGACAGGATGAAACCGTTGATGAGCCTGCTCTGGGAATCTCTCCTTTCGGTGTGGACACGAAGATGCGATATGAACCGGTGGATCAAAGGTTCTTTGTGGAAGGCGTTCTGCATACCGTTTCCGAGCAGGACCGGGTTGCCACATTGCGCGGCGAGCAGCCGACGGATGGATACACCACATTCGATCTTAAAGGCGGTGTGGAGGTGGTGGATGGGTTAAGTCTGCAACTCGGTGTCAATAATATTTTTAACGAACGGTATGTGAATCACCTAAACGCGAACAATCCATTTGCCGGGATGATGATGGCGGAATATTCAGGCACTCGCATACCGGAACCCGGGCGGGTAATATTCTTTGATCTGGCCTATACTTTCTAATCCTAAAGATAATCTTGATGGAGTCTACCTCGGCGGTGGGCTCCATCTTGAATTAGGAATGAAAAATTAAGAATTGTACTTGGCTAACTGTTTCCCTCAGAATTCTGAATTCCGCATTAATAATAAGAGGGGAAAGTTCTATACTGCTTCTCCCCTCTTATTTATTTTCTGAATTTCAATAGGTGATTGAAATTTAAGCTTCAGCCTCTTCCAGGCAGGGTTCTGCTGCAACAGCCCCACATTGTGGACATGTGGCAACTTCCCTTACACAATCATCTTGTGGTTCATGAAGACATGGTTCCGTAGCGGTAGCACCACATTCGGGACATTCGGTTCGTTTACACATTACAATCCTCCCTTATTTTATTTAGGATTGACTTACAACTTATCTGGAAACCTGTTTAATTTCCAGTACCAACTCTAAATTTATTGGAGACAACTAGTTATCGGGTTGTAGCAACATGATTAGATTCTCGATTCGTCCAGAAATACACTTAAATCGAATTTATAAAAATGAGTGCTAAATTATTTTCAAGCTTATGATTCTTGACCACCTGTTAGTTTTTGTTTCGTTTATATTTGGAATACTACTTATTTCCTGTCGCGCTGAAAAGGGAAATATCAATGCTGATCTGCCACAGAACAAAATTGAAGTCCGTGATGCATGGGCACGTCCAGCCAAGCTGGGGATGACGGGCGGGGCTTACTTAACAATTGCCAATGGGATGGAAAACACGGATACGCTGGTAAGTGTAACTACAAATGCGGCCTTGATTACTGAAATCCATCAATCCTATGAAAAAGATGGTGTTTCAGGGATGCGCCCGGTTGGAGAATTACCGATAGAAGCTCGTTCCATTACTGAACTGAAACCCGGCGGATATCACATCATGATGATGCAGTTGAGCAGGGATTTGACTACCGGTGATTCAATTTCTCTGAGACTCTTATTCTCACAATATGGTTCTGTAAAGCTCAACGTTCCTGTATCGGGGGAAAGTCAAAATCACATTAACTGACATTTTCTTAAGTTGTAATTAAATTCTAAAATAACGCCTATTTTATGACGCGGTTTCTCTTCTTTAGTCTTCCGAGTTTATTCTTTCTTCTTATCGTTGCAGGCTGCCAAACAGAGAATAGGCAGGAATCCCCCTCTGGCAAGGGTTCAGCCGTTGCCCCTTCCGATTCGACTACCGCATTAACGGCCGCATCATTTGTCAACTTCAGCGAAAACGCCATAATGGGAGAGAATGTCTACGTACCTGTCTATTCCCATATTTACCAGCTGGATCACAGGAAGACCTTCAACCTGACTGCCACGCTAAGCTTCAGAAATTCCGACATGCAACATCCAATTACCCTCAAAAAAGTGTACTATTACGATTCAAAAGGAAGCCTGGTCCATAAATATCTAGATCAGCCACAGACGATAGGGCCACTTGCCTCAACTTCTTTTGTAGTTGAAGAGGAGGATCTGCGCGGGGGCGTGGGGGCCAACTTCTTGGTTCTCTGGGAATCGGAGGAACAAGTTAGTCACCCTATTATTGAAGCGGTGATGATCAGTACCTCTCAGCAGCAGGGCATTTCTTTTGTAAGCGAGGGACGTGCTATCCATTCCCTTGGCCAAAATGTTAAGGAGTAAGATTTCTTTTGTACATTGAGAACGAAGGGGTTCACCTATTACCGATCATCTGTTAGTGTTTCAAATTCTTATCGGCCACATCTATTGCGCGGGAATTAGTTCCCGCATCAGTGATTAGGCTTAAACTAATTTAGGCGGAACTTTACCCTCCAAAGCCCAGTTTTTTTGAGTGTAATAAGAAATCTTTAAAACTAAATATTTGGGAGAATTATCATGAGTGGGAAAAAAATATTGCAACTAGTCGGAGACTACGGAGAAGATTACGAAATAATGGTTCCGTTCCAGGCACTGCAGATGGTGGGGCACACCGTTCACGCCATTTGTCCCAAAAAGAAGTCGGGGGAATCAGTCAAAACAGCAATCCACGATTTTGAAGGTGACCAAACCTATTCTGAAAAGCCGGGACATAACTTCACACTAAATGCCACTTTTAGTGATGTGAATCCCGCTGATTATGACGCACTTGTTATATCCGGAGGCCGGGCCCCGGAGTATCTGCGACGAGAAAAAGGAGTGCTGGAAATTGTGAATCACTTTATGAACAAGGATAAACCGGTTGCGGCACTGTGCCACGGACTTCAGATCTTGTCGGCTGCCGATGCCGTCAAGGGGAGAACGCTGACTGCTTACCCGGCAGTTGGACCCGAGATGGAAGTCGCCGGCGCCAACTACAAAGATGTGGAGGCCACAGAAGTTGTGGTTGATGGCAACCTGGTCACCTCCCCCGCCTGGCCGGGACACCCCAAATGGCTGGCCGCATTTCTGAAAGTACTTGGGACCCAGATATCACATAAAGAGACGGTTAAAGCCTGATCAATTTCAACTTATTTAATCCTGCTCGTCGGTTTATGCCTTATTAAACCGACGAGTTTTTTATGAGTAATGCATAATTCGTAATGCGTATTTTTGTGCTAGGTTGTCAACCTATTCTAGGATGGGTTCCCTCCTAATTCTCCATTCTTAATTTTTAAATTCCTAATTCTTAATTTCATTTTCTATCCGTTATCTTCGTTTCTTTAATTTGATTCAATTAACCGACCAACAAAGTAGATGACGCCAGCTGTAGGACTTCCTTTTTTAAATGAACTTGTAGCCCTCTTCCTGGTCAGTGTGGGTATCGCCTACCTTTGCTACCGTCTCAAGCTAGTGCCTATTGTAGGCTTCCTTATTGCCGGGGTTGTCATCGGTCCCAATGCCCTTGCGCTCGTCCCCGACCAGGAGCTGGTCGATATGCTTGCCGAAATCGGGGTCATATTACTGCTGTTTACCATCGGTATCGAATTTAGCCTCGACAAACTGAACCGCATCCGTAAAGCGATATTCGTGGGTGGCGGCCTGCAGGTATTATTGACAACAGGCGCAGTGGTGGGGATACTTATGGTTTTTGAAGTGAATCTCAACACCAGCATCTACACAGGTTTTCTCGTGGCCTTGAGTAGTACAGCCATCGTGCTGGGACTTTTAAGCCAACGCCGGGAAACCGACACGCCATCCGGCCAGCTTTCCCTGGCGGTACTTATCTTCCAGGATTTGGCCATCATTGTGATGGTGCTTATGATCCCGATCCTCTCCGGAGAATCTGATTCCGGGCTCGACCTGTTGTGGATTCTCGGCAAGGCGCTGCTACTTATTGCGTTTGTGATTGTCCTGGCACGCCGTATTGTACCCTGGATCTTGGAAAAAGTCGCAAAAACCCGCCGACAGGAACTGTTCCTGCTGACCGTAGTCGCGATCTGTTTTGGCACGGCCGCCCTCACCAGCATGGCCAACGTAAGCCTGGCACTCGGGGCTTTTTTAGCTGGTCTCGTAGTTAGTGAAAGCCATTTTAGCGAACAGGCGCTCAGTGAAATCCTGCCGCTGCGCACTATCTTTAACGCTGTCTTCTTTGTTTCAGTAGGGATGCTTCTCGATATCAGCTACGTCATCGAGTATCCAGTTATTTTACTTGCGACTGCAGCAGTTGTCATTATCCTCAAACTTTTGATCACCTCCACCAGCCTTCTCACCCTCGGCTACCCCGTTCGCATTGCCGCGGCATCAGGACTGGCACTGGCACAGATCGGGGAGTTTTCCTTTGTCCTGGAGCGGGCAGGACGCATGGCGGGGATGACGCCGGCGGGGATGGGAGATCTGGGTTCACAAACCTTCATCGCCGTCTCGGTATTGCTGATGATTTTGACCCCCTTTCTGCTAAACCTGGGACCCGGACTCGGAACCGCACTGGCAAAAACCCCTCTCAAACATTTGGGACGCGATAACGAAGCCAAAACTCCGGAAACCAGGCCAGAGCACGAAGATCATGTCGTCATTGTGGGATACGGTCCTGCCGGACGCCGCCTGGTAAAGGTGCTCCGCGAGACCGGTATCCCATTTGTGGTGATTGAGATGAATCCCGATTCGGTTGCCGAGATGCGAGCCGAAGAGATCCCGGTTATTTATGGCGATGCCAGTAGTTCGCACATCCTCGAGCTGGCAGAAATTGCCACTGCCAAGCTCTGCGTCATCGCCATCAATGATCCCGCTGCAAGCCCGCGTATCATCAAAGCCGCCCATTTTGAAAATCCCACCCTCCAGATCCTGGTGCGTACTCGCTTCCTCAACGAAGTAGAGATGCTGGAGGATGCCGGTGCCGACATTGTCATACCGGAAGAGATGGAGACCACTGTTCGTATTTTCTCACAGGTGCTTGGGGCCTACATGATCCCGGAAGACGAAATTGAAGAACATATTCGAACTCTCCGCGCCGAGGACTACAAAATCCTGCGCGGAAGTATCCAGGAAGCTCACCTGATGGTGCTGCAAGGACTGGATGAGGAAGGATTACACACCCGCGCCGTAGCTGTACGAGAAGGATCACCCTCGGCCAATAAAACGCTACGTGAGCTGCAGCTGCGCAACAAGTATGATCTCAGCGTACTGGCCGTTCGACGCGGCGAAAAAACAATCGGCAATCCCGATGGCGACTTCCTTGTGGAACCCGGCGACCGATTAGTACTTGTCGGAACCGCCTCCCAGTTTACCACGTGTGCTCATCTTTTCAGGGCTACCGAATCATTTAAAAACGAGCAGACCTAATTCATATGGCACTGATCAACTTTGACGGGGTAACTTTTCAATATGGGGACAGTACCACGCCGGTTATCAACAACTTTTCAGCTTCGATTGGGATGGGCCAAAAAGTGGCGATCAAAGCGGATTCCGGAACCGGAAAAACTACACTACTCCGACTTCTGTTGGGTTTTGAAGAGTTGAAATCGGGGGATATACGATACCAGGGAACATCCATAGCAAGTGATAATTTTGCTACAATCCGCAAAGCCACGGCCTGGCTCCCACAAGATCTTAACATCGGAGATGGCACCGTAGGTGAGGTGATCGACAGAATATTTGAATTTCAGTATAATCGTTCAAAAAAACCGGGTGGAGATCAAATCAAAAGTAAGCTCTCATTGCTGGGACTTTCTTCTTCCCTACTGCCCAAACCGTTCCGGGAGCTTTCTACTGGTCAACGGCAGCGCGTTGGACTTGTGCTCTGCCATCTGCTTGATCGTCCCCTGATGCTGCTGGATGAGCCGACCTCGGCCCTGGATGAAGATTCTAAGCAGAAAGCGATCGACCTGCTGTTTTCAGATAATGGGCAGACGATTATCTCCACAACACACGATCCCTTTTGGCTGGAGCGGTGTGATAAAATCATTGAACTGAAATAGGGCCACGGATTAACACAAAATTGACAAGGATAAGGGTAGCACAAATGTCATAAATGTGAAACCAACGCTTACATTAAAAGCCTGCAGAGACGTATTGCATCCGTCTTGCTTACTTCAACCGGCATTATCTTAAGACACATTCAATGTGTCTCTACAAGTTTTAAACTAGAAATTTAAAGACGTGTCATAATTTTATGGAAATTATTGATCTGGGTTGGCTGCAACTGGGCATCGGCTTCCTGATTTTGCTGATCCCGGCGTTCATCCTGTGGCGCTATAAAACGGGACTCAACAAAAAACTGGGCATTGCCACACTGCGGATGACCTTGCAGCTGCTGTTTGTTGGTTACTACCTGGAATACCTGTTTGTGCTGGACAATGCGTGGATCAACATGGCATGGATCCTGGTGATGGTGGGCGTGGCCGATTTTGCCACGATCGACCGAAGTGAGCTAAACCGGCAGTGGAAGCTGATCCTTCCCATCTTCGGGGCCACCTTTTTCGGCATAATCCTGATCGATCTCTTTTTCCTTGAGCTGGTGATCCAGCTTCCCAAGTTTTTGGCCGCCCAGTATACCATCCCGATCACCGGCATGGTGCTGGGCAACTGTCTGCGGAGTAACGTGATCGGCATCAACGATTTCTATTACAGCCTGAAAGAGCAAAAAGAGCGCTACCAGTTTTACCTGGCCTGCGGTGCCACAAGGCATGAGGCGCTGTTTCCCTTTTTCCAGCGAGCTCTTAAACGTTCAGCCAACCCCACCCTGGCAACTATGGCCACCATCGGACTCGTCTCACTGCCCGGCATGATGACGGGGCAAATTCTCAGCGGCAGCTCACCGATCATCGCCATCAAATACCAGATTATGATTATGCTTGCCATTTTTGCCGGAACAGTCCTCTCTGTTTACCTCGGGATTTTACTCTCCAACTCTTTTGTATTCCGGGAAAATGACATGCTGGACGAATCCATTTTGAAGAATTAGCCACAGATCTACACAGGTTAATATTGATTGTGGAAATCCTTGTTAGAATACATGTTCTATATCTGTATTCATTAATTTTCATCTGTGAAAATCTTTGGCCCAACTGATTGGTCAGTAGTGCAACTGTCTCCCAACCATGAACAAACTACTAAAAAAATTAAAAATCGCTGGGAAGGTGTCGTACACCCGACCCTATGCTGCCTCACAATACCCTGCTTCAGCAATCACTGGCGTGGGAATTAATTCCCGCGAATAGATAGGGCATTACTTTTTATGGTTGCCAGGATATTATTAGGAGAATATTAACCCGACTAATAAAGGCAACATATTCCCTCGCAAAACATTCAGAATTTCTTCAACTTTGGGTTGTAACATATATACTGGAGATTTCCTTAGTAGCACCCAAACAAGCGGTCGTTGATTATTGTAACGCAGACCGTCATATATATTAACTCCTCATAAAATATTTCCGGTTATGAAGAAGCTAACCTTATCCATCCTGAGTATTGCCGTATTATTTGTATATGCATTCTCCGATAAAGAAATCGATACCAATGCCGTCGTAGAAGTTCAGATCAGCGAATGGCAGGTACCCTGGGAAAACAGCCGACCGCGTGATCCCTATGTGGCTCCCGATGGCGACATCTGGTTTGTCGGACAGCGCTCCCACTACGTAGGCGAATTTGATCCAGAAACTGAAGAATTTCGTAAAATTGATCTCGAAGATGGGGCGGGACCCCACACCGTGGTCGTCGATGACAACGGGTTCCCATGGTACGCCGGAAACCGTGCCAACCACATCGGTAAAGTTAATCCCGAGACCGGGGAAATCACCAAATACATGATGCCCGACGACAACAGTGCCCGCGATCCGCATACCATAGCGTTCAACGAGGATGGCAATATGTGGTTCACATCACAGGGGGCAAACTCGGTTGGGTTTTTCAATGTTGAAACCGGCGAACCGACTATCATTCCGGTGGAAACTCCACGGGCACGACCATATGGCATTATCATGGATCAAAACATGGAGCAGCCGTGGATCGCCCTGTTTGGCACTAATAAGTTAGCCACTGTAGATCCTGAAACGATGGAGCTTACCGAAATTGAGCTCCCCAATGCAGATTCACGTCCCCGCCGACTGGCACAAACCTCTGACGGTACCATCTGGTACGGCGACTATTCCCGAGGCTATGTGGGAATGTATGATCCTGCTGACGGTTCCTTCCAGGAGTGGCCGTTGCCTTCTGGTACCAGCTCACGCCCCTACGCGGTAACGGTTGATGATCAGGATCATTTCTGGGTTGTTGAAACCGGGGTTGATCCCAACATGTTTGTCGGGTTTGATACAAAATCGAAAGAGTTTGTCAGCTCTACTGAAATTGAGAGTGGCGGCGGCACCGTCCGGCATATGGTATTTGACGAAGAAACCAACTCCATCTGGTTCGGCACTGATACGAATTATCTGGGGCGGGCGGTAATAAACTAATAGAACCCGGATGAGGCGGGTTCAGTAAGCAATTGCTGGATTAATTGAACTTGTTTCCAAATAATTACGGGGAGAATTTTATTCCCGCAGATGGCGCAGAGTTCGCAGATTATCCGACTCTAACCGAGTAATTTTTCTTTACACGTTTAGCGGTTAAAAAAGATGGTGTCATCCCGAACTTGTTTCAGGATCTCGCAGGGAACCATAGCGCTAATCTGATTAAAAAATGTTATCAACGCCAGACAGCCCCACGAAATCCCAGATCAGACCCACTCTTTGAAGCCATGGCGTAGCTGTGGTACAGGATGACAGAGAGGGTATTTATACCTTGGTAGCCATTTTATCTTTATTAATTTTGAGGTTATTTCTATTAGCGTAAATTTGTTCCTCAAGTCAATACTTCTGGAATCCATTTCATCCACTTACATGATTCATATGATTAAACTAATTCTCCCTACAGTCCTGACGTTACTTGTTGGCTTGGGGTTTGAAGTGGGCAGCTCCGTATCGGGGTCTGTACCCAATAAATATCCCGAACACCTAACCGGGGCCTTTACCGGGGGATTTGGAGAGGATACCTGCCACAGCTGTCATTTTGATTATCCACTTAACCATGACGAAGGTAAACTATCTGTTGATGGATTCCCTCAAGAATATAAAAGCGGTCAATCCTATATGATTCGCATTCACATAGAACGTCCTGGATTGGCAAAAGCCGGGTTCCAGCTCACGGCTCGATTTGCAGATGGCTGGCAAGCCGGCATGTTCAGTCCGCAATCTGATCGCACGCAGTTCACCTCAAACACGCCCGACAGCATCCAGTACCTACAGCACTCCGCAAAGGGGACGGAACTCACAGGAAATGAGTCTACCTACTGGCAGTTCAAATGGATTGCACCGCAACGCCAAGATGAAGTTCAAATCCACTTGGCTGCCAACGCCGCAAACGGAGATGCCTCTGAATTTAGCGATTTCATCCTGACAAAAGAACTCCAGCTTTCCGCCGCTAAACAGTAAATTTATAAGGGGAGACCGGTTCAGCCGTGCCTTACTTAATCTGCAGATCTTACTTCTTTACGAGTAATATCGCAGTCCCATCAGGTCAAAAAAGACAGAATGTGCTCATCCCAAGTCTCCCATCTCACTTCTTGCCCCTAATTAGCTTTAACTAAAAATTATTTTTTTCTATATTAATAATACTTGCTGATTAACCAGCCAGGAGGTTGTTATGTCGCCTAAATTTTCCAGAAAGTTCTTCCTGAAAACCGGTCTGTTCTCTGGTGCCGCCACCTTGCTTGGATCGCTGTTCTCCGGTCTGGGCCAAAAAGACCAACCTACCTACAACGGGGAACAATCCCCAAAAACAGCCGCGCAGAATAAAGGGCACGGTGCAATGACAACCATGGGTCAGGTGGACCACCAGCGCAACGGTTTTGATCCCCACCAGATGTTAACAGATTGGGATACCGGTAACGTTTCCACTTTGCCAAACGGACAGACCCTGCGGGAGTATGAAATCTCGGCCATTGACAAAGAGATCGAAATAGCTCCCGGTATCTTTTTCCCGGCGTGGACCTATAATGGACGTGTTCCGGGCCCCACTCTTCGCTGTACCGAGGGCGATCGTATCCGAATCCATTTCATTAATGCGGGTTCACACGCTCACACCATCCATTTTCATGGAATTCACTCCTCATCGATGGATGGAATCCCTGGTACCGGGCCCGGAATGATCGGTCCGGCCGAATCTTTTACCTACGAGTTTGATGCAGCACCCTTCGGATGTCATCTCTACCATTGCCACTCCACCCCACTAAAACGCCATATTCACAAGGGTTTGTACGGTGCTTTTATTGTCGATCCTGACCCTGAGCGTCACCCGGAGTATGAAGATACCGCTCGTTCCCGCCTGTTGGGTACCAAGGAAAACGAACGCTGGCAGGAGTTCATAATCGTAATGAACGGCTTTGACACAAATTTTGACAACGATAATGAAGTGTATGCCGCTAATACGGTCGCGTTTGCTTATCAACACAAACCGATCAAAGTGCAACATGACCAGCCGATCAGGGTCTACCTGATCAACATCACGGAGTTCGACCCGATCAACTCCTTTCACTTGCACGCCAACTTCTTCGACTTCTATGATCATGGCACCACGCTGACCCCCACAAATGAGAATATCGATACGGTGATGATGTGCCAGGCACAGCGTGGAATTCTAGAATTTTCGTTCGAAGACTTTGAGCCCGGCAAATATATGTTCCACGCTCACCAGTCAGAGTTTGCCGAGCTGGGCTGGATGAGCTTTTTCGATGTCGTAAATAAGGATGCGGAGATATCGGTATGAGCGACAAGATAACACAACGCCTTCCGAAATGGACTTGGCTGATACTGCCAGTCGTACTACTCTTGGGATCGATCGCCCTGTTTTTTGCAACCAATCCCCTGGAGCCGCTGGGTGTTCAGGCCCCTCCCATTGAAGAAGTAACCGTGGAGCGTACCGTGCTGGATGAGGAGGGTATCCACCTGACCGTTCGCGTCAATGGCTCGGAGCCGGTCAAGATAGCCCAGGTACTGGTCGACGACGCCTACTGGGAATTTACACAGACTCCGAAAGGTTCCTTATCTCGCCTTTCTACTGCTAAAATAGACATTCCCTACCCATGGGTTCGGCATGAGCTACACGAAATAAAACTTATCACAAGTACCGGCGCAACGTTCAGCCATACCATTGAAATTGCGGAACCTACACCAGCCTGGTCGTTGCAGCGTGTGGGTGCTTATATTTTGCTGGGGATCTATATCGGGGTAATACCAGTAGGCCTTGGATTGCTATTCTACCCCTACCTGAAAACGTTGGGATCTAAAGGGCTCAACTTTCTGCTCACACTCACAATCGGGCTCCTCGCGTACCTGTTTATCGACACCCTGCAAGAGGGATTTGAAATATCACAGCAGACAGCCGGCGTATTCAGTGGTAACCTGCTCGTCTGGCTGACCACGGGCATTGCCTTTTTAATCATTTTTGCTGTTGGTCGCCGGGGTGGACAGGCGCCGGAAGGTCTTTCCCTGGCCACCTACCTGGCCTTCGGTATCGGGCTCCACAACCTTGGTGAAGGGCTGGCGGTCGGGGCGGCTATGGCTTCGGGTGAAGCGGCGCTGGGCTCTTTTCTCGTGGTGGGATTTACCCTTCACAACCTGACGGAGGGTATCGGTATAGCAGCGCCCCTGTTGAGCAGGAAAACCAGCTTCGGCACATTCGTCAATCTGACGCTCTTGGCGGGCCTCCCTGCGGCAGCCGGAACGCTTATCGGGGCTTTTTCATACGCACCGCACTGGGGCGCTATCCTGTTTGCCATCGGGGCGGGGGCTATCCTACAGGTTATTGTGGAAGTCGGAGTCTTTCTCACCAAAAACGCTCCTTCCAAGTCGTGGTTTACCGTTCCTAATCTTACTGGTTTTGTCTTGGGAGTCGCCATCATGTATGGCACGGCGCTGCTAGTAGCTGTTTAACCAGGACATCAGCATCATCTACGGGTGGGGAAGAATAAACCACCGATTAGGCAAGTTTCACCCGCTGATTACACAGAGTTCGCAGATCTTAGAATACTGAAAACTTGCACGCCACCTCTTCCCTTGTTATGTTGGTTCCAGCGAAAGCTGGGGGTGCTTTGTCCCTCCCTTGTGCAGGGATCGATAAGGCTGAGAAAAACTCCAGGAACTTGACTCGGTTAGTACCGACGGAAGGAAGCTTTCGGTGACACATCTTTTACGTTACAGCACTGTTTCACCAGGATTCTTCAAGTCTCCCCTCTTTCGTTGTAATTGATATCTGCAACTTATAAGGAAGAGATCACTATGTCTGATTCAGACCACCAATCCAAAGAAGATCACAGCAAAACAACGAGCCTCCATTCCGATGGAGATAGAAGCCATCCGGGCACACCTGGCAACACAGAACTGGACAGCGACATGAAACAGCCGCTGCCTGGCTCGGAAAAAGTGTTTGTGCAGGGCAGCCGCGTTGATATCAAGGTTCCCATGCGCAAAATTTCACAGGATGAAACCTCCTCCCTGTTCGGTACCGAAGCCAACCCAGACGTCTATGTTTATGACACATCCGGGCCGTATACCGATTCCCAGACTGACATTGATATCCGAAAAGGGATACCGCGCATCCGGGAGCAGTGGATTCAGGAACGGGACGATACCCGGCAGCTGGAGCAGTTTTCATCAGAATACACCCGCAAACGGAGAGATGATCCCCAGTTACCTCACCTGCAGTTTAAGCATACTCACAAACCGCGAAAGGCGAAAGATGGGCGGCGGGTCACCCAGATGCACTATGCCCGGAAAGGGATCATTACGCCCGAGATGGAGTTCATCGCCATTCGTGAGAACCAGAAACGCCAGTCCCTGGAAGACAGCGACCTGCTGGACCAGCACCCGGGGCAGCCGATGGGTGCTGAAATACCCGACACCATCACCCCGGAGTTTGTCCGTGATGAAGTGGCAAAAGGCCGGGCGATCATCCCATCCAATATCAATCACCCGGAGCTGGAACCGATGATCATCGGCCGTAATTTCCTGGTAAAGATTAATGCCAATATGGGGAATTCTGCCGTGACCTCCTCCATTGCCGAAGAAGTGGAAAAGCTGGTATGGGCGACCAGATGGGGCGCCGATACGATCATGGATCTCTCCACGGGCGATAACATCCACGAAGCACGGGAGTGGATTATCCGCAACAGCCCGGTCCCGGTGGGTACTGTTCCTATTTACCAGGCACTTGAAAAGGTGAATGGCAAAGCTGAGGAACTCAACTGGCCGATATTCCGGGATACCATTATTGAACAGGCCGAGCAGGGCGTTGACTATATGACAATCCATGCCGGCGTGCTGCTCCGATTTATTCCCAAGACAGCGGAACGGGTAACTGGCATCGTATCGCGGGGTGGGTCCATTATGGCCAAATGGTGCCTGGCGCATCACGATGAAAACTTTCTCTATACCCACTGGGACGAGATCTGTGAGATCTGTGCTGCCTATGATATTTCACTTTCTATCGGCGACGGCCTGCGTCCCGGCTCCATCGCCGATGCGAACGACGAAGCACAGTTTGCTGAATTGAAGGTTCAGGGCGACCTCACCAAGCGCGCTTGGGAGTATGACGTGCAGGTGATGAACGAAGGGCCGGGATACGTACCTATGCACATGATCAAGGAGAATATGGCGAAACAGTTGGAGTGGTGCCATGAAGCCCCATTCTATACGCTGGGTCCCCTCACTACAGACATAGCGCCCGGGTATGATCATATCACCTCGGCGATTGGGGCGGCCATGATCGGGTGGTACGGCACGGCTATGCTCTGCTATGTTACGCCGAAGGAGCACCTGGGGCTGCCCAACAAGCACGACGTGCGGGAGGGTGTGATATCCTACAAGCTTGCCGCGCATGCAGCTGACCTGGCCAAGGGACATCCCGGGGCACAGGCCCACGACAACGCGCTCTCCAAGGCCCGCTTTGAGTTCCGGTGGAACGACCAGTTTAACCTCAGCCTGGATCCGCACCGGGCCCGCGAGTATCATGACGAAACCCTGCCCAATGACGCGGCCAAAGTAGCTCATTTCTGTTCCATGTGCGGTCCCAAATTCTGCTCCATGAAAATTTCCCAGGAGGTCAGAGAATATGCGGAGGAGCGCCAGATCGATGACTCCAAGAAAGCACGCGAGGAAGGGATGCAGGAAAAGTCGGGAGAGTTCATGGATAAAGGAGGTGAAATCTATCAGTAACTACTACTGATTGTACAGTAGGAGAGTACACCTTGACACCAGTGCGGGAGCTCATTCCTGCGCTACCCTCCCAGACCTTCAGACTCAAATTATTTCTGTTACTTTAGCCCACCTGGCGGATTTGTTCATATCAAAGGAACACCTATAATTACAAACAGACTAAAATAACTTTTTGAGTTGGCCATAAATAGCATCAGCAATCACTACATCCGGTTCGTTTCGAACGTGATTATGATGAAAAACATTCTAGGCACTAGGTAAATCATACTGAATTGTCTAGTGTATTATTTCTATCACATTTTGGCTTATTTTAGTTACAATTAAATTAAGGCTATCATCATCGATAGTTTAAATTTATCAGGACGAATTCAGTTCAACTAACTTTAGGTATTTTACAGCGGGATGGGGACATGACAAAAACTTCTGGTGTAGAGGATATACAGAAAGCGCTTGAGGAAAAGTCGAAATCCGACTTTATCCAGATTATAGAAAAGAAGAGAACATCTCGGCTTGAGTCTTTTGAGGAGGTACTGAAAGAATTGCTGGATAATATCCAGGACTCAGAACCTACACCTGCCTGGCTGCTTTCGGAACTCCAAAATGCCATTGGGAAGTTAAATAACAAGCTCGACCAGCAGGAACAGGATAAACTGGCTGACGCCTATATGGTGGCTGTGTATCAATTTGCGGGAAGCTTTGACCGTGAGGCAACAATTGAACAGAATGAAGATCGCTTCCGCCCTCTGCCAAAAGACTCGATTGTTGTAAAAACCGGGAAAGCGTTCAAGCGTCTCTTCCGCTCGATTGACCGGTCTGGCCACAATCTGCTTAACTTTATACGAAGGAAGTCCAAAAAACCTGAAAAAACCTATCAGCCATGGACTCAACATATTCCACTCAAGCAGGTTATTGAATATCACCTGTTTGCCCGTACCCAGCTCCCCAAATGGTGGATCAATGAGGATGAAAGACCGCTGGTTACAATAATATCAGGGTTGGAGGAGTTTCTTGCTGAAGAATATAGCGGTAAAAGTGAAGACAACCTGTCGGAGCTTTACAAGAGTCTGAAAAAGCAGGTGGAGGAGTTCCTGGAACAGATTCAATCGCAAAAAGCTGCCCTTCACGAAGAGCTGGGTGAAGACCGGCGGGCGGTTAAGAAGCTTCTCCTTAATCACTTCGAGAAAGCAGGGACGTTCGAGAAAAGGGCCTCATTCTACAGTAAAGCACGAATTAACAGGACCAAATCAAAGGCTGCACAAACGCTTTCGGATCATGCGGAAAAGTGGAAAAAAGTGCAGCAATCACTCCTCGACAAAACCGGGACGATCAACAGGTTCCTGGATTTCCGAAACCGGCTGGAGGAAGATAGCCGGTCATTTTTCGAATCCATCGAAGATTATTTCAAACGCTTTTTCTTTGTAAGAATAAGTAAAGTGCAGGAGGAACTGCATGTAGTTCAAGATAAGCTGGATGAGCTGGACAGTAGCAGATCCAAGAAAGAAAAGCTTGAGTACCTGAAAACCTCTCGAGTGCAACTGGAGGAAAAGCTGGATAAGCTGATCAATTCAGTGGAAAAATCGCTTGAGCAAAGAGAGCTTAGCCAAATGGCCGAACAATTTTCTGAAAAGGCCCTGCTGCAAGCCAATGAAGTTGCAGACAGCGTGCCATTTGTTCATGACCAGAAGCTGGACCAGGATCCCCCCTCACTCAGCTACAAGACTATTGAGTGGCGCCTGCTGGTAATTCGGGCATTGAAGGAGCATGTGCTGGGTAAAGTGAATCCCGGGTTCCAAAAGTATGATGAGTTCCTTCGTTCTCAGATCAATGAACTTCAAGAGATTCGTGAAGTAATTGAGGTAAATATGGGTTCCTCGCAGGAACTTCTTGAAGAGAAAGGCAAGGAGACAGAGGACCCGATAGGCATTGCACGCGAGGCCCTTGAACGGAGTGAACTGAAGCTGGCACAGTGTTCCGAATCGATAGCTAAAAAGCAGGATGAGCTGAGAAATGTTGTCCTTGAAGAGAGCAGCGCATTTTATAGCCGACTGCTCAACCTGCTCCATACGGGAGATCCGAGTGATTTCCAGATCCTTGATGCAAGATACAGGGTGAAAGAAACAGCCCAAAGCTGGACTACGAAGCTACGTGCACGATGGGCCCGAATGGAAGATCGCATCACGCTACTGGGACGATTTTTGCTCCGAAAGTGGAAGAAATACTTCCATTCGGTGACAACATTCTTGGGCTTTGAAGAAGAGAAAAAGAAAGAGGAACAGAAAGCAGAGATAGCACATTATCTCACGGAGACCGACTCCAAAGTCGGTGAGCTTCCCTATATCTACCGCCGTCTGTTCAACTTTTCTGCTGACACCGACCGGCGTTTTTATGTGACGATGAATGAAAACTTCAACATGTTGAGCAGAGCCTATGAAAACTGGCAGAGCGGCTTTCCAGCAACATTTGCTGTAATGGGTGAAAAGGGCAGCGGGAAATCGACATATCTTAATTTTGCCCTCGATGAAGTGTTTCCCAAAGCCAAGACAACTCGTATTGTATTGGGAGAAACCTATTCCACCAAAGAGGAGGTGGTAAAATTACTGGGGGAAGCGCTTGGCATGAACAAATCCAACTCTGTAGATGCCATCATTGCTTCACTCAAGAGAAGAAAAAAGCAGATCATTGTGGTGGAAGCACTCCAAAACCTGTACCTGCGTAACCTGAATGGCTATGGAGGACTGGAAACCCTGCTTTATATTATTTCAGAGACCAAAGATAATATCTTCTGGATCACCAGCTGCTCTTCCTATGCATGGCATTTCCTGCAGAAAACATTATCGGTGGCCGACTATTTTTCACATATCCTGAAGTCTGACAACTTAACTGATGAACAGATCAAATCGGTGATCATGAAACGCCATGAAGCCAGTGGCTATGAACTGGTTTTCGAGCCGGGGGAGTCGCAGAACAAGGACCGGGCTTACCGCAAACTCCTTGATAAAGAAGAGGAAGCACAGGAATATCTGCGTGACTCCTATTTTGAGAAACTTGCAGCTTTAGCCCAGGGTAACGCCTCCATTGCTATGATCTTTTGGGTTCGTTCCATTCGGGCATACAGTGATACCCATTTTTATATCAAACCGCTTGAGGTCACCGAACTTGAGCTTGTGGAGGAGCTCACGCCTGAAATATTGTTCCCCCTTTCTGCCATGGTCCTCCACGACTCACTTACGCCCTCCCAACTTTCCAAAATCCTGCAATTGAATGAACAGGAGAGCCGGTTAATTCTGACGCGCCTGAAAACAAGGGGATTGCTGCAGCAAAACGATTCTCAATACACGCTAAATCACCTGATGTATCGACAGGTAGTGAAGGTACTGAAAGAACGAAATATCATACATCTATACTGAGGAGACCACATATGAAAAAGGCATATATTCTTTTCCTTGTTCTATTTGTAGGTTTGAGTAGTTGCTTAATCCCAACTACGGTTTTTTCGCAGGACAATCAGCCCGACACCGCTACAGTACAGCAAAACGACACGCTGAAAGTTGAGATCCCAACTTCGGGAACTACCTCTGAAAAGGCAGAGGAAACGAATGGTGACACTCCCCAGAAACTCGTAGGGCAAATTGGGGAACTGATATCATTTGGCATGGTCTTCATGATCCTGCTCATCCTTGCTGTCACCTATTTCCTGAACCGGTTTTTGATCCAGATTATCGATAATCTCTCTGAAAAAACTTCGAAGTACCGGCTCGCTATTAAGCGCTCGGTGCCTATTGTTCGGATCACGATCTGGTCGTTTTCCCTCTATATTGTCATAGCAGGCATTATCGATCCGCCGTTTGAGACAATCATCACCGTAACGGCCACCATCGGTATTGCGGTGGGACTGGCCTCCCAGGATATCCTGAAAAATATATTCGGTGGCTTTATTATCATCCTGGACCGTCCCTTCCAGGTGGGGGACAAAATTGAAGTTGGGGACTACTATGGCGAGGTTGTCCAAATTGGACTTCGGTCCACGCGCATTGTTACGCCGGACGACTCGGTGGTGAGCCTGCCCAATGGAGAGATCTCCAGCAAGGCGATCTCAAATGCCAACTCCGGGGCCTTGGACTGCCAGGTAGTGGCTGAGATATTCCTGCCCGCCGATATCGATATCGACCTCGTAAAGCGAATCGCCTATAAGGCCGCTGTATCATCGCGGTATGTCTACCTGAAAAAGCCGGTGGTAGTGATTGCAAAAAATGAAATTCATGAAAAAAACTTCGTTCTGAAACTGCGAGTCAAAGCGTATGTGCTTGATATACGTTACGAGTTTCCGTTTCAAAGTGAGATGACGGAGCTTATCTTGTCTGAACTAAATCGGCGGAACCTACTCACTCGATCACTTGAGGAGACAGCATAAAATATGCCCCTGTCAGAATCAACAATCCAGCAATATGACCAGACGGCCGGGGAATATGAAAAAAAGTGGAAGCGATACCTCTATCACACGCATGAAAAATTTCTGAGCAAGATCGAGACCAAACCTGATGACTGGATATTGGACCTGAGTGGTGGAACCGGTCTGCTGGCAAAAAAACTGGTGGAGAGGCAGTTTCCATTTAGCAGACTTGTCATTAACGACCCCTCTGAGGGCATGCTCAACATTGCCAAAAATCGCCTGCCAAAAGATGAACGTCTTTCTTTCACCAAATTTCGTGCTGATCGCATTCCATTTGAGAAGAACAGCTTTGACAGAGTGTTTTGCCTGAACGCGTTTCATTTTTATCACAATCAACAGCAAACGCTGGACCTGCTGCATCTCACGTTAAAAACCGGTGGTCACCTTTACCTGCTGGACTGGAACAGGTCCGGCCTTTTCAGATTCATGAATACTGTTATCAACCTGTTGACTTCGGCTTATATCGATACCCGCTCCCTGCCGGAGTTGGAGGAAATGCTTAAAAAAAGCGGGTTTCGTGTCCAACAAACCGATAGCTGGAACTGGCGGTATTGGAAGTTTCTTTTTGTGGAAGCGCACAAATAGAACGCAGGTGACGCGGTTTGGGCGGATGATCTCAAATAGATTATAGTAATCCGTTTACCCGTTGAATCCGCGCTTCCTGCTCACATCCTTTTTATAGCATGATCTTACATTCCCGAAGGAGTAAGTTGCCCGCGAAGCTCTCCCGACTTATGCTCAGCACTGTGCACATTTATGTAGAGACTATCCGACTTCAGGGCTGTAATTTGGGCACTATCCAACAGGTAGGAAGCGTCCCATGAGCCGGAAAGCTTGTCGGCACCTACGGTCGGTTCCAGAGTTATAATCGGTCCACCATTTTCTCCCTCTACTGCCTTGTGGATATGAGACGCCACGTAATCACTGCTTAGCCCTGAAAATTTTCCCTGGACGTGAATACTGTCACCAACCAAAGTAGCGGTAAAAGTGCCACTTGCGCTGGTTTCGACCGAGGGAACTTCATTTGAACCACTAAGCTCAGCCTGGAACGTTTGACCTTCCGCCATATCCATCGGTTCTTCCTGCATCGGCTGCTGCATCGATTCTTCTGTCATCATCGTATCCTCCGATGCTGCGGAATCTGCCTTTTCCTGGCTACCACCGCATCCAATCAGAAACGAAAAACCCAGTGCTATTACGACTACCAAAACGTGAAGTGCATTCCCTTTTAACATAGTAACCTCTTCCAGATAAGATATTAGAAACAATTAGTATTCATACCTGCTCATAAACCTATCTAAATCATGCATAAACAACAACTTATATATATTACACTAAAGGCATGAAAGTTCCTCTGTGGAAAGATTGTAATTTCATACTGTTAATTTGCCCTGTCCAGCTCAAAAGTAAACACAGCCCCTTGTCCATTCCGGTTCTGAGCCTGGATTTCTTTACCGTGCAGCTCCATAATTTTCTTGGCGATGGCAAGGCCAAGGCCTGTACCCTCCTCAGAACGAGAACGACTTTTTTCCGCCCGGTAAAAACG
Organism: Aliifodinibius sp. S!AR15-10; assembly: GCF_031569985.1. NCBI lineage: Bacteria > Pseudomonadati > Balneolota > Balneolia > Balneolales > Balneolaceae > Fodinibius > Aliifodinibius sp. S!AR15-10. The sequence goes on along the minus strand of NZ_JAMQKA010000010.1, from coordinate 84,137 downwards.
ATCAAAGATATGGGGCAGATCATCTTCACTTATTCCCGCGCCGGTATCTTTGACCTGTACCTGCACCGCTGCCCCCTCTTGTTTTAGCTCCAATCGGATGATTCCGCCCTCCTCAGAATACTGAATAGAGTTCTCTATCAAATTGCTTAACACGCGCTCAATAAGTGCAATATCACCCTTTACAAGGGGCAGGCCAGAAGCATTTTCGGCCACGATCTGAATCCCCTTGTCATCGGCTTGCTGCTCAAATTTAAGAGCCACATCCTGTATCAAATCACTAATCGAAAATGGCTCGACTTCCGGCTCAACCTGCTTTGTATCCAACTTCGAGAGCTCAAAAAGCTCCTCCACCAGCTGGCGTAACCCGAATGTATTCTTCAGAATAATTTCCAGGTATTTCCTTCTCTTCTCATGACTCAGTGTCGACTCTTTCAGTAAAATCGTTTCCAGGTAGCCCTGAATTGAGGCCAAGGGACTCCTCAGGTCGTGCGAAACATTGGCAATAAGCTCACGACGGAGCTGGTCAGTTTTTTTGAGCTCCTTCATATTTTCCTGGAGCGTATCGGCCATCGAGTTAAAACTTTTCGCTAATCGACCGATCTCATCATCTGAATTGACTGGTACCCGCTGATCAAGATCTCCCTGGTCGAATTTACTGATGATTCCTGTCATCTTACGTAGACGCCGAGTGAGAAAGGCAAAAATAATTAGTCCTGCGATGCCCGTTACCAGCAGTATAACACCAAATATTTTAATACTGGTTTGCAGGTAGTAGCTGTTTTCCAGCATACGTAGCGCTGAATCATATTGTTCACCTCCCAGAATGATATAGACATAGCCATTTTGTGGCTCCCCAATATCGAGCGGTGCCACAGAAATTGGCTTCGTGAGACTCGGATTACGTGGATCTTCCCCCATAATCAGATCGGATTGCGGATGTTGCAGAAAATCCCGTACCGGGCCCAAACTCACTGAATCCTGTTTTACTTCGCCTGGTGGATCTATAAAATACGCCAATATTTTACCGCTGGAGTCCAGTATATAAATTTCGATACGCGGATTCACCACCATCATGTCATGGATCGAACTTTTGATACGGCTGATATCAAGGCCATCTTCCAGCTCTGCTTCAAATTCTCCAGCCATGTTTTTTGCCAGATCCAGGTTCAACTTTTGGTCGGCCTGTCGTACAAACTGCATCGAGGAATTGTAGGTAATAAGCACCTGTGCTGCCCCCAAAGCGATAAGCAGCAGCAAAAATACGAGTGAAATCTTCCAGTAAAATGAATGAAAAAGGTTGGTCATCGCTCAATTTCCTCCGGTTCAACAAATCGATATCCAACGCCCCAAACCGTCTTGAGGTACACGGGATCAGAAGGATCTGCCTCAATCTTATTTCGTAATCTATTGATATGCGAATTTACCGTGTGGTCATATCCCTCAAATTGATATCCCCAGATCTCGGTTAACAGGTCTTCCCGTGAAAATGCTTTGCCAGGATTTGAGGCAAACAAGTGCAGTAGCTCAAACTCTTTTGGCGTCAATGATATCGCCTCCCCAGAAATCGTGACTTTTCGTTTGGTGGGATTAAGTTTTAGTTCCCCAATATTGAGTTCGGTTTTATCATTCTTCAGCATGGATTCTTTCTTGTCCACTTCTACTCTTCGAAGATTAGCTTTTATCCGGGCAAGAAGCTCGCGAATACTGAACGGTTTGGTGAGGTAGTCATCGGCCCCCAGTTCCAGTCCAAGCACTTTGTCAAACTCTTCCGATTTAGCCGTCAACATTAAGATCGGCGTGTTTATATCTTGTGCTCGCAACGTCTTGCACACTTCCAATCCATCCATTTTGGGAAGCATAAGGTCCAGGATGATCAAATCGTAATTCCCTGTTGACGCCTTTTCCAGGCCAACCTTACCGTCCAGGGCCTTTTCGATCTCGTAATCCAGCTCCTCCACATTAATTTCCACCAGATCGATGATCTCCTCGTCGTCCTCAACGATAAGTATTTTTTTTAATTCCATATGATATAACTACTAAGCTTTCGTACAAAAGACAACTTCCAAATCTTAATAGCGACCCCGAGGCGCTTTTAGAAAGAAAAAGAGATAAAAACTGTAATCCATTCAATAAGTGCCCCATCCATAGCGCGGGAATTAATTCCCGCGCTATGGATAGGACTTAAAATGATTACATATTCCCCTATTAACGGTCCAACTAAAATCGTCTAATTAACCTGAGAGACTAACTCATAATAATAAACTGTCATCGCGAGGAGGCTTTGTTGCCCTTTTTGGTTTAACGATGAGGTCGACGCGGCGATCTCCCCGTCCGTTTTTTTTGCTCACCCATCGGGAGATTGCCTCCCGAAGATCGCTGAATCCCTCGCAATGACAGTTTTATGTCGAACTGACGTTAATTAGTTATCAGCAAGCTGAATCGTCACCTTAATCCGTTCGGAGAGAGTTCCATAATCATACTCATCATCAACCTCTCGAACATTTGGATTGGGATCTTCCGGCCCGGTATCCAGGTCTGATTGCCGTAGCACCTGGTTGGGTCCTACACCGGGCTCTTCATTTATTTCAGTACCGGCATCCCAAAGCAACAGTTGGTCTGTCACATCGCCTGTGACTGGAGTCCCCTGGCTAAACAAGGAGATGCCCTTTTCTTCCGGGCCGTAAAAAAGGTCGTTAGACTGCACGTACATCGTGGCAAATGTCAAGCGATCACCCCGGTGAGCCGTAAACGTAAATTGATACTTCTCCCCGGGCAGCAGTGGACCGGGTTCGCTGGATCCCACCGGTTGATTAAATGCTCCGCTTGCCTTGACTCTCTCTTCTGAGGATAGCACCGAAGCCAGCATCGCAGGCTGTCCGTCTTCCGCAATTGCTTCAATACCATTGTCGGGCGCCGGTTTTCCAGCCCTAAATACGGGATTATTCCCTACATAAACAGCAAATGCGCCCGGTGAAAGGGGTACCGTCAGCCCAGTATCCTCTGCTAAACTCATAGCAAGTTCGCTGGGGTTGCCATCCTCAGCAATCGCTTCCAGGCCATCCCCGTAATCGGGTTCCCCCAGCGTATACAACAGTCCCGATTGACTCGAATTGTGAACCAACCAAGTGCCGGGAGAAAGCAACGCCGGTTTACTACCCTCCGAGGTTTGCAGCGTATTCTCATCAGATACGTTTTCTATTCGCACCATAAACCCATGATCACCGGTAGATGTCAGCGTAACCTGGATCATATCTTCATTGGGAGGTAAATCCATGTCATCCACCAGCCGAACATTGGGGTCATCATCGTCTGGACCGGTGTCAGGACCGCTTTGGCGGGGTGCCTGGTTATCGCCTACGCCTACCTCCTGGTCCTCTTCCGTACCCACATCATAGAGGTCTATCTGCGCCGTGACATCACCAGTCACCTGTGAACCATCCTGGTTGTAGAGCGCAATGCCATCCTCATCCGTGGCAAAAATCCAGTCGTTCGACTGGGCAAACATGGTAGCCAGGGAAAGGTGGCTGCCAACTGGTGCCGTAAATTCGAACTCATAAGCCGCTCCCGGCATTAGTGGTCCCGGGTCAGAGGCCCCAACAGGCGTGTTAAAAGCGGAACTTTTAAAGATGGGATACACCTGACTTACATTTTCAATGGTAACTTCATAAGTAGCGATCGGCGTTTCATCCTTTGTCATATCATGACAGGATACAAGTGCCAGTGAGAACAGTGGCAATAAACAATAAATTAACGAGTGTTTTAGTGATAGATTCATAACGGTTTACCTTTTGGATTAAAATGAAAGTATATCCTATAGGTAAGCATGAGGGCGGGAGAAGGTATCACAAAATTCTAACGAATCGTTTACATATCTTTAACAAAATTATTCATAGAGGCCTTTGCAAAACCGGGCAGTCATCCTGAACGTAGTGAAGGATCTCCATTTAACGGTATCAATCGGATTCAGGAGATTCTTCGACGGGCTCAGAATGACGAAGTCGTAGGGTTTTGCAAAGCCCTCTCATAAGAACCCTTAATTCGGAGATATGAGATTTACATTTGTTACCATCTAGCCAACTGATCAACCCCTGGCGCACGTTTGCAACTTGTGCCTACTAAGTACCACAGAGATACGCAAAGAACTCACAAAGAACCACAAAGTCTTTTGTTACTTTGTTTACCTTCACGCCTACTTTGTGTCACTCTCTGTAATAATGCGGGGCCCTGGGAGTCTGTCGGACTAAGCAGTTCTAAGATTGCTACATTTCTTTTTGCGGTTGGTTTATTGAGCAAAACTATTGTTTGGACATATTTTTTCCCCACCTGGCGCAAGTTTGTAACTTGTGCCATTGCAAGCTGCTACTGTTTTGTACTGGTCCATGTTCCGGTAGTGGAGAATTTCCGGAATCCAATCAGTGCGTTTCCCTCCCTGCAACAGCGGTTTTCTGTTGGAGGGGATAGGGATGGGTCCCCTAAAGGCTAATGCTCAATGGCTTTACTACTACTTCATTCGGTGCCGGGAACCACCACCTGCCTGTCCTTCTAACCACAACCGGGTTGTCCTTACTGCCCGACCAGCCTGATATTGCCATCTCAGCCTTCCCGATATGATGATATCATGCTCTCTAATATAGTAATATCACACGGTCTGATATTATAATATCATTCTCCTTGATATAGTAATATCGTACAGGATGATATACTAATATCGGGCAGTATGATAGGAGTATATCGGACACCGTGATATAGTAATATCATGCACCCTGATATGGTCATATCACACATTCGGTGCTTATAAGGGCAGGCAGGCCGAGCAGTATGCTCCATTAAAGCTGAGTAGTAAAGAACAAACCAATCAGCCGATAAGAGGTAAGAGCACGATGCATCGTGTCCCAACAAACTACAGATTGGCCAGATTATCTCCCACCTGGCGCAAGTTTGCAACTTGTGCCATGCAAGCTGCCAACTGCTTTGTACTGGTCCAAGTTACAAACTTGAACCGGTAGTCATATGACGTCCAGGCGTTCTTCTTTTGAGAAGAGTCTTTTTAGACAGACTCAGAGAACAAGAGAGGGTCACTATAAGGACTAAACTTTTCCGACTGGCGGAAAACAGAAAAGCCCCCGGGATCAACCGGAGGCTTTCAACTGTCGTTGTGGTGTTTGGCTTTTAACCTCTATTCCAATGTGAATTGAACCATCACAATATTTTCATTTGAGTCAAATACGGGAGGATCATCCGGGTTCTCATCATTGGCGTCAAAGTCATAGCTTCCGTTGCTGTTGCTGTCGATATGCAGCATCGCCCACAACTTCTCACCAGACTCAATAGACTCACCTTCATCAAGGTTGATCGTCAGATCGCCATTGGTGCCGGTATAAACATCTGTTTTTCCAATAATGCCCGATACATCGGGTGCGTCATTTCCGTTGCCATCCTGGGTATTTCGGTGGATAACTACAAATCCGCGCTGCATCGCATTGGCTTCCGCAATGGCTATATCACTGTCAGCGGCCTGATCATTTGCCACTACGCTTGCCGTTGAACCGGAAACAGTTATAGGCGTCATCAGTATGGAGCCGTCGATAATCATCGGCAGATCCTGGGTGCCTGTTCCATCAAATTCATACTCGCCCTTGACACCGGTATCGAAGTGAACCATAGGCCAGAGTTGCTCACCATCCGTTACAACAGAGTCACCAAATGAGATCATAACATCTTCATTCATGCCTGCGTCAATTTTTGTCTTACCGATGATAGCGGGAACCATTGGCCCATCACCTGCCGTGCTTGTACGGTGAACGACGACCCACCCATCGGTTGAGGCATCAACATCAACAGAAATGCTGTTATCCATTAAAGTTTGATCCATTGCCGTCAACGTTGACTGGTTTTCCAGGACCGTAAATGAGCTCAGCACAATATTCCCGTCAAACAGTACCGGTTGGTCCAGTCCGCTGCTCCCGTCGAATTCATACTCCCCTTTGGTTCCGGTGTCATAGTGCAGCATCGGCCAGAGGGTTTCGCCCGCTTCAACAGTTTCACCGTCATTCAGAGGGATAAACACATCGGTGTTGGAACCGGCTGATACTTGCGTCTTGGCAATAATTTCAGGTACCTGGGGACCATCACCGGCTGAGTTGGATCGATGAATGACAATCCAGCCATCTTCAGCTGCATCTACATTGGTTGCAAAAACGCCGCCTTTATTGACTTGGTCTTCCGACATTACAGCGGGATCAGTCTGACTAATAACGAATGATTTCGTGAGGATTTCTCCATTTACCGTCACGGGTTGATCCGGTGAGTCACTGCCGGTAAACTCATATTCTCCCTGTGCTCCGGTATCCTGGTGCAGCATCGCCCATAGGGTTTCCCCGTCGGATACGCTTTCTTCAAGCTGAATGCTTACATCAGAATTGGCACCCGCATCCACCATCGCTTTACCAATGATATCCGGTACCTGGGGGCCGCCGTCTGCATCCCGGTGAATAACAACCCAGCCAGACTCTTCAATCATCAGGGAAGGAATGGTGACTTGGTTTCCATTACTGGTTCCCTGGTCCTCCACGGAGAGCTCCGAGGGATTCATGTCGCCATCGCCATTATCTTCCTCGCCGTTCATTCCTGTTCCGTTATCGCTACATGCCGATACTGCAAAAAGCACCGCCACGCAGAATGCCATAGGTTTAAGTAATTGTTTCATAGTTGTCTGTAGATTTTGTGATTATTAACTATTCACTACACACAACGGAAACTTTTGAAGGGTGGATTGGGGTAATTCCAATTTTTCATGCCGCCCCAAAAATCATTTAATTTATGGGCTTAGGCACTATAAACACCGATATAAAAGTTAAACATGAACTATCTCATCATCCCACATCAATATTTTCCAGGATATTTGAGCGTTTTGTGTTCGAACTGTTCATTGATGAGATCTAATAGATTCTTTGAGGTTTGAGAAAATCCACAGACCAGTGTCGCAAATGCGTATGGGGAACAGGCCCTCCAAAGAATGTTGAAAAGGGAGATGCTTATAAAGTTCGCCTCTCCCATTTGAAATGTGTTAACTCATTTTTCTAATGATTTAATTAATATTACAAAGATCTCAATTCTACTTGTATGCAATAGCTAATGAGACATACTTAACGTTTGAGTGATAGAAAGCGGGCATTGACAGCCACGATAACGGTACTTAACGACATCAGCACTGCACCGACGGCTGGACTCAAAACAATTCCGAAGCCAGAAAGGACGCCCGCTGCAAGGGGAATAGCAAACGCGTTGTAGCCGGTGGCCCAAAGCAGATTTTGTACCATCTTTCGGTAGGTCGTCTGGGCCAGCCCTATTACGGCGGCCACATCTTTAGGATTGCTTTGAGTGAGAATAATATCACCCGTCTCTACGGCCACATCCGAGCCAGTACCGATCGCAATACCCACATCAGCCTGGGCCAGGGCCGGGGCGTCGTTTACGCCATCGCCGGTCATGGCAACCTTGAGGCCACGGTGTTGCACCTCTTTTACTTTGGCTGCCTTCTCCTCGGGCAGCACTTCAGCGAAGTAGTCATCAAGCCCAAGCTCGTTAGCGACAAAAGCTGCTGTCTGCTCATTATCACCGGTTAGCATCATCGATTGGATACCCATGGAATGCAGCTGCTCGATGACCTGCCGGGAGTCTTCTCTAATCTTGTCTCCCAGTGCAATGGCTCCAGTGAGTTGATCTTCAATCAATACAAATACCACCGTTTTTCCCTGGCTGGAAAGTTGCTCAAATTCATTTCCTGGTAAACGTATATCCTTTTCACGCAAAAAGCCGGGACTTACAACTTTAACCCGTTTGCCATCCACACGTCCTTCAATGCCCTTTCCGGTAATGGAATTGAATTCATCAACCTTCATCAACCCTGTCGCTGCATTAACGATTCCTCTGGCTATCGGATGCTGGGAGTTTTGTTCCAGTGATGCCGCCAGTTGCAACAGCTCATTTTCATCATACTGCCCATTCAGTGTGACGATATCGGTTACCCCAAACTCCCCGTAGGTCAGCGTCCCGGTCTTATCAAAGATGACGGCTCCCAAGCTTCGCGCTTCTTCAAATGCCGTACGATTCCTGATCAGGAATCCATTTTGTGCTGCCAAACTTGTGGAGACAGCAACGACGAGCGGGACGGCCAATCCGAGTGCATGCGGACAGGCGATCACCATGACCGTGACGGTTCGCTCCAGTGCAAAAACAAAATCCTCCGAGGTGAAGAATGTCCATGCAAAAAAGGTGATGGCTCCCGCTCCGAGTGCGACGAGGGTCAACCAGAATGCAGCCCGATTGGCCAGGTCCTGCGTTCGCGATTTACTCTCCTGGGCCTCCTTGACCAGCTTAATGACTTGTGAGAGAAAACTGTCCTCACCAGTCCGATTGATCTCAATACTTAAGGAACCTTCTTCATTGATGGATCCACCGATCACATCGTCACCTTTTCCTTTTGATACCGGCTTTGATTCGCCGGTCATCAGTGATTCATTGACCGAACTTTTGCCGTCAACAACCACCCCGTCGGCTGGAATCTTTTCACCGGGCTTAACCAATACTCTCGTTCCTGTTGTCAACTCCTCCAGCGGAATATCTTTTGTGGAACCGTCTTCCTGAAGAAGGTGGGCTTCAGAAGGCATAAGTCGAGCCAGCTCTTCCAGCGCTCGTGAGGCTCCCATCACCGACTTCATTTCGATATAGTGACCAATCAGCATAATGTCGACCAGTGTAGCCAGTTCCCAGAAAAAAACCTGCCCATCTACAACGAAGACCACAAGCGTACTATAGAGATAGGCTGCTGAGATGGCAATGCCGATCAGGGTCATCATGCCGGGTGCTCGTTGCTTCATTTCACGGACCAGTCCATTTAGAAAAGGCTTCCCCCCGTAAAAGAAGACGATGGTTGACAGGGCAAACGAGAGGTAAGTATCCCCGGGAAATCGCAGTACTTCTCCAATCCCCACCATATCTTGCAGCATGTGAGAGAGTGCCAGTATAGGGATGGTTAAAAGCACTGAAATCCAGAATCGCTTCAGAAAATCCTCAAGCATGTGTCCCTCATGTGACCCTTGATGTCCAGTATGGGATTCCTCGCTCTTTTCTCGTATGTCTGAGTTGGAAGGATCTGGTTTTACATTTTTCCGATGATGATGTTCATGCATTATGTGGTCCATAACTATTTCACTCATGATTATTAAGCTCTGTATCTAAAATCTTAAAGCTTTGAGTGGCAGACTTAATAAAATTCCTGCTAAGATGTATGAAATTTTTAGATCGTGAATCCGAGATTGCATCCACACAATATTTTTCGATATCTTCAGTTTGTTATTTTCAGAATTAAAACGGTAGATGAATAAAACTTCCAAGACATATCGCTTGATTGCTATCCTGACGGGGCTCTTGCTCGTGGCAGGAATTAGCACACCCACTGCAATTGCAAAGTATTGCGGTATGTCTGACCATGCTGCTGCTTCAGTTGAACATCACGAGCATCATTCCGAGCAGCATAAACATCATTCTGACAATGCCGGAGATACCGATTGTGATCTCGGCTTCAACTGCAGCTGCTGTGTTGACCAGAGTGTGGTTAATCGTGCGACCAACACCCTGACGAGAGTTAAAGCCGATATAATTACCACGGTTATCGATATCCTGGATCAAACCGATCCGGCCACTACATCCACCCAATTTACCTACCTTCATACTGAAGCGGGCGATTCCTCCCCTCCCATCTTTCTGAAGAACAGCTCCTTTCTGAATTAGTCTAAGTCTCTTATCAACTGGCTTTGATGTAAATCAACGCCGTCTTACGCAATACGCATACTGACTGTATTTCGTGCACGCAGTGCGTATTCCCAATGCCCAAGCTCAAAGATTTTAGACTAATTCAATTATCGATGCTAGATAAAACAATCCGCTTTTTTCTCGAAAATAAGCTCGTCGCCGTGCTGATGCTGCTGGGCTTTGTTGCCTGGGGTATGGCCGTGGCGCCATTTTCATGGGATATCGAATCGCTGCCGCGCGACCCTGTTGCAGTGGACGCGATACCAAACCTCGGTGAAAATCAGCAGATCGTCTATACTCGGTGGCCCGGCCGTTCACCACAGGATGTGGAGGACCAGATCACCTATCCCCTGACCACGCAGTTGCTGAATGTACCGGGCGTGCGATCAGTGCGCAGCAACTCTATCCTGGGAATGTCCAGCATCTACGTCATTTTTGAAGAAGATGTGGATTTCTACTGGAGTCGCTCCCGTATACTCGAAAAACTGAACTCTTTGCCCTCTGGCACGCTGCCCGACGGCGTCCAACCTTCACTCGGCCCCGATGCCACGGCACTTGGGCAAATTTTCTGGTATACGCTTGAGGGCCGCGATTCAGAAGGCAACCCTACCGGCGGGTGGGACCTGCAGGAACTGCGCTCTATCCAGGATTTTTACGTGGGATACGGCCTCTCTTCAGCTGAGGGCGTTTCAGAAGTAGCCCCAATCGGGGGACACGTGAAGGAATACCAGGTTGATGTGGATCCCGAGGCGATGCAGGTGCACGGCATCACAATGAACGACATTTTCCAGGCTGTCAAAAGCAGTAATGCGGAAGTTGGCGCCAGAACCGTCGAGCTAAACAATGTGGAGTACTTCGTTCGTGGACTCGGCTACATCAAAAACCTGGAGGATATTGAACAGGCGGTCGTTGCCAATCGTAATAATGTGCCGCTCCGCATCGAGGATGTGGCGCATGTGAGCACCGGCCCAGCCCTGCGCCGCGGAGTGCTGGATAAAGGCGGGGCGGAAGCTGTGGGGGGAGTAGTTGTAGCCCGTTACGGCGAAAACCCGATGAAGGTGATTGAAAACGTCAAAGCCCAGATCAAGGAAATCTCCCCCGGACTTCCGACCAAAACCCTCGATGATGGTACCGAATCAAAAGTTACCATTGTGCCGTTTTACGATCGCGCGGAGCTGATCAACGAAACGCTCGGTACACTGGAAGAAGCTCTGAACCTCGAAATCCTGATCACGATCATCGTAGTGGTCGTGATGGTCCTCAACCTGCGCAGCTCATTCCTTATCTCCGGGATGCTGCCACTAGCCGTACTGATGACTTTCATCGCCATGAAGCTGGGCAATGTGGATGCCAATATCGTGGCCCTTTCCGGCATAGCCATTGCCATCGGTACGATTGTGGATGTGGGCGTCATCCTTTCGGAGAATATGCTCAGGCATATTGAAGAAGCGGATAATCCCGATAAGGCCGGGCTGCTTGAAATTATCTTCCGCGCCACCAGCGAGGTTGCTTCTGCCGTTTTTACCGCCATCGCCACCACGATTGTTAGTTTTCTCCCCGTGTTTACCATGGTCGCCGCTGAAGGCAAGCTGTTCCGCCCGCTGGCCTACACCAAAACCTTCGCACTGATCGCCTCCATCATCATCGCGATCACGCTTATCCCGCCGTTTGCCCACTGGTTCTTCTCGATCAAGATTCGCCGCAAACTTGTCAAGCTATTGTGGAACAGCGCGTTGTTTGTTGCAGGGATCTTTGTCCTGTTTACGGGGCCGTCGTGGGCAGGATTTGCACTAATAGGCTTTGGCCTGATCAACGGCCTCCCACTGGTGATTGAGCACCCAGCCACTCGATACCAGGAAGTGGCAAATAACACATTGATAGTACTCCTTGTCTCATATCTATTGACAAGGGCCTGGCTGCCCCTCGGTCCTTCGGTCGCCTTTTTCTGGAACCTGTTTTTTGTGGGATTACTCCTTGTCCTAATCCTTGGTACCTTCTACCTGGTCGTCAAATATTATTCCGATATGCTGGGATGGTTCCTTGAGCACAAAGTCCTGTTTCTCTCCATACCAACCGCACTTGTAATATTGAGCATGGTAATCTGGCTCGGATTTACCTCGGTATTCGGTTTCGTGGCCAAAGGGCTTGACGTTGTTGGTGTCAACATCCGGACCACACAGGTATGGATCGCAGCTGACCACGCGTTCCCCGGGCTTGGTGAGGAATTCATGCCACCACTCGACGAGGGCTCGTTCCTGTTGATGCCCACCACTATGCCGCATGCGGGCATCGAACAAGCCAAGGAGTACATGCAGCTGATCGATATGCGGGTCTCCTCAATCCCGGAAGTTGAAAACGTCGTTGGTAAAATGGGTCGTACAGAATCCGCGCTTGATCCCGCTCCTACGTCCATGTTTGAGAATGTGATCACGTACAAATCGGAGTACAAGACTGATGCCAATGGCCGGCGCATCCGGTATAGCGTGGATGATAATGGGGAATTTGTCCGCGATGAGCAGGGCAATCTCGTTCCGGATTCCAACGGCAAATACTACCGGCAGTGGCGCGACCATATCGAAAGTCCGGATGATATTTGGGAGGAGATTGTTAGTGCTACCAAAATTCCCGGCCTTACCTCTGCACCAAAACTCCAGCCCATCGAGACGCGGCAGATTATGTTGCAGTCGGGCATGCGTGCCCCGATGGGAATTAAAGTGAAGGGACCCGACCTTCAGACAATCGAAGATTTTGGCATGAATCTGGAAGAACATCTCAAAAACGTGCCGGGTATCAAGCCAGCGTCTGTGTTTGCCGATCGAATTGTTGGCAAGCCATACCTGGAGGTCGATGTGGACCGTAAAGAGATCGCACGCTATGGCATTTCCATGCAGCAGGTCCAGCAGTATATCGAGGTGGCGCTCGGGGGTGTGAGACTCACCAAAACGGTGGAGGGTCGTGAGCGATACTCGGTTCGGGTTCGATATGCCCGTGAACGCCGGGACGAGCCCTCTGACCTTCAACAGATGCTGGTTCCGACATCCAATGGCCAACAGGTACCCCTGGGACAACTAGCCGAAATCACCTATCGGCAAGGACCACAGGCGATCAAAAGTGAGGATACGTTTCTGATCGGTTATGTGATTTTTGACAGGACGGATGGCTTTGCCGAAGTGGAAGTTGTAGAGAATGCACAGGCCTACCTGCAGGACCAGATCGAACAAGGGAGTCTAACCGTGCCCTCTGGTATCAGTTATGAATTTGCCGGAAGCTACGAAAACCAGGTGCGCGCCGAGAAACGACTCTCTGTAATTCTCCCCATCGCCCTCCTTGTGATTTTCCTCATCATGTACTTCCAGTTTAAGTCCGTGCCGACGACGAGTATGATCTTCAGCAGCATTTTTGTCGCCTGGGCCGGTGGATTCATCCTGATCTGGCTCTACGGGCAGCCGTGGTTCATGGACTTTAGCCTGTTTGGCGAATCGATGCGTGACCTGTTCCAGCTGGGTACTGTCAACCTGAGCATCGCCGTGTGGGTTGGCTTTATCGCGCTGTTCGGTATTGCTGCGGACGGCGGCGTGGTGATGGCTACTTACCTGGACCAGCTCTTCGATCGCAACAAACCGACAACTCCTCAGCAAATTCGAGCTACGGTAATCCGTGCAGGCCAGCGCCGTATTCGTCCTACGTTAATGACCACCGCTACTACCATTCTGGCATTGATCCCTGTTCTCACCTCCACGGGCCGTGGGTCGGATATCATGGTCCCGATGGCGATCCCCAGCGTCGGCGGCATGCTCCTACAGGTAGTGACACTGTTTGTGGTGCCGGTGCTCTACGCGATCTACAAAGAGTGGCAGCTTAAACGTACGCCTCCTGCCCCAGAAATTAGAACCAAAGAACTTGCATACGATGAATAGTCATATAGGAAATATGAAATCCTCGAGAGATATGTATTGTAGACTAACCACAGAGAAAGTACAGAGGATAGCATGTGGGTCGGGAGTGCAACTCCCTTCCAACGGCAGTTTTCATAAAATTAAGGGTGTCACTAATTCGGTCATCCCCCTCAATCCCCCTTCCCCTCAGTGGACGCGGAGCGTCAGGCAGGGTACCGCCGCAGAGCAGCGATACCGAGATAATAAATTTAGAGATTGGAAGCGTAAAAAGAAGTTCACCTTCCATGAGTCTGTCCGACTACTCGCGGGGGGATTGAGGGGGATGGCCCTCCTTCTCATAATAACACTAGCTACGTTCACACAGGTAGAAGCACAAAAAATAAAGAGTGTCTCCAATCCCCAGCTAGAAGAATATCTCCAAGCCGCGGCTCAGAATAACCCGGAACTTAAAGCCTCCTTCAACCAGTACCGCGCATCACTGGAACAGGTTCCGCAGTCCGGTGCCCTTCCCGATCCCGAACTGGCTTTCGGGTACTTCATCAGCCCGATCGAGACCAGGGTGGGCCCACAGACTGCCCGATTTTCCCTGAGCCAGATGTTTCCCTGGTTTGGTACCCTTGGAGCGCGAGAAGGAGTGCGAATCAATGAGGCGAAGGCCCATTTTGAAGAATTCCAAACAGTGCGTAACCGCCTTTTCTACGAGGTGAAATCGACATGGTACGAGCTGTATGTAATTGATGAACAGATTGCCATAATAGAGGAGAATATCAACATCCTGGAATCACTTGAGGAGCTGTCACTGCAAAAACTGGAAACAGCCCGGGGGAGTCAGCCGGACGTACTGCAGGTTCAAATTGAACTTGAGGATCTGCGCATTGACCGCAGCAATTTGCTGGAAGATCGCGACGTGCTGCAACAGGAGTTTACCGAACTCCTCAATACCGATAGTATAGACTTACCGGACCAGATTGAGCTATCTCCTTCAGAGCTTCCTTATAATGAAGAAGAACTGCGTCAAAAGGTGCTAAATCAAAATCCGGGCCTGATACAGCTTTCATTCCGAGAACAGGCTGCCGAGGAATCGATACGAGCAGCGCGACTCGATGGCTTGCCTACATTTGGTGTCGGCTTTGATTATATCCTGACCGATCAACAAGATATGGCAATGATAGACAACGGGAAGGATGCATTCATGGCTCGTGCTTCAATCCAGATACCGCTTTTCAAAGAAAAATACCGTGCCCAAAAACGACAGGCGGAGCTACAAAGAAGTGCCGTTCAGTCGCAACAGATCTCGAAAGAGAACGATTTAATGACCGAGCTTGACCGGGCACTTCGCGACTACCACAATGCCAATCGGAAGCTGAATCTCTACGAGGAGAAGCAGATTAATCGAACTCGGCAAGTCATAAATATCCTGACTGAAGAATATGCCAGTGCGGACACCGATTTCGAGGAGATCCTTCGCCTTCAGCGACGACTGCTGGATTACCAGCGCTCACGAGAGGAGGCTCTGGCCAATCAGAATAAGGCCGTAGCTCAGATTGAGCTGCTTACCGGCAGATATAACATTGATCCTGAAGAACTTGAATACTAGAACCCACGAATTAACCAATAAATATATAATCACCACAGTCATGCTGCACACAGATGTAGAATGACTGAAAATCCTATATACAAATGAAAAATTCTTTCAACTTTAAACAACTCATAAAAGCCGGGAGCATTCTCCTGGTTGGCATTTTCCTGGGATGGTTCCTGTTCGGTGGATCCTCACCGAATGGAGCTGAAACGACAGATATGGAGCAGCATGTGGAAGAAGCCCACACTGATGAGGAGGGCAACATCGTCTACACCTGCAGCATGCACCCGCAAGTTCGGCAAAACGAGCCGGGTGACTGCCCTATCTGTGGAATGGAACTCATCCCCACAAATAATGGTGGCAGTGATGCCGGGTCGGGCGATGATCCGTATACTACAACAATGACACAGGCGGCCATGAAGCTGGCCCAGGTGCAGACCGTTGAAGTGACTCGCACAGTAGCCGTCAAAAAATCACGCATGCCCGGCAAGGTGATGATCGATGAACGCAGGCTCTCCATCATTCCGGCCCACTTCCCCGGACGTATTGAAAAGTTATACCTGGATTACACGGGGGCATATGTCGAAAAGGGTGATCCGATCGCATCCGTCTATTCCCCGGAACTTGTTACGGCTCAGAAAGAGTTGCTGGAGGCTTACAAGAACAGGGAATCAAATCCACAGCTATACCAGGCAACACGCAAGAAGTTTATCAACTGGGAAATTTCACCAAAAATTATTGATCAAATACTTGAGCGCGGAGAGGCACAAGAGAATTTTGATATCCATTCGCACCAAAACGGGTATGTGACCAAACGCCATGTGGCGGTGGGTGATCATATCCACTTTGGGAAACCTATTTTTGAGATTGCGAATCTCTCCACCGTATGGATTGAGTTTGAAGCTTACGAGAATGATTTGGCAGGCATCTCCCGCGGGGATGAAGTCGAATTTACAGTAGGCGCATATCCCGGTGAAACGTTTCGGGCAAAGGTTACTTACATCGACCCGATCCTCGACGATCAGCGCCGAACGGCGACGGTCCGGGCCGAGGCCTCTAATCTCAACCTAAAACTGAAACCCAATATGCTGGCCAAAGGCGTAGTCTCATCTGAACTCAATGGTGGAGAACCACAGCTGCAGATTCCCGCTTCTGCCGTGCTCTGGACCGGGGAACGCTCGCTGGTGTATGTGCAAAAGCCAAACACAGAACAGCCTTCATTCCAGGCTCGAGAAGTTATGCTTGGGCAGCAAACTGGTGATTCCTACGTGATTAAGGAGGGATTAGAGGAGGGCGAACAGGTCGTCGTTAAGGGCAACTTTATGATCGACAGTGCAGCCCAGCTGGCCGATAAACGCAGCATGATGAATCAGACGCCGGGACAAAACCAAGGGCGCACGCCCGGTGGACATAATCACGGCGGCGAACCTATGGACAGTGGCCAAAAGCAGGAAGTGGAAACATCGCAATCTGCCATTGAACCAAGCGAGATTCCTGCTACCTTCCAGGAAAAACTCGGAACTCTTACAGAGGCTTATACTGATATAAGCTCTGCCCTCGCAAATGACGATCTCGGGAAAGCTGCTACTGCTCTCGAAAACTTCGAACAAGCTTTATCAACGGTTGATATGAACCTGATCCAAAACCAACAGCAGATGCTTTGGATGCAGCAGTTAAAAGAACTAAACAGCGTTGTTAAATCGTTAAAGGGAGTGGAAGAACTCAGTCGATTCAGAAACCAGTTTGCTTCTTTGTCAGATGTTTTAACAGAAGCAGTTATCCAATTTGGAGTTGACCAGACCCTGCACCTGCACTACTGTCCGATGGCTCAGGACCAAAAGGGAGCATACTGGCTTAGTGGAAATAGTGAGATCGTCAATCCATACATGGGCCAGGAAATGCCAACATGTGGGACACAGAAAGAAGTTCTGCAATCGAAATCAAAATAAAATCCTGTTTTTATCGATAATAGAGTAAGCGAAACATTTTACAGGTTTGGATTTAGTTTTTCTGGGGACTCCCCTATATTCTAATTCTTTCTTAACGTTAAACAAGGTTCTTCATGAACAAACGATTTTTTTTGACAAAATTCTTATCCATTATCGTATTGGCTACAGGAATTACCGCCTGTTCCGGCAGCAAATCTGAATCCGGTACTGAGATAACGATGTACAAAAATCCGGGCTGCCAATGCTGTGCAAAATGGGCTGACTACCTCGAGGCCAACGGATTCGAGGTAACAGAGGAAGCCTCTCCCAATATGCAGGCGATCAAATCACAAAATAATGTTCCATATGATATGGGATCGTGTCACACTGCGGTCATCGGCGATTATGTTGTTGAAGGGCACGTTCCTGTTGAGGATATCAAGAACTTGATTGAAGAACAGCCGGACGCCAAGGGACTGGCTGTACCAGGAATGCCGATCGGTTCTCCCGGAATGGAAATGCCCGGACGACCGGCTGAAGCTTACAAAGTATTCCTGTTCCAGGAAGATGGATCGCGGCAGGTATATGCCCAGCACTAATACAACCTGAGTATTTTTTCTGAGTGAATATCAAATAGCATGACCTCAAAAAACAGACTGAAATATATCTTCATTTTAGCAGTAATTATTGCCGGAGGATTTGCCCTTGCAGATTCTCTTGGCGTGTTTAATCCCAAGCCGTACACCGAGGTTTCGCACGGTTCTCATGTGCATTACGTGCCGGAGGATCGCGATCCCAAAGTGGGCATCGACAAGTTTCCGACCGAGCCTCCGGGACCAAACCAAATAATAACGCCCCAGGGACAGATTGTTGATAAAGCGGAATGGGAACGGCAACAGGCTGAAGATCAGAACTAAGATTATGCCAGTAATTCAAGCAACATATCAGTACGCAATACGAAATACGAAATATATGATGCGTAATGCGTATTGCGTAATGCGTAATCCTCTATTCATTTCCCTACTTGCTGTCTTATCTATTTCGCTTATATCAGCATGTAGTTCGGATAAATCGAGTCAGCAAAAACCGACCGAACCGCTGGAGAGGTTGGACCCCTATTCAGCAGCTCTCTATCCCGCCCGGCAAAAAGCCACGGCTACCGATTTTACAATTGAACTTATGAATGGGCAATCATTTCAACTTTCCGAACAAAAGGGCAACGTGGTACTGATGAATATCTGGGCCACCTGGTGTGCCCCTTGCGCCGATGAAATGCCCGATTTTGTGGATCTTTATGAAAAATATAAGGACCAAGGCCTAGTAATCCTTGGTGTGTCTATTGATGAGCAGGGCCGATCAGTGGTGAAACCGTTCATGGAAAAATTCAATGTCACTTACCCCATGTTCATTGATGATGGAATCATCATGGACAAGTACGGGCCGACAATGGGCATCCCCACCACCTATATCATCGATAAGCAGGGGGATTTGAAATATTTTTCGGTGGGAGCGCTGACAAAGAAGGAGTTGGAGCCGAGGCTTAAGGAGTTACTTGAAGAGAATGTGGAGGCTTGATGATTTTTGTCATCGTATTCCGATCAAATCTTTTTAAAATACGCGTTTCGGGTTGACGGGTTTCGTGTTAGGTTGGCGAGTCTTTAAAATCAAGGGATAAGTTAACAACTATCTTGCTAATACAAACGAGAGATTTTGGGGGAAATTGAATTCCAAATTCGATCAATTAACCCTTTCACCCGTAACCCGCAACTCAGCAACCCGTCTCTAAATATCCACCTTGCTCAATCGCCGTGAATTTGTTACCACATTGATAGAACTGAACGCCATCGCAATCTCTGCCAGCACCGGGTGCAGCATACCAAAGATAGCGAGCGGAAACATCACCACGTTATAGAAAAAGGCCCAGAACAGATTCTGTTTTATTTTCGTGAAGGTAGCACGACTCAGTTTCACTGCTTTAACTACGGCGCTCAAATCTCCCTGTACCAACACGATATCACCGGACTCAATAGCCACATCGGTTCCGGTTCCAATAGCGATTCCAACATGCGCCTTCGTCAGGGCCGGGGCGTCATTGATGCCATCGCCGACCATCGCCACGATTTTACCCTGTTGCTGCAGTTTATCCACTTTATCCGATTTTTGATCGGGCAAGACCCCGGCAATGACTTCTTTGATACCGACCTCTTTCGCTACAGCACGCGCCGTGCGTTCATTATCGCCGGTAATCATAAGGGGCGTCAACCCAAACTCCTTGAGTGTGGCAATTGCTCCCTTGCTGTCCTCCTTGATTTTATCGGCTACTGCTATGATACCCACCAGTTCATTTCTTACTCCGACCAACATAGCCGTTTTAGCCTGTACTTCCAGGGAAGCCATTTGTGATCGTGAAGAATCATCCAGCGCAATTCCTGCCTCTTCCAGCAGGCTGGGTGTGCCAATCCATACCTGCTGCCCACCGATCTGGGCCTTAACCCCTTTTCCAGTGACCGCTTCAAACTGCTGCGCTTTTTCGAGCTGCCCATTATGTTGCTTGGCATAGTCCACGATCGCCTGGCCCAGCGGGTGCTCCGATCCCGATTCCGCCGAACCAGCCAGGTGAATAAGCTCATCTTCAGCTATCCCGTTTAGCGGTATGACATCCGTAACGCCCGGCTTGCCCTCGGTGATGGTACCGGTTTTATCCAGCACAATCGTATCCACATCTTTCATAAGCTGGATCGCTTCTCCTTTACGAATCAGCACTCCATTTTTAGCGCCCATGCCTGAGCCGACCATCAGTGCTGTTGGCGTAGCAAGTCCAAGCGCACAGGGACAGGCGATCACCAGCACAGCTATGGCAGCATAGAATGCCAAGGCAACTTCTCCCATTCCGGGATTAACCCACGGCAAAAAGTCAGCCGCCCAAGTGGCAATACCCCCAAAAAATCCGGGAAAAAGCAGCCACAACGCCAAAGTGGAAACAGCCGTAGCGATTACTATGGGCACAAACACGCCGGTAATCCGGTCGGCAAACTCCTGGATCGGTACTTTGGAGCCCTGGGCTTCCTCAACCATCTTGATCACCTGATTCAAGAACGTATCCTTGCCCAGTTTCGTCGCTTTTACCTTCAGAACCCCATTTTTGTTGATCGTGGCACCAATCACTTCATCACCTGCAGATTTTTCCACCGGCATCGACTCACCGGTAGCAAGCGATTCGTCCACGCTGCTCTCACCGTCCACAACCTCACCGTCAGTCGGAATTTTTTCACCGGGACGGATCACCATGACATCATCGACCTGCAGCTCATCAATCGGTACTTTTACTTCTTCACCATCTTGCAGAATGGTAGCCTCTTTGGCTTCAAGGGTAAGCAATTTCTGGATCGCCTCAGAGGCGCGTCCTTTGGCTTTTGTTTCAACATAACGCCCAGTCAGGTGAAAGGCCATGATCATGCCTGCAATGCCGGCAAAGCTGTAAAATTCAGGCGCCAGTCCAAACTGGTGCAGCAGTGTAACCACACCGGTGGAAAGCGCCGCCAGCGTACCCATCGCGATGAGTACGTCCATATTTGGAGTTAAGTTGCTGGCTGATTTCCATGCACTCTTAATGGTGTCCCATCCGGGCCAGAACATCACGAACGCGGAAAGGACCAACATACCGATCTGCATGCCGGTGTGACCGAGGAAGGCGTATCCCCAGATCATGTCCGGAAGCATCCAAAGGATGATCGGGATGGTCACCGCCCATGACCACCACATGCGAGATTTAGCCTCATCAACTTTCCTTTTTTCTCTCTCCAATTTTGAATCAGCCTTGTCTTGTGCAGACTCTGATTCCTCGCGAATAAGGGTATAGCCGGCTTTTTCTATAGCTTTGGCAAAATCATCCATCGTAACAGTACCAGCACGATATTTCGCATTGGCACTTTCGGTTGCTAGATTTACCGTCGCCTCTACCACCCCGTCCAGAGCTTCCAGTTGGGCATCAACGGCGTTGGCGCACCCGGCGCAGTGCATCCCATCGATTTTCAGCGTTTGAGTAACGGTTTCCGGCTCCTCCACCTCATAGCCAGCGTTTGTTACCGCCTGTTTGAAGTCATCACGAGTGACTTTGTCAGAATCATATTCTACAGAGGCCGATTCCGTAGCCAAGTTGACGGAAGCGTTACTGACTCCTTTCAATTTCTTAAGAGAAGTTTCCACGCTGTTCACGCAGCTGGCACAGTGCATGCCCTCAATGTGGAGTGTTTCTTTCGTTGTTGTCATCGTTGAAATATTGCTTAATTCACCTTGAAACTCTGTCATGATATTAACAAACAGAAACCACCTGACCGTTATAATTTTGTTGGGAAAGGTTATAAAATTTTTGATCGGGACGGATGACACAACAACCATGTGGTACGGAACGAAATAACAAAATGTAGAGGCACGCCACGCGTGTCTATCTTTGAAATTGGCTCATTTAGGGAATGTGTAGCAAAAAATAAATATCGATGTAAATCGTCGTGGATAGCCAAGTTCAGCAAAGACACGCGCGGCGTGTCTCTACATGGGATAATGGATATTTATTAAAAGAAAGAAGTTTTATTCAATGGAATCGAGGGATTGGCGGAAACTGTCACTGGCCTTTTTATAATCGGTAACTGACATGCCCGTAATCTGGCGAAACTGGTTCGAGAGGTATTGCACGCTGCTGTATTTCAATTTCCATGCGATCTCACTGAGGGTGAGTTCTCCGTAGGAGAGCAGCTCTTTAACTCGCTCAATTTTGAGGTGTATCAGGTATTTTTCGATCGTAGTATCTTCTTCATCTGAAAACAGGCTGCTCAGGGATGCATAATTATGATGCATTTTCTGAGTTAAATAATCGGAAATTTTAGGTGCCGAATCCTGCTTTTCAAGCTCTTTCACATATTCAATAAGATAATTCTTAATCTGTTCGACGCGCTGTTGTTCTTTTCCCTCCAGCAATTCAAAGCCCAATTTCTCGAGTTCTTCCCTGATCTTTTCCTTGGAAACCTCCGGCTCACCGGTCACAACCGCTTTTCCCAGTTCAACACGATTCACTTCAAATCCGAGCTCTTCAAACGCATTCTCAACCGCCGTCACACAGCGCGGGCAAACCATATTTTTAATATAGAAGATGGTAGTATCACCAGGTTTTTCAGCCATATTTCAGTCAATATTTGTGCGTAATACAAAAGCTTTATTTATAGAATAATCAATGAAAATAAAAATCAAACGGTTCCAATTTGGCAATTCCTAGTCATGAATAAAACTTTTCCCCAAGCAGGTCTTGACTAAAAAAGCGGCTTGTTGCGAATAATTTTCAGGGTTATCGGGTAAAGCTGGTCTTTCTCATTATTGTACCGAAACTCACACTCCTTCAGGTGGAGACGATAGGTGGATTGGTGCAATCCCTTGAACTTCTCCAGTCGTGACTGGGCAAATCCCCAAAACCCCTCCATGCACCGGTATTTAACCGCGTTATTTTGATGATGCTCTTGATCACAAAGATACACCCGATGCTTGTTTTCAGGATTGATGACCATTTCAAAACTATCAATTGCAAGTTCGGGCCTATAACTTTTATTGCTGTTTCTATGCTGATGAGTGGGAATTTCCTGCAGTTCAGGCAACGTCAGCATATCTGTATATACCCGTTTATCCTTTTCACGGAGGCCTACCAGTTTTTGTTTAGCAGCGACCCCATTTTCTGTCTCCCTGTCTGATAGCACGAGTGGCTCGGTAACGGTACAAAACTCGGCAATGCGCTGCCGTATTCCTTTTAAATAACGGTTCACAGTATTTCGGTTTAACCCCGCAAGTTTGGCAATCTGAATTGCGGTTAAATCCATTGCAAAAAGCCGGACGATCTCTCTGAATTTCGCTTCCGATATTTTTGAACGGTTTACATACTTGTTAGTCATTGGGATGCAATAAGTTACAATGATTAAACAGTTCTATGCTCATCAAGACCTATCCACCCCAATCCTCAAGCTGGGATCGACCTGGACAAATCTTTCTATTTAGAATGTGTCTAAATTATATTTTCGCCTTTTATTTAAACACAGTCTAAATTAAAATCAAATTCTAAATGAGTGATAATTTCCAATTACTGCTGGCGGTGATTTGGCTTGGTGTGTCGTTTTTGTGTGCCTCTCCTCTTCTGGCACAAAAGGCCGACGGCAGTCTGGAGGGAATTGTGAAGAACCCACAAAACAAACCGGTACCTGATGTGCACATCTTATTGGACAAGGGACGATTCAACGCAGTAAGCGACAATAACGGAGAGTTCACGATTGAAGGGATTCCCCCTGGTAAATACTCAATCACCACAAGCACCATCGGGTATGAACCACTCCGACGAACCCTGATCATTAAACCGGGTATCACCAATGATGTAACGCTGACACTTTCTAGCACGAGCTACTCCAGCGGTTCCGTTGTGGTTACTGCCACACGTACCAAGCGTGATATCGAAGAAGTACCCATACCGGTCACCCTCATTACCACGAAAGAAGTTGAGAATACGGGCAACACGCGCCTTGATGATCTTCTGGCAGAGCAAACCGGCCTCGTGCCGACCTCAGACCATGGCAACGGCATCCAGCTGCAGGGTTTTGACTCCGATTATACCCTGATCATGCTGAACGGGCAGCCACTTATCGGGCGAAGAGCCGGCACGCTTGACCTAAGTCGAATTAGCGTGGGCAACATAAAGCAGGTCGAAATGATAAAGGGACCCTCCTCCGCCCTGTGGGGAAGTGATGCCCTTGCGGGCGTCATTAATATAATAACGGAGGAGGGATCCCGACCTTTAGAACTAAACGTATACTCACGCTACGGGACCAACCAATCACTGGACCTTGGTACCAATGTTTCTTTTCGCCGGAACGAGTGGAACAACACGCTGCATCTGAACCACAACAGCTCCGAAGGTTACCAGCTGAACCCGGAGTCGATCTCCCAGACTGTCCCTGAATATGAGAATTACACGCTCGATTACCGTACTGAGTGGGATATCTCACCTACTTTCACGGCACAGCTGCAAACCCGTTATTATCGTGAGCTCCAACACGGTACCGATTACCTGGGAACGGTTGAGAATCCCACGTTTCTGAACAGCCGTTCGCTGCAGGAGGATTACAGCGTGGCGCCGTCGCTGGATATGCAGCCATTTTCCAGCTTTAGAGTAACCCTCTTATTTTACAGCAGCCGTTTTCACACCGACAGTCGCTGGCGCTACCGACATGACGACAACCAGTATGACCGGGAAAAGTTCGATCAATTTTATAACAACGCCGAAGTCCAGGCAGATTACAGCTGGAATGCAGATCACGTCACAACCGCAGGCAGCGGTGCAAATTGGGAAAAACTGCATGCCGACCGCTATGAGGGCAACCAGCAGTTTTCCAACTACTTCGCATTTGCTCAGCATGAGTGGCATTTCAACGAAAAACTCGATCTTATCAGCGGTTTCCGCTACGATGCGCACAGCGAGTATGCCTCGCAACTGAGTCCCAAACTCTCGGCCCGCTTTAAAGCCACCGATTGGCTGCACCTACGCGGGTCGATGGGTGGAGGATTCAAGGCACCCGACTTTCGACAGCTGTTTCTCAACTTTACCAATCCCACGGTTGGATACAGCGTATTTGGATCGAGCACTGTTGCCAAAGAAATCCGGCAGCTGCAGGAGGAGGGTAAGATTGAACAAATCCTCACGCCCCTGTCAGAGCTCAGCGAAATCAGGGCTGAGCGCTCGTGGGCCTACAATGCCGGCTTCGATATCGATCCACTGCCGGGGCTTCGCCTGCGTGCCAACGGCTTCCATAACGATGTGGATGACCTGATTGAAACTGCTCCCATCGCCGACAAAACCAACGGGCAGTCTGTATACAGCTACTTCAACCTGGATGAAATTTTTACTCAGGGAATCGAAGCCAACCTGCAGTGGAACGCTATTGACCCACTGACTCTGTCACTTGGCTACCAGTTGCTGGATGCGCGTCGCAAAGTTTCCGAAACCCGCACCGTTCAGGACGAGAATGGTGAAATAGTTCAGAAGGAGTTTGTCTCACATGAACCAATGTTCAACCGCTCCAGACACTCCGGTACTGCGAAGCTTTTCTATGAACTTAAGAAATACGACCTGGAGGCTAACATCCGAGGTACCCTCCGCGGTAAGTACGGCCGGTACGATGCCAACGGCAACGGTTATGTGGATGCTGATGAATATGAATCCGGATACACCATATGGGATGCCGCGCTGGCCAAGACGTTTGCGGGGCGATATCGACTGCAATTCGGCGTGGACAACATCCTGGATTACACCAGGCCGGGGGAGCTCTCGTGGCTGCCCGGCAGACTCTTTTACCTGCAGGCTAACATCCGAATCGACTGATGATGCCGTTTGAAAGCCTATGAACAAGAACATATATCACACATTTTTCTCTCGCAGACTTCGGGGATTACGCAGATCATATAGGAAAAACCCACAAATATCTGCGAGATCAGCGTCATCATCGGGAGACCTGAATACAAACCCAAAACAATCCTACAAAATAATGAAAATGCAACTACCACTCACTCTAATAATCCTTTTCGCACTTGTCATTGGTTTCACGGCCTGCGATGATTCTGGAACAGGACCAGAAAACGATTTTCAAGTAGAAATAAACACGGCAACTGATATTCCAGCTGATACAACACGACCTTATACAGATATCACCTATTACAGTCTTCGCGAAAATACCACTCTAGAAGATACTGACTCGGCTACCACCCAGTGGGATGTTGCTTTCTCTGGTACTACTATTTATACCAACAGTGGAAGCAGTGGACCTGGAGAGGGTGGAGCAGTTGTACTTGATGCCGCTTTTGATGATGTATCCATCGCTCCCTCAGGAGGATATGAAACGGATACCGACACACTTCTGGCAATCCCAACGGGGAGTGATAATGGATGGTATCATTATACAAATCAACAAGAACCTCAGCATGCGGTACTTCCCTTAGGGAATAAAACTATAGTGCTGAAAACTGCTGATGGGAATCATTATGCTAAGCTTAACATCCTCAGCTGGTACAAGGGCAATCCCGATACCTCAACCGAGGAATTTGCTAATATGGAGACACGGCCTACAGGAAGCATGTACACTTTTGAATATACCATTCAGATGAATGGATCAAGAGAGTTCGTCGAATAAGAATATTCCCGCGAGACATTATTATCCCACTACCCCACCGCGCCGGCATGTTTCGCATCCCTGTTACCTCTGCCGGCGTCCGGGTAGTAACAGATCTAAAAATTTACAATCGAATATCATGGAATTGATTAACAAGTTTTCTCACATAGTACCCACAACATTAGTCTTGCTAATTTTGAGTGCTATCCCCAGCGTTGCGCAGGATACCGGAGTACTGGTTCTTGCTCACGGCGGTAGCCAGGAGTGGAATGAAGCGGTCATTGAGGCCACAGAACCGCTCAAAGAAAATTACAAAGTAGAGGTGGCCTTCGGCATGGCCAATTATGTAACGATGCACCACGCCATAAAATCACTGGAGGAGCTGGGTGTAAACCGAATCGCGGTGGTGCAGCTCTTTATCTCCAGCTACAGCCCGATCATCAGGCAGAACCGGTACCTGCTGGGCAAGCGTGATTCGTTGCCCGACCCGAAGATGCCGCTGATGCACCATATCGACGAATACAAGCAGATGATGGGGATTAAAGAGGATTCCAGTACTCACGCTTCAGACGGCCGTCACCGCTTTTATATGCCAGAAAACCTGCCACAGATCTCCACAGATGTCGATATTGCCTTAGCTCCTCCCCTGGATGATCATCCCGTGGTAGCCCGAATCCTTAGTGAACGTATCCAGGAACTGAGCTCTGATCCATCAAGTGAGACGGTACTGCTGGTAGCCCATGGTCCAAATGCCGAGGCTGACAACAAGAAGTGGATCGACACGATGGAGAGCCTCTCCCGAAAAATTCAGTCTATTCAAAAAGAAAAGGGCATACCCTACAAACAGATCTTTGCCACCACGGTGCGCGATGATGCTTCCGACACCATTTTCAATCAGGCGAAAGCCAACTTGCGAGCACTGGTGCGGCAGGCCGTGCAGTTTGGCGATGTCATTGTGGTACCGCTCTTCCTGTCTTCCGGCGGTCGCGAGCAAGCCGTGGCTGAACGGCTGGAGGGGCTCGATTTCAAGTGGAGCGGCAAGACTCTCCTACCAGATCCCCTGATCACCGATTTCCTTCGGCAGTCGGTGGAAGAGGCATTATCACAGCAATTCCAATCCCAAAACTGAATTTCTTCGGCATACGTTAACTCCCGCGGATTGCGCAGATCTCGCAGATCGGTTAACTGTTCTATCCCAACATAAATCTGTAAAGTGTTTACCGGTTAAAACATAGCAACCATCGTGGGAAATGCCCTGTCACTTGCGCGGGAATTAATTCCCGCGCTATGGATAAGGCTGATACCTCATGGTATCTACCGAATAACCTGATTCAGGCTCTTATAATATAAATTTTCAATCGGTAAACGAGGTCTGCATAATCCGCGAAATATGCCGCCCCCCTGTAATCAACCCTCCATTGTTGATAACTAACACCATTTTGTGGAAAAGTTTTCATTGACAATGAAGGGGCCAGCCACTTACTTGTATTAATGGATTTGAAGGTGTCCCGACGGCTGTCGGGATGAAAAGGGAATCCGGTGCAAACCCGGAACTGTTCCCGCAACTGTAATCCGATATATTTCTTTGATAGGAGTCTGTCGGGCTTAGAAAATTGTAGCGAGGGAATGTTGGTTTGAGTCAACTCCCGGGGTCTTTTGAGGCGAATAGTAACACACTATTTAACGATAAAGAGCTCGGGAGCTGGCCAAATTCAACGTTTCCGCAGTAGATTTCTCTAAGTTTGGCAGACTCCATGGCCACTGTCTCAGCCCCAAACGAGGCGGGAAGGCAAAAGAAAGCGTCGGTAAGTCAGGAGACCTGCCTTCAAGTCAAGTAAATAAGGCCTTCGGGAGTTAAGGCGTTGTTGAAAGGCAGTGAAGGAAGTTGCCTGCATCACCGTACTGTATCTCTTGTACTCTCATACTTCCGGCTGTCATATTCAACGTTTTTAGCATTCCCACCGGCCACTCATTCAAAGCTAAAAATAAGGATTACACTATGCTTACCCACAATCTCGGATACCCGCGGATAGGTATCAACAGAGACCTGAAACGTCTGGTAGAATCGTACTGGAACGACGAAATTGACAAAGCAAAGCTGGTGGAATCGGCCTCCGCCCTGCGCGTGCTGCACTGGACCAAACAGAAAGAGGCGGGTCTCGACCTGGTGCCCTCCAACGACTTTTCGCTTTACGACCAGGTGCTGGACATGACCTTGTTGCTGGGGGCGATCCCGGAGCGCTACCAGGAACTGTATCAACAGGAAAATGACAAGATCAACAGCTACCCGATCGATACCTACTTTGCAATGGCACGCGGACTGCAGGACGGGCAGCACGACATCCAGGCGATGGAGATGACCAAGTGGTTCAACACCAATTATCACTACATCGTCCCGGAATTTACGGAAGACCAGACCTTCCAGTGCCTCTCCTCCAAGGTGTTTGACGAATACGAGGAGGCCAAATCGGTCGGGGTAGTGACCAAACCCGTGCTGATCGGTCCCGTCAGCTACCTGCTGCTGGGAAAGGAGAAAAATGCCCCAGACAGTTTTCACAGGCTCGAGCTGTTGGATCGCCTGCTCCCGGTGTACCAGGAGATTCTCCACAAGCTGGAAGCGATGGGGGTGGACTGGGTACAAATTGATGAGCCATTCCTGGCGATGGACCTGGATGCGAAATCCAAAGCCGCTTTCTCTAAGGCATATGACGTATTGTCTGAAAAGGAAGATCTCAACATCCTGCTCACTACCTATTTTGAAGGGCTGGGAGACAACACTGAGCTGGCCACTTCGCTCCCTGTAGATGCCCTGCACCTTGACTTGGTGGAAGCACCGGACCAACTCGATCCGGTATTAAATAACCTTCCCAAAGAAACCGCCCTCTCCCTCGGCCTGATCAACGGACGAAACATCTGGAAGGCCGACCTGGAGAAGGCGAATGGAACTATTCACCAAGCAGAACAGATTATCGGTGCGGACCGGCTGCTGATAGCTCCCTCCTGCTCACTGCTGCACTGCCCGGTTGACCTGCAGCAGGAGACCGATGAGACCGCCCTCCCGAATGAGGTCAAACGCTGGATGGCCTTTGCCAACCAGAAACTGGAGGAGCTGGATCTGCTAAAAAAGCTTGCGACTAATAGCCTCTCGGATAACGAAGTGGCAAAACTGAAAGATCACCAGGCAGATATTGCTGACAAAGGCCGCTCCAAGCTCGTGAACAACGAAGCTGTACAAAACCGGATGGTACAGCTTGATGATTCGGCCCTGAACCGTAACAGTCCTTATGCAAAACGGAAGCGAGCCCAGCAGGAAAATATCGATCTGCCCGATCTTTTTCCTACCACGACGATCGGCTCCTTCCCGCAGACAAAAGAAGTGCGCCAATGGCGGGCAGATTTTCGCAAAGGAAAGCTTTCCAAAACAGAATATGAAGCCAATCTCAAAGAAGCGACACAAAAGCTCATCAAAAAGCAGGAAGAGATTGGCCTGGACATGCTGGTGCATGGAGAATTTGAGCGCAACGACATGGTGGAATATTTCGGAGAGCACTTTGCCGGCTTTGCCTTCACCCGCAACGGCTGGGTGCAGAGCTACGGTACCCGCGGCGTAAAGCCCCCGATCATCTACGGTGATGTGCACCGTCCCGATCCCATCACCGTGCGGTGGTCCAGCTTCGCACAGGCACAGACCGACAAGCCGGTCAAGGGTATGCTTACGGGTCCTGTAACCATCCTGCAATGGTCGTTTGTGCGGGATGATCAGCCCCGGTCGCAAACCGCTAAGCAGATTGCCCTGGCACTGCGCGATGAAGTGGCAGACCTGGAGGAAGCCGGTATCAAGGCGATCCAGATCGATGAGCCCGCTTTCCGGGAAGGGCTGCCGCTGCGCCGTGCGGATTGGGATACCTATCTGGAATGGGCTGTGGATGCTTTTCGTATCGCCTCGACGGTGGTTGAGGATAAGACCCAGATCCACACCCACATGTGCTATTCGGAGTTCAACGATGTCATCGAGCATATCGCCCGCCTGGATGCAGATGTAATCTCCATGGAAACATCCCGCTCGCAAATGGAGCTGCTCGATGCATTTGTGGAGTTCGAATATCCCAACGAGATCGGGCCGGGCGTCTATGACATCCACTCTCCACGAGTGCCTGACACCAAGGAAATGGTAACGCTGCTCCAGAAAGCCGCCAATGTCCTCGATCCACAACAGATCTGGGTCAACCCGGACTGCGGACTGAAGACCCGCGGCTGGGAGGAGACGCTGCCCTCACTGCAGAATATGGTAGAAGCCGCACGGCAGATGAGAAAGAAAACGAAATCAGTACGGACGTAGCCAGGATACCATAAACAGATCGGCACAGGGCTGGCATGCCAGCATAGAATGTACGGACGTAGCATGCTACGTCCCAACTAAAGCCTAATCGATATTAATTACGAATATGAATCCCAATTTTTGAAACCAAAAGCTTATGAATAATAAACTAATCGGACGTACCTCGGTACGTGATAACATCAAACTTACGGAAGACCCCTCCTATCCCATTTTTCGCGAACTCTATGAAAAACAGAAAAAGGCGGTCTGGTTTCCTGAGGAATTGAATATCCAGCAGGATGCCCTCGACTACCACTCGCTGACGGAGGATGAAAAAGATCTCTTCGACACCGCCGTCGGGTATTTCTGCTCGTCGGAGTTGCTGGTACAGAACGTGCTGGTCAACTCGTTCTTCCCGCTGCTTACGGATCCCCACGCCAAGATGAGCTTCAGTACGCAGCTGTTTATGGAGAACATCCACAGTGATTTCTTCGAAATCGTGCTGCAGTCATTTGGCATGGATCGCGAGAAAATGTACGACGTGGCGTTTTCCGATCCCATCCTCCGCAAAAAGCAGTCGCTGATCGTGGACGAGATCGACAAGATCGATTACGGGAATATTGATCCCAATTCGGTAGAGGGACAAAAACAGGTACTGCGAGCGATCCTGCTCAACAACATCATCCTGGAGGGCATTTTCTTCTACTCCTCCTTTGCCCACTTCTTTGCGCTGAAGGATATGGCCAAGATGAAGAACGTGGTGTCCGGCGTGGAGCTGGTGCTGATCGACGAGTCGATTCACCTGCAAAACGGCATCGAGGCGATCCTGATCATGCTGGACGAAACGCCCGAGATCGTAGAGGACCAGGAATATGTGCAGGGCATCCGGGATGTGATCCTGGAAGGCACCCAGCTGGAGATCGAGTACGTCAAGCACAAGTTCGGTGACCGCACGATCCTCGGCATCTCCTATGGCGAGCTGGAACGCTACCTGAAGTATATAACCGACCGGCGCCTACAGGAGCTGGGCTTCCAGCAGGAGTTCCACGTTACCGAAAACCCGCTGCGATTCCTGCAGAAAGAGGACGTGAAAAAACTGATCAACTTCTTCGAGGTCTCATCTACAGAATACACGAATTATTAAGACACGGAGCCATAAAGTAAGGACGTAGCATGCTACGTCCCAACGAACAAAATACAATAAGGAGTTATCATGAAAAGAACAGTCATAAAACGCGACGGAACAGAACAGAACTTTCAGACGCAGAAAATCATTAATGCGATTTTCGAAATTATAAATGGCCTGGAGGTGGAAGATGATTATGAGCTCGTCTTCCGCATCATGAAGGAGCTGGACCTGAAGGTGCCGGAACGGGTCTCTACCGAAGAGCTCGACCAGCTGGTGCTGAAGGCGATTGAGCAGCTCATCCCCAAACATCCGATCTATGATACATTGGCGACTAGGCAGTTACTCAAAATCATTAATAAAAGAATAGACCGACGGCTGGGTGATTTTGGCGATTACCTGGATCACGCCTTTGATGAAAACCTGCTGGATGAGCGGCTCAAAGAGTTCGACCTGGACCTCTTTAAAGATGCACTCAATTACGAGCGCGATGGTCTCTTGGATTACTTTGGCCTCTCTACACTCAAAGACCGCTACCTGATGAAGAATCGCGATCAGAACACCATCGAAAAGCCACAATGGTTTTTTATGCGCGTTGCGATGGGCATTGGTAACTCCAACGAAGAGGTCGTCAAAGTGTACAACAAGCTTTCCAAGCTCGAATATCTGCACTCCACGCCCACACTCTTCAATTCGGGCACGCCGGTTTCGCAGTACTCCTCCTGCTATGTGAGTGTAATCGACGATTCACTGGATTCGATCATGGACAAGGCCCGCGAAACAGCCTTTCTCGCAAAATATGCCGGCGGCGTGGGTACCGATGTCAGTCGCATTCGTGCTACGGGATCGCCGATCAAGTCACTAAATGCACAATCGTCGGGCGTGATTCCCTTCATTAAAATCTTTGATACGCTGGTGAACTCCATTCAGCAGGGTGGTCGGCGACGCAGCTCACAGGTGATCTCGATGCAGCCGTGGCACCTGGATATCGACGGATTCCTGGATCTTCGCGAGACTACGGGCAACGCCTACTTCCGAACGCCTTCGCTCAACACCAAGCTCTGGATGCCGGACGAGATGATGCGCCGCATCGAGCAGGATGAACCGATCTACCTCTTTGACCCGGGTGAATGTCCCGAACTGGTGGACGCGATCGGTGATGAGTTCAAAGAAAAATATGAAGCGCGAATTGAACAGGCCGAGGCGGGCAAACTCAACCAGTACAAAAGGCTGGAGAGCCGCAATTTCTACAAGAAATACCTCTTCAAGCTTGCCAAGACCGGTCACCCGTGGCTAATCTTCAAAGACGAACACAACCGCCACAACCCGTGTCCAGAGTACAGCGTGATCAACAGCTCCAACCTGTGTACGGAGATCTCCATCCCGAACCGGCCCGACTCCACAGCCGTCTGCACGCTGGCATCTGTCAACCTCTCCAAGCACCTGAATGAAGAGCAGGACGATTTCGACTGGGACAAGCTTGAGGATACGCTGCAGGTGATGGTGCGCGGGCTCGACAACATTTTGGACAAAAACTTCTATCCCTCCGACGCCGCCCGTAAAAACACCATGGACCTGCGTCCCCTGGGCATCGGCGTGATGGGTTTTGCGGAAGCGCTGGTGGATCTCGGCATCGCCTATGACTCGGAAGAGGCGGTCATTAAAGCGCGGAAGCTGGGTTCATTTATGAGGGAAGTGACGTACGAGACCTCTCAACAACTGGCGGAAGAGCGCGGCGCCTTCGATCATTACCAGGAGATGGAAGAAGAGGGCAATGCCTACGATTACAAACCGCGCCGCAATGCTGTGCTGATGGCGATCGCCCCAACAGCTTCGATCTCTATTATCAGCGGCACGACCTCCTCGATCGACAGCTACTTTAGCAACCTGTATTCGCGGGATACGCTTTCTGGCAAGCATATCGTGATCAACCGGCAGCTGATTGAGGACCTGGAGGAGAAGGGCTACTGGAGCGATGAGATGGCGGAGACGATCAAGGCAAACAACGGCTCGGTGCAGTACATCAATGAGTTGGAGGGCGTGATCGACAAGGATCTCTACAAAACGGCCTACGAGATCGCTCCCAAGCGCCAGATCGATATCGCGGCGGCTTTCCAGGAATCGATTGACCAGGCGGTGTCGAAATCGCTCTACATCGACGAACGGCTACGCGACGATATGGAGGAGATCTATCTCTACGCCTGGAAGAAAAAGCTTAAATCGACTTACTACTGCTTTATCGACAAGGTGATTAAGGGAGAGAAATATACTTCGGAAGTTAACAAACGGGGCTCGAGGAAAGGCTTCGGCGGTGCATCTACCTCATCTCCCAAAACCGACACAGCGCAAGCGGAAACCAGCGAAGAAAACCAGGCCGAACTGGAAGCCAAGGCCCGGGAAAAGTACGGCGACGAGGTGGTAGACAAAGTGATAAGCGGCGATGACGAGGCTTGTCCTACTGACCCAATGCTCAACAAAATCTGCCCAAGTTGTGAGTAGAAATTAATTGTGGTTTCCCATTGAATAAACGAGAATAATTGTCCGCGCTGGAGTCATACTTTGGTGAGTGATATACTAGCGCGGACTTACTTCTCCTTTGTTATTACCTTTTCCTAGTCAAGCTTTGCGGCTCATTATTTCTATAATCCCCGCCCTTCCAATTGTCAGGCCGCCTTTTTTCTCCAATGTCTTTACTCGACAAAAAGCCAAAAGAAATTCTTGTTATTTAAACCAAATCTAAATAAAATTACGGCCTATTATTTAGAGGTGATCTAAATAGATATGAGTCTGTGGTTTCAGTAAAACGTATAGCGTATTACTCGAAATCTCTAAGTGGCTCAGGAACAGTGAAATTTCATAGCATCACAATCCCTGAATTTTAATTAATAATACTAATGCTACAATCCTACCAACCAAACTCCCTGCAATTATCTTTCCTAGTCTCCACTTTCTTACTACTGTTTACCTTTTCTGCTCATGCACAATCCAGTGGCAGCATAGAAGGGAAAGTGACAGACGTTGAAAATAAACCTCTTCCCAATATTAACATTAGCCTGGAAGGCACCAATTATGGAGCCGCGAGTAATGTTGAGGGCTATTATGAAATAAACCATATCCCATCGGGTGATTACACATTTGTTGTTTCCGGAATTGGATATGAAAAAGAAAAGAGATCAATAACTATTCAGGCCGGCAGTCAGCTCAACATTAATGTAACGCTCTCCGATTCCAACCAGGAACTGCAGGAAGTTGTGGTTAATGCCCGAGAAGTTAACAAATTCAATACCCAAATAACCGAACATGTGGCCAAGCTTCCGCTTGAAAACATCAACAATCCACAGGTGTACAACACCGTCACCTCTGAATTGCTGGAAGACCAGGTCGTCACGAATTTTGAGGATGTTTTCCATAATACACCTGGGGTATTCAAGCTTTGGGAATCTACCGGCCGTGGCGGGGATGGAGCCGGTTATTATTCGCTCCGGGGATTCGCAACACAGCCCCAACTTACGAACGGTCTTCCTTCCCTTACCAATGGCACTCCTGATCCCGCCAATATTGACCGAGTAGAGATCATGAAAGGCCCCTCTGGAACGCTCTATGGAAGCAGTTTAATCTCTTATGGGGGACTTATTAATGTGGTGACTAAAAAGCCGTACAACAATTTCGGGGGCGAAGTGTCCTACAAAAATGGGAGCTTTGGTCTTAACCGCATTACCGCCGATGTGAATACACCGATTAGCAGTGATGAAGAAATTGCACTGCGTGTAAATACCGCTTTCCATACCGAAAACAGCTTCCAGGATGCCGGCTTCGGCAAATCGATGTTTATTGCGCCCTCACTTTCATACCAGGTTAACGAGGACCTTTCCTTCCTGATTAACACCGAGTACTACAATTCCGAGAGTACGAATCCCACGATGTTGTTCCTGAACCGTAGCGCACCACTTATTTCCACCAATATTAAGGAGCTTGATTATAATCCTGAGCACTCCTTTACGAGCAACAACCTGACGATTAGCAACCCAACCTTCAACTTCCAGGGACAGATGAGGTACCAGCTCTCTGACGAGTGGACTTCCCAGACGGCCGTCTCAAGCAGCAGCGCTAAAACGGATGGCTACTATACCTATCTCTGGGACTTTGCCGGTGATGGCACCAACCGCACGTTTGCCCGCTATCTCAACAAGCAGAATTCCACTACGCTGGGCACCGACATTCAGCAGAACTTCATCGGGGATTTTTCAATTGGAAGCGTGAAAAACAAGATGGTTGTCGGGCTTGATTTCTTCCAGCAAAACGTCATTAACAACAGCAGTGGTTATGTGGGGCTTGGAACCGTTAATCTGGGAACTCAGCCTTCTGGAATCTCCAAGGAAGCCGCCGACACTGCCCTTGCAACTGCCTCGGTCAACCTGAGTGAAACCAAGCAACAGGCCTACAGCGCATATATTTCTGATGTTGTAGATATCCTGCCACAGCTCTCAGTAATGGCTAGTCTCCGTATAGATCATTTCAACAATGAGGGCACCGTTTCCACAGACGATGACGACTATACCCAGACCGCCTATTCTCCCAAGTTTGGTGTTGTTGTGAAACCAGTACCGGGTAGACTCTCAGTGTTTGCTAATTATATGAACGGGTTCCAGAACGTTGCTCCTGTTACCGCAGGGAATCAGACCTTTTCGTTTACCCCTGAACATGCCAATCAGTGGGAAACCGGGATCAAAGCCAACCTGCTGGACGACCGCGTTTCAGCCACAGTAAGTTACTACAACATCACAGTTTCCGACGTCGTGCGACAAGTGGCTCCCGAAGAGTACTTGCAAGATGGTGAAAACTACAGTCGTGGTTTTGAAGCCAGTATTACAGCTTCACCGGTGCCCGGCCTGAATATTATTGCCGGTTATAGCCATAATGAAAGTGAAGTTACCAAAACCGACAACGAAAACTATCTTGGAAGGCGTCCAGAAGAGGCAGGTCCAAAGGACCTCTTGAATGGATGGATCAGTTACCGCGTTTCGGATGGCTCCCTTAATGGTCTTGGATTCGGATTTGGTGGCAACTATGCCAGTGAAAACCTGATTCTGAACCGGGAAGCAACAGGACAGTTTACCCTTCCCTCATACACCGTGCTCAACGGTTCCGTGTTTTATAACACCGAAAACTACCGCCTGGACCTAAAGATTAATAACCTGACGGATGAAGTGTATTACAAAGGCTGGTCGACTATTAATCCCCAACAACCACGCAATATAACCGCCAGCTTTACCTATAAATTCTGATCTCCTATGCCCTCTTTTAAAAAAGTAATGCTCGTCACCCACCGCTGGCTCGGTCTTATCACCGGGCTTGTGGTGCTCATCTTAAGTATCACTGGTTGCCTTTTTGTTTTTCATCAAGAGATCTCGGAATGGGTCCGCAGTGACCTCTATCACGTCGACAAAATACCACAACATGGACAAATGCTCCCGGTAGCCGAACTAGAACAGAAAGCGGCCGAGGCGCTGGGCATTGAGCGGATGCCATACGGGATCACTTCCTATAAAGATCCAAGCCGCAACTGGTCGGCCATGAATTATGAAGCCAACGATGAGTTTGCATGGACCTATTTCGGTTCGATGGATGATTACCGCACGGCTTATATTAATCCGTACACTGGTGAAGTTGAGGGCATACAAAACGAGAAAACAGATTTTTTCCAGATTGTTAAAGGCATCCACTGGAGCTTGCTGCTGGCCACGCCCATCGGTCAGCCAATTATTGTGTGGAGTACGCTTATTTTCATTGTGCTTCTTATCACTGGGATGGTGCTGTGGTGGCCTAAAAAGTGGAATAAAGCCGGTCGGCAGCGTAGTTTTAAGATCAAATGGGGTGGCACCTGGCGACGTGTCAATTATGATCTGCACAACGTGTTGGGCTTCTACTTTCTCACACTCACACTCATTATCGCGTTTACCGGGCTCTACTGGTATTTCCCCTCGGCCAAGAAAGCGATGTACTTCCTGGGCACCGGTGAATTCAAATTACCACCTGACGAGCATAAGGAGTATGTATCAGCCGCGGCACCGGAGGATGGCGTCGAATCACCTATGCAGGTTGCTTACCGCAAAGCCTGGAACCAAAATCCCGAGGCCAACCGCATCAGCTTTATAGCACCCGCTGATAGCCAGGCAACGATTACAACCACCGTTTATCCGGACGGCCAAACGTACTACGAGCATTTTCACGAGGCTTACGATCAATACACCGGTGAATTCATTGCGGCAGAAGATTACGAATCAAAGAACGCTGGTGAAAAGCTCTTGGCTATGAACTACGACATCCACGTTGGAGCCATCGGTGGCATCCCGGGCAAAATTATTGCTTTTATTGCCAGTCTAATTTGTGGCAGTCTCCCGGTTACGGGCTTTATCATATGGTGGGATCGCAAGAAACGACAGTGGGCACGGGAGAAAAGAGAACGAGAGCGAAAGAGCAAGCAATCAATTCCGGAGCCCAAAATTGCCGAGCCCGACTACGAGACCAGGGAATCTGAAGTAGTTGAAGGTTAAATGTTACAGGTTGAAGGTTTGAACATTTAACATCCGATCTTCCATCGCCAAACACAGATACATTAAAATTGAATTTCAAGTCACACTGGGCAGTAAATTATGAAATCAAAAAAATCGACCATATTAATACGTAAAGACAATCTCCGCATTGTACGTTTTAAATCCTGCAACCATATCGGATTTATGTACAAAAACCTGCTGCTCAACTTCAATATTACGGGATTCCAGCAGTTTACTGAGTCCTTCCAGCAGTTAAACTTTGACCGTCGCGCCGTTTCTTTTCCCGACGGCACCACGCGCATGGTGATGAAAACCTGTCGACAGGAGATTCAGCTCTGCTTTCAAAAGGATGAGTTCGAGATGGTCAGGGAAGCGCTACAAGAGGCGGTGGTCATGCTTGAGGTCAACCAAATTTTGTATTCCGAGCAGGAGAACTGACCGTCTTGAGAGCATGAGAACATCCTCTGCTAGTCATGCTATCGAAGTTATTTAAGGATACCCTTTCTGATAATTTTATGCTAAATCCGGCTTTACACGGATCAGGCGGTCATTCCATATTTTCTGGAATTTAAAAGTTGCTGAGCTCACCTTCTCAGTAAAAACCTTCCCCCCAAACTTTTTTGCTATTTGGAGCGCTGCTAAATAGATTCTGCCCGCTATTTAAACTTAATCTAAATAAGCATAATTAACTTTCCCATGAACCGTCTAATACAACTTTGGAGCTCCATACTCCTCTTACTACTCATATCCGCCACTACTGGTTTTGCACAGCAAACCGGATCTTTAGAAGGAACTATTCTTGATAAGAAAACAGGTGAACCCCTGGCCGGTGTAAATGTTGGGATCCAGGATACCCGAAAAGGAAGCTCTACCGATACCGAAGGCTTTTTTTCAATAGAAAGTGTATCTCCCGGCAATTACACCCTTTTAATATCCGCTGTTGGATATACCGGCCAACAGGTTGAGGTGAATGTTCAGAAAAGCCAAACGACAACTGTAGATATTGCCCTGGAATCGACATTCCTTGAATTGGCGGAGGTGGAAATTACCGGCCGAAGTGAACAATCCTATAAAAATGACTACTCTTTTGCAGCCACCAAAACGGCCACCCTTTCAAAGAATATTCCCCAAGCGATCTCAGTCGTAACCAAAGAACTTCTCGATGATCAACAAGTATACCGGCTGGCCGAAACGGCGAAAAATATAAGCGGGATGAATCAATTTTCAGGATATAATGATCTTGTCCTGCGTGGATTCCGAAGTGGCAGTGGAAATGACCGGCTGTTGAACGGGCTGCGTGTGGGATTCGGGTTCTGGAACCAACCGCTTACGCCGCACCTGGAACGCATTGAAGTAATAAAAGGACCCGCATCAGCACTTTTTGCCAACACCAATCCCGGTGGGACGGTGAACATGGTTACCAAGAAACCGCTGGAGATTAGCAAGCAAAGCCTTAGTTTTACGACTGGCAGCTTTAACACGTACCGTGCTACAGCCGATTTTACCGGCCCGATGAATGATGAACGCTCCCTGCTCTACCGTATGAATATCGGGTATGAGGATGCTGAATCTTTTCGCACGCTGCAGTTTAATGAATCCTACCTGGTGGCTCCATCTGTGTCTTTTATCCCAAATAGCAACACCCGGGTCAATGTTGACCTGGTGTACAGCTATAACAAAACGAGACTGGATCGGGGACAACCTATTTTCAATCAGTCTGACAACCTGACTTCTACACCGGTTGAATTTTCTCTAAGTCAGCCAACAGACTATCAAAACCTGACCGACTTTTACGTTACGGCATCGCTCAGCCACTC
The DNA here is from genome assembly GCF_031569985.1 of Aliifodinibius sp. S!AR15-10. Taxonomy (NCBI): domain Bacteria; kingdom Pseudomonadati; phylum Balneolota; class Balneolia; order Balneolales; family Balneolaceae; genus Fodinibius; species Aliifodinibius sp. S!AR15-10. Next base: position 43,912 of record NZ_JAMQKA010000010.1, on the reverse strand, counting down.
GTTTTCTGAGAATCTTTCGTTCAACATGTCGTATCTCAAGTTCAAGTATTACGAGAATTTAGAAGAACATCGTACCAGTAACGCCTTCCTGCCCGATGATCCCACGATTCTGCAACTGGCATATATCCGCCGGCAGCAAGAACAGTTCACCAACAACCTGACCTCCTACTTTGTCGGCAAGCTCAAAACCGGAATTGTGCAACATAAAGCGCTGCTTGGCTTTGACTATATCCAGGTTGATGACAACCGCACCCAGATCGGCGCCCGAGGAGATGAGTTCTTTATCACCGATGGCGATACCCTGCAGGGCGGGGGCGTTGGAAACTTTGATCTCGAAAATCCGACGTACACCATTGAACGCAATCCTGAAACCTACAGTGCCAACTGGTTTTCACAACCCTGGTTGACGAACCCGGTCCGGACGTATACCTATGGCATCTACATCCAGGACCAGATGAAAATTGGCGAGCGGCTCCAGATGTTGCTGGGTCTGCGACAGGAGTTTTATACCAATCGCCTCAACAATGATGACGGTACGTTCGAGCATATTGACCAAAATACGCTGTTGCCGCGAGTGGGTGCCGTGTTTAGTATTACAGACCAAATAAATGCGTATGGAACCTATACCGAGGGTTTTCAGCCGCAGGACGCCTCAATAATCCAGGATCCGGAGTTGTATGGAGGACCATTTGATCCGCTGACCAGCCGGATGGTCGAGGGCGGTTTCAAAGCTGAACTTTTCAATAATCGACTGCTGGCAAACCTGGCTCTCTATCACATCACCCAAAATAACATCTTGGTGAATGCAAATGACCAGGCCAACCCGAATCTCCTTGAACAGCGAGGCCAGGAGCAGTCCCAGGGGATTGAGATCGATATGAGTGGGAGCATCACCCGTAACTTCAGTGTCAATGCTAACTATGCATACAATGTGGCTAAAATAACCGAGAGTGATGACCCACAGATGATCGGCAATATCAAGGAAAATGCACCGCGTCACCAGGGCGGTATCTGGACAAAATATATGATAGCTGAAGGGGCATTCAACGGCGTCGGATTTTCGTTGGGAGCCAACTTCGTCACTGAGCGAAATACATTTGAGGAATCTCTTCAGTTGCCGGGATATACGGTTTTCGATGCCGCGGCCTATTATCGTATCGACCGATTTAAGTTATCTCTGAATATTAATAACCTGTTTGACGAAACCTATTGGGAAGGGGGCTATAACTATGGCCGACTTTACCCGGGTGAACCGCGCCACTTCCTTGCCAATATCTCCTATTCTTTCTAACTGCCGGTATCAGCGTACTGTGTCTTCCCATAGACGCAGTACGCTTTTTAAAAAACATGCAGCTTTGCGATTTATGAATCTAATCTCCAATAAACTCCTTTATAAAATCCATGGTTGGCTGGGACTAAACCTCGGGCTTCTACTTTTCATAATCTGTTTTTCGGGGACTTTCGCGGTTTTTTCTAGTGAAGTGGACTGGCTTATAAATCCGGATATGCGGGTTGCCCCCCAGGACAAACCAATTCAGTGGGAACAAATGTACAAATCCGTTCAAGACGCCTTCCCGGATGGCAATAACCTGGGTATCTACAAGGAAACCTATGCCAGCTCGGGAAAACGGTTTACTTCTGTCGCCTATGTAAGCATCCCAAATGGTCAGATTCGCAAAGTCTACCTGAATCCGTATACCGGGCAAATCCAGGGGGATACAAGTTTCTTCAACACACAGCGGTTTTTCCGGAGCTTTCACAGGCGCTTTTTTGATGGAAACAGGGGCATTTTCATTGTCACGCTCTCCTCCTTTTTCCTGTTGTTTTCTTCAGTTACTGGCTTCCTATTTTACAAGGGATGGCTGAAGAATCTCTTTAAACTGAGGTTAAAAAATGGGCTGAAAGCGCTCTGGTCGGATACCCATAAATTATTGGGAATATGGTCACTCATTTTTGCACTTTTAATCGCCCTGACCGGCGTATTTTATTTTGCTGAACTTTTGATTCAAGGCACGGATAACGGTGAGGTATTGCTTCCCGATTCACCGACTCCCATAACAGAAACAGAACAGGCAACATTTGGCCCAACGCCAGAACTACTGCCTGTCAGCACTTACATTCATAATGCTAAAAAAGCATTCCCCGGGCTCGATATTCAATCTCTTCGAGTCCCTACGGCCCCGGGGGAATACGTCTACATCGATGGCCAGGCGGGAAACCCCTTTACGCGCGATCGCGCTAACAAAGTGTACCTCCATCCTTTTACCGGGGAAGTCGTTCATGTTCAGCAATCTTCCGATTTAAACACTGCTGAATTTATCACCGATATCGCAGACCCGATACACTTCGGATACTTTGGAGGAATTCCCACTAAAATTCTATGGTTTATCTTCGGTTTAGCTCTTTCATTCGCCATCCTTTCCGGCACTTACCTTTGGTATATTCGAAATTCAGCCAAAACAGATCGACGGATACAACGTTTAAACAACAAAACGAATGGGACCGACAGCTCCACTTATAAAGAAAAGCCATTTGCCAGAACTCTTGGCAATATTCCCCTGATGCGCGGAGCTATAATATCAACGGCCATCACACTCTTGTACCTCCTGCATGTAACATTTGTGACTGTAGATGATGTCCGGTACTACGCTCCCAACCGGCTACCGGCTACCGCATCCATTGACACCATTGAAACTGGTCCCTGGGAGTTCAAACTGCAAACATCCAGCGACCGCAATGGAAGATCCATTATCACTGCAGAAGTACTGACAAACGGTCTGCCCAATTTTAAAAAGGCGTACCTCACTTCCGGAACGGAAGGGAAAGTTGATTCTGCATCGATCCCATTAGCCAGGAACAGTTCGCTGTCGGCAAGGCACTTTGCCACTGATTCCCTTGCAAACCTGCCGGAAACATTTACCCTGGTAACCCAAAGTTTTGACGGCACGATCTATGAAGCCACAGTCAGCAGAAAAAACCTGGCAAACGTAACGTATGAGCACCCTGCAGTAGCAAACGCTACCCCCACATTTCCAAATACTCCGGCTTCGATCTGGATCTATATCGGGGCTTTTATCCTGCTTACAATCAGTATTATTGGACTCTGGTTGCGATTTCTCCTGACAAATCTGCGAGATAAATTCAGAGTTAACACCATCCAGGCAATAAGAAGGGAGAACATACATGGCGATCCCGTCCGATCAATGAACCCTGGGTAAACGGGACGGGACGTTGGATTCAGCTAACTCTTGACCCGAGATCACGGACAGACCGTTCCGCACCGGAGGTACGGAACGAGATGCCATAAATTCAAAATTCACAATTAATAACCATTAGTGTCCGGCGAAATTAATCTTTTAGGCAAAAATGGCATTTACGTTCATTACTGCAGTTTTTAGAAGAGAAATTCAATATGAACCCTTGTAATAACAGTTTTATATAATAAGCCCAGCCTCCGGCATCCGGCCTTGGTAAAGTTAACCGCCCGGAAGGGAGCGGAGGAGAGCGTGAAGAAAAAATCTGCGATTTTTTTAGCGGAACGACGAGTCCTTCAGGTCAAGTTTACCCGAGCCGGCGATTTTTTTCGTTTAGTTCTTTAGTCCGACTACCGGCGGATTTCATCGCTGAAAAAATGAACAGCAGGAATGAGAAGTAGGGCAACTCCAAAAGTTTTTTTCCGGACATCAGTGATTAATAACTCAAAACTCCTTACGCCTGCCAAACCTGTCCGGGAGTTGTAGCATAATCTTTCATGCTGTTGCGCGTATCGATAATGCAGTCACAGCATTCGGCCAACTCTTTATAATTAATATCTGAATGGTTGGTTGAGATAATAACGGCATCGAATTCTTTCAGAGCCTCCTTGCTCCATATGATCGATTCTGTGCCCGTCCACTCCTTGTGATCACGCGAGGGCGGAATGACCGGGATATGCGAATCATAATATGAAATCTCGGCTCCATACTCTTTGAGTAAATCCATAATTGGGAAGGTGGGGGATTCCCTCATGTCATCCACATCCGGCTTGTATGCCAGACCAATGACTAAAATCTTGCTCCCATTGACCGGCTTCTTATGCGCATTCAGAGCCTTGATTGTTTGGTCTATGACATATCGGGGCATGGCAGTATTGATCTCACCTGCCAGTTCAATAAAACGCGTGTTCTGGTCATATTCCCTCGCTTTCCACGTCAGGTAAAAAGGGTCAATGGGGATGCAGTGTCCCCCGAGTCCCGGTCCCGGCACAAACTTCATAAAACCAAACGGTTTGGTGTCAGCGGCATCCAGCACTTCGTGCACATCGATGCCCATCTTGTGATAAATTAGCTTCAGCTCATTCACCAGTGCTATGTTAACGGCACGGAAAACATTCTCCGTAATTTTTACTGCTTCAGCCGTTTTCGTATCCGATACCGGAACTGTCTCTACAATGGCAACATCATACAACGCTTTTGCAAGTTGGAGTCCTTCGGGCGTATGTCCCCCAACAACTTTGGGAATCTGGGACGTATTAAAATTGGCATTTCCCGGATCTTCCCGTTCCGGGCTAAATGCAAGGTAAAAATCCTTACCCGCTGTTAAACCAGATTGGGATTCCAGAATGGGAATAATCAGATCTTCTGTAGTTCCAGGGTACGTTGTGGATTCCAGTACGACCAGTTGCCCTTCCCTGAGTTGTTCTCCGATCGTTGTGCAGGTCTTTTCAACATACTCCATATCGGGATTCCGCTTTTCATCGAGTGGAGTCGGCACACATATCAAAACGGCATCAGTTTCAGCCAGCCGACTGAAATCAGTTGTAGCATCACAGTGATCGCTTTCAGAAAGAACCTGCATCATCTCGGTGCCCAAGTGCTTTATGTAGGGAGTACCGGACGTAATGGCTTCCGTTTTCATTTCATCGATATCGAATCCGATAACAGGCATCTCTTCTTTATGAAAGGTCCATAGCAATGGTAAGCCTACGTAACCAAGGCCTATAATCCCAACAGTGTATTCGCGATCCTCGATTTTCTGTATCAGTTGTTCAATCATCGAATCAATAATTCTGGTAGATATTCCTTTTAAAAGTAGCTCATATCGTACAAATCCCTTACGAAGACTGCAAACTTAAGTTCCCTCATATTCCAACATCACCTTATCCAGCAACACTCCCCTTCCAATTGAAAATCTATTTTTAGCCTTGACTAAAATTAAATTTTGCCTGATATTTTAGTTGCAGCTAAAAAATAATTTTTACCAAGTTATCAATGAGATTTTACATTCTACTTTTATTATTGTCGATCGCGCCTCTAACACTCGTTCAGGCACAAACTGGAGAGATTAACGGAAGAGTTACCAGTGGCGACGAACCGGTGGTCGGAGCTAATATTGGAATCCAGGAATTACAGATCGGAAACTCTACCGATAAAAACGGGTACTTCACCATTAAACGCGTGCCGACGGGTACACACCAGTTGCGCGTATCTGCCATTGGATATGCCGCTGTTAGAAAAAAGGTCACAGTCGGAGAGGGGGAAACAATAGAGTTGAATATTGACATGGAGTCCTCCACCCTGGAATTGGACCAGGTGGTCGTTACGGGCACAATGCGAGAAACTTATGTAAAGGAATCACCGGTAAAAGTTGCCGTTGTTAATGCTCAAGGCCTGCAAAAGGGTAAGACCAGCTCCAACATCATGGACCTGATCAGTAATATCGGCGGTCTATCTACGCAATTGAACTGTGGGGTCTGCGGGACAAACGCCATCCGCATTAACGGGGTGGAGGGGCCCAACACGGCTGTGCTGATCGACGGAATGCCGATCATGGGAGCCCTGGCTTCAGTGTACGGTCTCAACGGCATCAGCCCCTCCATCATCGACCAGGTTGAGGTCATCAAAGGTCCGCAATCCACACTCTACGGTACTGAGGCGCTGGGTGGTGTTGTGAATATCATCACAAAAAATCCAAAAAACACTCCGGGCTTCTCAGCCGAAATTTTTGGCAAGAGCACAGAGGAGGGAAGTATTAACCTTGCGGCCACTCCCAAAATTGGGCGCTTCCAAGGCTTTGTCAGTGGTGACCTGCTTAGAATGGAGAACTATTTTGATCGCAATGATGACAATTTCAACGATGTAGCCAAACGATCACGCATAGCTTTATTCGGCAAGGGAACCCTGGCCGGACCGAATGGCGAGCAGATGTTGAACGTAGCAGCTAAACTGTATGATGAGAACCGTACCGGGGGAGTTAAGGCATTTTCCGATAAAATGCGGGGCTCAGATCAAATTTACGGGGAATCAATTTATACTAAACGAGCTGAGCTTTTAACTGAATACCGGCCCCTTGGATTCGATCAGCGGCTCCGTTTTAGTGGAGCCCTGACATTCCACAACCAGGACAGCTATTACGGAACGGATCACTACGACGCGCAGCAGAACATCGTTTATGGTCAGGCAACGTGGGACCAGCCTGTCACTGAATCTATTCAACTTTTGCTTGGATCAACTGTTCGCTACCAAACGTATGACGACAACACACCAGCGACTTCCGACGGCACAAACCATCGATTCATACCCGGTTTATTTGCACAGAGTGAGGCATCGATTGGTGATATCACGCTCCTGGCAGGTCTTCGGGTGGACCATCACAGCGAACACGGGTTTGTCACAGCACCCCGCCTCTCGGCAAAGTTTAGTCCTTCTGCAAGAACCACATTTCGGGCCAGCGGGGGAACGGGATTTCGGGTCGTCAACGTTTTCACAGAAGACCATGCAGCGCTAACAGGATCCCGTGAGGTGGTTTTTGCAGAGGATCTTGACCCGGAACAATCGCGTAGTCTGACTGCCAGCATTGAGCATGTATTTCCATTAGGCACAAATCCCCTGACTGTAAACCTCGATGGGTTCTATACCCACTTTACCAATAAAATCATTCCCGACTATGACCAGGATCCAAACCTGATTGTCTACGAAAACCTGGATGGATTCTCCGTTACTCGTGGGGTTTCGATTGACCTGGATCACAGCCTGACCGCCATCCCGCTAAGCTACAATGCCAGCTTCACGCTGATGGATGTATTTACAGAAGAAAATGGGCAACGGCAGTCCCTGACATACGCACCCGACTATATCGGGTCATGGGGCGCCAGTTACCTGCTGCGATTCCTGGATCTATCTATTGGGTACACTGGGAATCTCGTTGGTCCCAAACGGATGCCGGAAAACTATGTGACACAGTTTGGGCGCGACCGCTGGTCTCCCACCTACACGACGCATGATCTTAAACTTACCAAAGAGTTTACAAACGTAAACAGTGCAAACGGGGTAGGCTTCGAGGCTTACTTATCGGTAGAAAACATCTTTGACTACACGCAGGGAAGTCCACTGGTCGATGCCTCCGCCCCGTTTGGTCCGCAGTTCGATACCATTTACACCTGGGGCCCCATTGTTGGTCGTACCGTATCTCTTGGAACCCGATTAAATCTCAGGTAACTCACGAGGTTGATTATGAAAAATTCAACAATCATAAAATATGGACCCGTTCTGGCAGTAGTACTCCTGCTTTTTGCAATCAAACCTACCCCCGTGCACAGCCAGGAAATTCAATGGGCCTCCTTTGAAGAAGCCCTGTCAATTGCAGATTCTACAGGTCGTCCCATCTTGGTGGACGTCTGGGCTCCCTGGTGCGGTTGGTGCAAAAAAATGGAGAAAGAAGTTTATCCTAAAATACAGTCCAATTTCGAGAGACAATTCGTATTTACAAGGCTCAACCGCGACGACAATGAAACTCTTCTTTCTTATAAAAATCAACAACTAACGGCGCTGCGAGTGGCTCAGCATCTCAACGTACAGGAAGTTCCAGGATTGGTTTTATTAAATTCAAATGGAGAATATCTGTTGCATCTCTCGGGATTCAGAGAGGCTTCACAACTCCGTCCCATCCTGAGCTATATTGCCAGCGAAGCTTACCAGCGTCAGTCTTTTGAGGAGTTTCTATCAGAGGCTGGGTTATAGATTTATTTTAACGTGAGTTCGATATAAGGATCACAAAAATTATAGCTGTCATCGCGAGGAGGCGTCTTTGATAGTATTGGACTTTCATCTTGAGGTCGACGTGGGGATCTCCCCGTCCATTTTCTGTTCACCCGCCGGGAGATCGCCTCCGAAAGGTTTCGGGATCCCGATGATCACTTAATCCCTCTTCGCAATGACAGGTTCTGTCTCGAACTGATGCTAAATATTTTTGCATTTCAGAGGATATGCTCAATTAATTGAGACGGTCGTCTCACAGGCACTAAGATAGTAGTCTCAAGGTCTACGAGACGATGGTCTCGGTAAGTATAAGACGATGGTCTCACTACATATGAGATAGTCGTCTTGGTAAGCACGAGAATCTATAAAAAGAAGATTTTCACCAGGACTTATTGAAAACCCCTCGTGAGGAGGTCCGGCTTAACCTGAGTTGAACATATGGATATCGCGATGAGGCTTTGGTGTACGTGTTTGGCTAAACGATGCGGTCGGCCGGCGATCTCCTCATCCGTTTTTTGTTTACGCATGGGAAATTGCCGCTGGATTTCGCTGAATTCCTCACAATGACAGTTTTGTATCTCGAATTGACGTTATTTTAGGAGGCTGAACTACCAGTTATTCCAAATCCCCAGCGGATTTTCCATATTCTGTATTTTACGCATTACGTATTACTCATTACAAAAATGGACAACACGAGATTATTAAGCATACTAACTAAGCTGAGTATGTGACAAAAAATAATTCCAAGAGTCCTTATCCCGGCATTTCGGCGACAAAAATCTTATTGGCTATCTCGTATCCAATCGCCTGCTCGGTGTCTTCAAGCAGAATCGTGATCGGTCCGTTGAACGGGGCTTTATCCTTGACTTCCACTTTAACACCCGGCAGCATCCCAATTTTCTCCAGGTAGCGCAGTACCTCAGGATCCTGGTCTTTAACGCGGCTGACAATATATATCTTATCGGCCTTCGCATGTCCAAGCGGCTCGGCATCAAGTTCGGGCATGACTCCTTCTTTGGTGGGGATGGGATCGCCGTGGGGATCATGCGTGGGGTTATCAAGTAGCTCCGCAATTTTATCTTCAAACTGTTCGGAGATATGGTGTTCCAGTTTCTCCGCTTCATCATGCACCTCATCCCAGGAATACCCCATCACTTCAAGAAGGTAGAGCTCCAGCAGACGGTGGTGACGAATAATTTCAAGCGCAATTTTTCGGCCTGAGTTGGTCAGTGTGGCGCCCTTGTACGATTGATAGTCAACAAGTCCCATTTTGGATAAACGCTTTACCATATTTGTAGCAGAAGCGGAAGAGACATCAAGGGATTCTGCAATACTGGATGTGGTGGCACCGGATCCCTCAGATTCGAGGATATAAATTGTTTTCAGATAGTCTTCAACAGCTTGACTCAGAACCATGTGCAAAGCTTAATTTTAATTTCCAATCCTGGTTATACAAAGTTAAGTGAAAACGCATTTTCAAGATTACTTTTTAGATTCATTCAGATACTGCTCGAATTTTATTTGGCCAAACGCGTCGCTGCCAACGTAGGAAAGTAGGGATTTAAAAACATCAGCAGGTATAAACCCTGGTTGTTTCCCCAATATTTCACCTTTCCCATCCAGGAAAAGATGGGTCGGTGTACCAGTCACGCGGATAGAGCTTGCAAATTCCTTTTTGGTCATCTGTGTCCCGTTGAAGGTAATCTCTTTGTCGGACTCAATATCCATGCGCACAGGATAAAAGTATTCCTGCATCGCATCCTGCACCTCTTTGACGGGGAACACCTCATTTTCCATTTTTTTGCAGTATCCACACCAACTGGCCTCCATATAAATGAACACCTTCTTGTCAGAAGTATTGGCCAGTTGTTGTGCTTCTTTTAACGAATACCATGTTATACCCGCTTTTTCCTGAATTCCATCTGAATGATCGAAGCCAGATCCAAATAAAAACAAAAAGAAAGATAAAAGTATAGCTACCTGTTTCATATCATTTTGAATATAACGCAATTCATTGCCCAATTTATCTATTTTAACTTTCATTGTTAAGCTTTATTACCATCACTGTCATGTCGTCATGCTGCTTCGCCTGCCCGGAAAATGTGGTCACATCGTTCACCAGATCGGAAAGTATATCGTTGGCATTTTTCTTCACGCTGCTATTCAGCAATGTTTCGAGGCGTTTGGTTCCATAGAACTGGCGTGCAGTATTTAACGATTCGATAACGCCGTCAGTGTAGAGCACCAATAGATCACCGGCAGAGAGATCCAGTGTCTTTTCCTGAATGTTGTTATCAAACGACTCAGAGATCGTCAATCCAAGTCCCAGGCCGTCGGGCTGTAGCTGTTCTAAGGTACCGTTTTTAGAGGAAAAATGAAGTATGGGGTTATGACCAGCCCGGGCAAAACGGAATGTCTTCTCCCGTGTATCCACAATGCCATAAATCAGTGAGATAAACGTGCCGCGCCGGGCATTCTCATAAAACAGTTTGTTGGCCTTCTTCAGTACCTGGGCCGGGGACTCAGTCTCTCTGCAAAGGGTGTGCAGGATGCCCTTGGTAAATGTCATGTAAAATGCGGCTTGTATTCCCTTTCCGCTCACATCACCGATCGCCACACCAATTCGGTGATCATTAAGCTGAATAAAGTCATAATAATCCCCACCGGTTTCATAGGCCGGTTTACAGATGGCCGCCAGATCGAGGTTATTGATCGCCGGTGTACTTACCGGCAGAAATGACTGCTGTACATCCCGCGCAATCTGGAGCTCCTGTTTGATGCGCTGTTCCTGGGCCAGCTCTTCTACATATTCGGGCACATAATCGGGTAACGCCTGTTCTTCTTTTCCTCGTGTTACAAATAGAGTACCCGCCACTATTATTATCACCAGGAATGACAGGTAAAAGATAAAGAGGTATAGATCCGGCGAACCTGCAATCACCCACCCACTGGAGACCACCAATAAACAGTTGAACAAGAAATGTATTAACAGCAGCGTCAAGAAGTCCCAATACAGGTAAATGCCCACCATCACGGCCCCAAGAATACTTAAAAGCAGAAACTGTTCCGCAGTTGGTCCCGTGGAAAAAGGGATCGGTTCAATTATTGCTACCGCCAAAATCATAAAAATTGCGGCGATCCACTGGTTGGATGTTTGGGCATAGGTCTGTGAACCAACCACAAGAAATATGCTGAAGATGAGAATCAAGCTAAACCAAGTATTGTCAAAAATAAGGTAAACGGGTGGCCATATCACCTCGTGGCTCAAAATGGGTTCGTCCATGTGGATATACAGATCGGGGAATACCCAGAGCAATGCTGACCAAATACCTGCCAGCAAAAACGTGAGTATCACTGAACGAAGAAGTGCCTCACCCACCGGTTTATTGAAAAACATCCCTTGTCGCAGGTAATCATAACAATCCAGCTTTTTTGGCCAATTTTGACGGGTCACCGAATCCCCGACTGCCGATACAATGAAAAAACCAACCGAGGCTACTGCTCCGGTGATGCCCATGCTCAGGGCAATACCAACAAAATCGACCCAGTTTGCACCCTCCTCAAAAATATTGAACTCATGGACCTGGTTCAGGAAAATAATTACCGGCACAATAAAACCGGCAATAATGCTGAGCACCAGGGCCGATTTTGTATCGACCACCCGAGCGCGAATCCGAAAATAGAATATGATGATGGTCCCAATACCAAACAGGAAAATGCTGGCAATCGTAATTAATTCCGGAATCTGGGGACCTCTCTGACCGTTGACAAGTCGAGGATTGTAGCTGGCACTCAATCCCAGCAGTGCTCCAGCAGGTGTCACAGAGGCCTCAAGATTTACTTCCTGTCCATGTATCTTTTCCGTGGACTTATACTGGATCCGGGCAACCGCAGTTGACTCCAGTGTTTCGATACGGATGTTAGCTACAGAAAAATTTTCTACATCCCATCCTGAACGTTGCAGGTAGTATTCACACAACCGAAGCAGCTGTGAGCGGTCAAACGATTGCCCACTCCCAGCGGCTGTTTCCATTGCCTGGGTTGTTGTATCGTTATAGTCCTGCTCCAAATCAAAATGGAGACTTTCATACCAGCTGGTATCGGGAAGTGTTTCAAATATCGCCCGAAGGCTGTCAGAAGTAAAAACGTTTTGCAGGGCCTCTCGATTGACCTTCCGTTCAGGAATAAAGTCACTTCCGTTTAACAGTTCAATCCACTTGCCCGAGGATGAAAAACGAAGAATAAATTCATTAGGCCCTGTCTCCCTGTTTTCGGGATTATCTCCGAAAACAATTTCTCCTTCTTCATCACCGGGGATTTTCTTTCGAAAATGCACTTCCCAGTGGTAGGGATAAATATTAATGGTGGAGTCTTCCCGAAACAGTTCTATAGCATTCTTTCGCCCCAGGCTGAACTGAAGGCTGTCCAGCAATCGGTTATTTGTCCCGAAATTTACCTTCGAATGGTAGTTGCCCGTATTGAATCCCAGGGAATTCACTACTTCCGCCCCCTTCATCATTGCTAAAGACTGGTCCATGGATGAATCTATCATCCCTCGCGGGTCTTGGGAGCCATAGCTCATGAAAAACCCGAACAAGCTCAGCAAACCAACGGCAATAAAGAGAAAATCCCGAACGGAATAGCTTTCGTTTTGTTTAAGCAGCGACATGCGGTAGCGCCATAGATTAATTGCAAAAGAATTAATACACGCATGAATATGCTAAAATGTTACGAGAATATCTGAGAACTTTTCAGCAGCCAGGAGCCACCTAAAATTGATCAATATCTAAACCAAAAGGGATGTATTCTTTTTAAAAAACATCTTCCTTTGCGAGTTAAATTGACTTATGCTACCCCGTTGGTACTCCCGTAGGTAATGATTACAAACGAAATGCAGAGGACGGCAAGAGCGATAATCAAAAGCCTGAATGTACTTTTGGATACCTCTTTCCACTCTTTCATGAAAACCCCGACCAGGAAACTAAAAAAGATGAGCATTGACATGTGGAGCACCCAGCTTATAAACTGGAAATCCCCCATATTTACATGGCCTAATCCATAAAAGAAAAACTGCATGCACCACAAGGTTCCGGCCAAGCCGGAGAGGGTATAATTTTTGACCAGATCGCCATTCCCCAGGCCGTTATTTGGCATCATCTCTTTAAAAGTATTACGCTTGAAGCCCAAGACGGTAAACCAGACGACATTTACCACAAAGCATCCCGCAGTGGAAACAATCAGCTTTGCATTTCCTTCAAAAACACCAGCCCCTTTGTCTGCCGCCATATCGGCGATAGGTTGACCAAACTCGAGGGAGATATTGAACACGGCAGACAGTACTCCTGCAATAATCGTCAGGATAAGTCCGGTGGCCATATTAAAATTTGTGGTTCCGCCCAGCTCCTTGTCTTTACGGAATCCCGCCCAGCCGCAAACGATAACGCCGATAATGGAGAGAAGCATCCCCCCAAGAACAATGTCCGCACCCGGCTTTGAGAAATATTCGACCAGTTTACCATTGATCATAAGTGGAATTATGGTGCCAAGCACGGCTGAAATACCTATCGAAATGGTGTAGGTCAGGGAATAACCGATATGCGTTATCGCCATCCCGAACGACATGCCGCCAAATCCATAGAGGCCGCCGAGCAGGAACGCTCCCAGCACCACATTTGGGGAAGAGTTTTGAAGGATGGTAAAAAAATCAGGCACCGTCAATATGCCAAGAATCAAGGGTACCAGCAGCCAGGCAAAAACAGCCTGCACCAGCCAGAATGAAACCCACGACCACTGTTTTGTTTTTTCAAAAGGGGTATAGCAGGTTGAAGCGGCCATGCCGCCGATCGCATGCAGTCCTGTCCCGAAAATTGGACCAAGTATCATGATTACCTTTGTTATTTATTATTTCGATTCTTTTCGTTTTACAACCAGCAGATGGTCGCAGGCCAACACAATCTTATCATCCTGGTTAAAGACCTCCACATGCTCTGTTACCTGGCCGTACCCCGGGTTTTTGTGATCTTCCTTTTCAGATATGGTCACTGTGGTGTGGATAGTATCCCCGATAAAGACGGGATTAATAAACCGCAGCCGATCGTATCCTTTCGAGATCGCTTCAGGGTTTATTTCTGAGGCTGTCTGCCCAATAGCTACGCTAAAAATGAGAGTCCCGTGTGCAATACGCCGTTCAAACGACTGTTCCTTGCACCATTCGGCATCCATATGGTGAGGAAAAAAATCACCAGTCTGTCCCGCATGCATTACAATATCAGTTTCGGTAATCGTTCGCCCGAGTGTTTTCCGGGTATAATCCAACTCATAATCTTCAAAAAATTGTGATTCTACCTTCATAAAAATCTCCTACATCATTCAAATTTAATATTCACAATGAGTTTCACTTTCACGACTCTTCACCGGCCAAGTTAAATTCATTCAACGATATCCCACCCCTTCTGCTGCTGGTATAAGCCCCTTCGAGCACTGCCATTGTTTTCAGGCTATCTGCAACGCGCGTAGGAAGTTCTTTCGTCTCACCGGTGTGGTACCGCATCAAGCTAGACATCGTTCCGATAAACGCATCTGGGAACCAGCTTCCTTCCAACTCTTTGGTTTTCCACTCGTGCTCCCCATCTTCATCCAACAGGCAGTATTCAAATTTGTCGGGGACGCCTTCGGGGTAGTTCAACAGCAGGCCCATCTTGGCTTTTATGGCTCCCTTGGTTCCCTCCCATTTGATAAAACTTTCTTCATGTTTGGGACCAAATTCATGGTCGTGATTGGTATTGATAACCGCATGCAGGGTATCACCATAGTCAAACAAAATGGTAGTTCGTGAGGAGGAGGTTGATTTCTCCGGGTGCCGCAGCGTCTTTGCCATCACACTCTGGGGATCTCCCAGGAATGAGCGCACCAAGTCCAGGTAATGGATGCTGTGGTATAAAATCTCGAGTCGTTCCTTATTCATGACGCTGGGAAACATCGGCCACGGCGTGTGACAGGTCAGGCGGATCTCCATATCATACAGTTCACCGATAGCATCTTGTTCAACCAGGGAGCGTGCGGCATTCACGAACGGGGCATAACGCAACTGAAAGTTCAGGGCGGCATTCAGCTTTTTCTCCTGGCAGATTGAATAGATATGCCTGGCTTCGTCAAAACTGCTTCCCATTGGTTTTTGCAACAATACCGGGGTATTGTCAGGCAGCTGCTTTAATACTTCCAGAAAATAATCAGGAACCAGGGCCAAGTCATAAACGGCGTTATCCGGAGCCTGTGCTACCGTCTCAGCCACCGAATCGTACACGTTCTCGACATCGTACTCCCGGGCCAGCTTCTCCGCCTTTTCAACTTCGATATCCGTCAGGCTCCAGACTTCAAATCCCGCTTTTTGGTAGGCCGGCAGATGGGCATCCTTGACGATCCCACCGGCCCCGATGATGCAGATCGGCAATGGTTTTTCAGGAAGCTGCTGTTTGTAGTTGATATCCATTACGCTAATGCGATTTGTTCTATTTCCCGTTGTCCGTTCTCAAGAATTTGAGCCACCGGTTGATCGGTGTTCATTACATCAAGCACCACCTGGTCAATGACACCGGCGATCTCCGACCAGTCGTTACGACGGGGCAACTCGCGGGCGCTCCGGTGAAGTTCTTCCAGCCGATGATAGTACGGCACCGTTCGATTCACCTCTTCATCGCGCCAGGTAGACCGCCGGCAGCCGATCCCGCCCTCCAGGGTCAAGAACTTGTCATTTTGTGCATTGACAGCAAACCTGATAAAATCGTAGGCAATCTCTTTGTGTGAACTCCTCGCACCAATGGCATACACCCAGTATACATTCAGAGAAACCTCCTCACCCGATGGTCCTCGGGGAATGGTAGTAACATCCACCTTTCCTTTGGTAGTGGACTCTTCATGTACTTCACAGAGCGCTGCAAAACCGAACCAATTAACCATCATGGCAACATTCCCGCGGGCGAACGCCAGACCCGCCTTTACTGAATCGAACTCGGGGCAATTTGGATGGACGGCGGTGTCATCCTGAAGCATGGAACGATAAAACTCAAGACCTTTGCGAGCCTCCGCTGTATTAATGTTGATATTTCCTTCGGAATCTACGATCTCACCGCCGCGCGTCCAGAGTTGCAGGCTGAAGTCAAATACCGTGTTGTGTCCGTCGGGATAGGCTGCGAATACCGTTCCGTAAAGATCTTCTTCCGGCCGCTGAAAAAAACGGGCGATTGTCAGGTACTCCTCCCAGGTTTCGGGTGGTTTAAGTTCCCACCCGTATTGATCATAAAACTGTTGCCGCTCATCCTCATCTTCAAACAGATCTTTGCGATATACCAGGCATTCCGGCCCGTCGTGAAACGGGAGACCGACAACTTCATCTCCAAATGCTTGTAACCCGAGCAGGGAGTCTGACCATCCTTCAGGATAATCCTGTGGCGGATTTTCCTCGATATGACTATTCAGATCAAGAACAGATCCGGTGGCATGCGCCTCGGCCAGCCAGTCAGTGTTGAGGTACGCAATATCCCATTCCCCCTTTTTGAGGCCCCCTTCGCCCAGCGTTTTGGAGTGCAGGTCGGCCAGCTCCATGGGAACGGCTTCGAGCTTGAGCTTGCAGCCTGTCTTTTGACAATAGGCCTCCCATATCTTCTGCAGAGCAGTTTCAAATGGCTCAAACGTGCGCACTGCTACTCTTAGCGTATCGTTCTGCATGGTCATAGTTGGAAATTGAGTTTTCCCTATCTGTTTTGAATATGCTCTCGAATAAATTCATTCGAGATCTCCTCCGTATCTTCTCCAAGCTGGGGAGATCCTTTATCGGAAAAAATTGGCTCACCATCAAATGAAATGGGACACCGGGTTGTTTTATAGGAGTACCCGTCATCCATGGTCACCTCCTGTATCATATTCAACAGATGGAACCCTTCCTTGTCCATTAAATCATCCCAGGAAAGAACCTCGGCACACCAGATGTCGGCGGGCTCAAGGATATCCAGCCATTTCCGGGTTGTGCCTTTGGCCAGGTGATTCGCCAAAATTCCTTTGATCTCATCCCTTTTGTCATACCAGTCGGACTCTTCCTGGTAGTTCAAAAGTTCAGGACAATCCAGCAGCTTCCCAAGGTGAGGTATTGATCCCATCGCCAGGGCCATGTATCCGCTTTTTGTTTGATAGATGCCATAAGGGGCCCCGATGTAAGCATGAGCATTATTATTCTTGGAACGCTCTGCCGGGTGACCTCCATCATTGAAATAGGTTGTAATCGTTTCAAACTGGAAATCGACGGCAGACTCCAGCATACTTACCTGGACGAGTCCACCATCCCCGTTAATGCCCTTCCGGACCAGACACGCCATGATGCCCTGAGCAAGATGGGTGCCCGTCAATATATCCACAATGGCAAGCCCCATCGGCACGGGACCTTTATCACTGCTTCCGCTTAGCCAGGTCAGGCCGGTAAGCGATTGCACCAACAGGTCCTGCCCCGGTTTACTTTTCCAGGGACCTTCCGGACCATAGCCGGAAATTTCTCCGTAAACGATATCAGGTTTAACCTTTTTTACAGATTCGTAGTCAAATCCCAGCCGTTCCATCACACCGGGCCGAAAGTTATGCATCACGACATCAGCCCGCTCAATAAGTTGCCATACTTCACTGCGGTCAGCCTCATCCTTAAGATCAGCCACATAACTCTCTTTGTTACGATTAATCGCATGAAAAACCGATGATTCTCCATTCATAATGACATTGGAGATGTACAGATCTCGGCATATATCTCCCGTTCCCGGTCGTTCAATTTTGATAACGCGTGCACCAAGATCCGCCATTCGCAGACTGGCCGAGGGGCCTGATAAAAATTGGCTGAAATCGATGACTAAAATGTCCTCTAACGGCTTGTTCATTCTCTTTCACACACTACTTTCTAATTCTGGTTACTTTCTGCCCGGGTGATGAATTTGTTTAAGCTTGTTAACGTAATCATACACATTTACAAAAAAATCTAAACATTCCCCTATCATAGCGAAAACTCGCTGGCGATGGACTCATTGTGTTCACCCACGGAAGGTGCTGCCCTGGAACCATAAATTCGCTCCCCGTCAATTCGTATCGGGCAGCGCGTACTCTTGATCGCATCACCATTGCCAAGTTGCAGGCCCTGGTCCATCCGCAAGGTTTTGTATGCTTCTGAATTAAGAAACTCAGGATAATTATACACATCGGCACACCAGATGTCCGCCGGCTCCAGCAGGCCTAACCAGTGACTCGTGCTTTCTTCTTTAAAAGACCGGCGCAGATGCTCCATAATTTCATCCCGCTTGCTAAACCATTCCTTTTCTTCATATTTCAATACCGGTTCACAACCGATCTTTTGGCCCAGTTCGTGCAGGTGCTCCATGGCTATGGCAATATACCCATCGCTTGTCTCGTATATCCCGTAGGGGGCACGCAGGTAAGCGTGGGCATTCCCTTCCCTGGCGCGTTTGGGTTTCTTGTGGCCATCATTCAGATAGGTGGTAAGCACCTCAAATTGCAGGTCGAGGGCCGACTCCATGAGACTCACTTCAACCAAACTGCCCTCGTTGGTCTTGCCCCGTTTTATCAATCCTGCCAATATACCCTGCACCAGGTGGGCTCCACTGAGAATATCAGCAACAGACATCCCAAACGGGACGGGCGGGTCATCCCTGTCGCCTGAAAGGTAGGTCAATCCCGACATCGCCTGGACCAGCAGGTCCTGCCCCGGTTTTGTTGCCCAGGGACCTCGACTTCCATATCCGGTCACAACACCATAAATTATTCCTGGATTGATCTGTTTTACAGACTCATACCCGAGTCCGAATTTCTCAATTTTCCCCGGCCTGAAGTTGTGAGTAAGAACATCAGCTCGTGCCACAAGTTTTTTCACCTTTTCGAGATCTTCCGCATCCCGCAAATCTGCCGTGTATGATTCTTTGTCCCGGTTGATCGTATGGAACAAGACACTTTCATCACCGGCGAACAGGTTTTTAATGGACAGGCTTCGCCCTCCCTCACCTTCTCCCGGACGCTCTATCTTTATGACACGAGCTCCCAGATCTGCCAGTCTCAGCCCGGCAGAGGGTCCGGCCAAATATTGACAAAATTCGAGTACAAGTAATCCTTCTAATGGTTTCAAACTAAACTTTCTTTATATAACTGATTCAACTTTTCCAATATCTTTTCCTCGCTTCCGCCGTTCATGAGAAAATCACGTACAGGATCACCGGCATGATCCTGGAAATACAGGTAGCCGTCATAGCGTGGACGTAAAAAAGCACGCTCCAGGGCCGGAAGTGTATCTGCCATAAAATTTCCGCACAGGCTATTGGCGTAATCGCTTTTCCAGGCTGACTTATGGGCCGGCTGCCCCCCACTTTCTACATAAATGGACTGTTGGCACTGGGGGGAGGCCACGAATGCGGCATAATCACAGGCCTCTTTGATATAATCACTGCCTGCCGATATCGCAAGGCCGGTCCCCCCAAGGGTGGAAACCAGCTGCCCGTCTCCATTTATCGAAACCAGATCATGGAACTGAAGCTTTTTCCTTGCATAGTTCCGACGCGCATAATTGATATAACCATAGGCAAATGGACAATAGGCGATATCATCACCCTGTGTCATCGCCTCATAGGTTTTAATTGGGTTTCGATCAAAACAGGCTGGATCGATATGTGAAGCCAGCTCTCTCAGCAGTTGCAACGCCTTTTTCCCGACCTGCCGGCTGACCACTCTTTCTTTCGTTTGAAATGGATCTTCGCCAAAGGCCGTGCACGCCATATAAAAGTTCATCAACGAATCTATGGGTATAGCGGGAAATGCAACATATCCCTTTTGGGCCAGGTCAAGAACATCCTCGAATGTTTGTGGAAGCTCCAGCCCTGCTTCCTTCAACAGGTCGGGGCGGCTGGAAGCAACCGGGCACGCCGTATCTACTGGCAGCGCCCACTGGCAAACCCCATAGGCATAGCTCGGATAGCTGGCCCCTACACTGTTGGCTGCCTGATTCTCTAAAAACTCCTCTGACAAGTGGTCTTCCAGTGGAGCCAAAATCCCTGTCGCCGCCACATGACCAACCCACGGATGATCAATAATAAGCAAATCATAATCATCCACAAGCTCATCCAGCGGCTTATCTGCAAACTCCTGGAGTGAACGAGCCCGCCATTCAATCTCAATATCGGGATGGAGCTCACTGTAGCGCTGCGCTGTCGCCACCATGGGCACGAGTCCCCTGCTATGATTCCACGTTATTCCCTTAAGTTTTTTGCTGGTCATAACCAATAGAGATTCTTAAATTTATTTAAATATAAATTCAATATTTAAAAATAAAAAACTGATAGCTACTTCTTGTTCAATGCGTCAAAAATTATCGTTCAATTTTTAAATTTTAATTTTTAAGACTTTATTTGCTTAAACCTTTTAATTTCATTGAGTGATCGTATCATGAGGGTAATTCTGATTAACCTTGCTTAAAAAGGAACAGGATTCCATATAACCTCATATTTTTAACCACTCAGTACGTTTCAAATAATTACTTACTTTGACTTAAACTTTGAACACATGGCCAAAAGCAGTAACAGCTACCAGGCGCCTGCCCTTGAAAAGGGCCTGGATATTCTTGAACACTTATCCCAAAAAGCTACTTCCCTTTCCCAGACTGAGATAGCCGAGGGAATCAATCGCAGCACAAATGAAATTTACCGCATGCTGGTCTGCCTCGAAGAACGAGGGTACCTCATACGCGATGAAGTATCCGGTAAATATCGTTTGTCGCTTAAGCTCTACAATCTCTCGCATCGCCACTCACCGGTGGATGAAATACGAAAAGTAGCGGAATACCCGATGCAGAGACTCTCTGAGATCACCAATCAATCATGCCATCTCGGCGTTATTTACCATGACCAGCTGATGGTGATTTATCAGTCAAAAAGTCCCGGCCCCATCTCTTTGTCTGTTGAAGAAGGAAGCCTGTTTCCACTGCTTCTGACGGCATCCGGACGAACCTTGTTGGCCTTCATGAATGAACAAGACCGTAATAATCAGCTATCCAGGATACCGGACTTTCAAGAATACTCTTCCAAAGAACAACAGGAGTTCATTGATTCACTGAACAATATTCGCAGCCAGGGATATTACTCCAAACCCAGCGATGTCGCCCAGGGCGTGACTGATGTTGTGGTACCCATCGGGGACGGCAGCACCAAGGTGTTTGCCTCGCTGGCTGTTTCCATCCTGACCACCCAGATTGATGAGACAATCTCATTCGATAAAATTAGACAGTCGGCCCAGGACACTGCAGATCAAATCCTGGACAAAATTGGGATTAACCAAGTCCAGGATTGATTGCAATAAGTCGCCTGAAGATCAACCGTCTCCAGTTTCTATCTTCAGTACGGTTGCCATGTTTGCCGGTACTTCTGCCGGCAGCGTCACGTTCAATCCATCCTCTGAATCACTCCAGGCAAGAGTTTCATCTGAACCGATCAGATGTACATTTGTCACCTTTACAGGTTGTGAATTCTGCGAAAATGCCTGCAGCTGAAGTTCCTTTTCACCCGGTTGGCCCAGAAGGATGGCGTAAATAGTATTTCCTTTGGTAGTATATCGCACATCTTCAGCCGTATAGCTCAGTTCGTGATATTCTTCATCCGATTCTTCTTCACTCGTTTCTGCATCGTAACGGGGTCCTTCCCCATAGCGATACCAGGGACGTGTGCCGTAAACGGCTTCTCCATAGCGATCCAGCCACTGACCTATCGAAAGCAAAATATCCTGCTGGTCTTGTGGTATCGTCCCATCCGACTTTGGAGATATATTCAGAAGATACACCCCATTTTTGCTGACGATATCCACCAGGCTGTGCAAAATATCGCGGGCGGGCCGCAACTCCATATCCTGGGTATAGCACCAGCTGAACGTGGTGATCGGCTCCTCGGTCTGCCAAACCTGCTCTCCCAACCTGTTCATGCGTGATTTCTCATGATTACGCACGCTCACTTCTGCCGGCAGGTCATCAAATTTATGCAAGATCACTCCTTGCCCCTTCATGCCGCGCTCGCTGTTGTTCTCCCTAAAATGTCGAACAATTTCTTCGCGGAAAGGTTCATCAATATGGCCCATGCGCGTATCGAAGTAGATCATATCGGGATCGTAGCCCTCAATGACCTCATGCACCTTGTCAGCCCAAAGCCGGGAAAACGCTTCATCAGGACGGGCAGCATCATCTTCATGCCGCCAGGCTGCCTCCGAGACCTCCGGACCATAAAGCTCGGAATAGGCCGGGTCTGCAGCATCAACTGAGTCCGGATCCTTGTGGGTAGGATACCATCCCCAGTGCCATTGATGATGAAACGTGGTGATGAATTTTAGATCGTGCTGGCGAATCGCTTTTTCCATCGCATCCACCACATCGATTTCCGGTCCCCGGTCTTTGGCATTCCATGAGTTTACTTCGCTATCCCACATCGAAAATCCATCGGCATGCTCTGCCACTGGACCGGCAAACCGTGCCCCCGCTTTTACGAACAGCTCAGCCCAGGCATCCGGATCAAACCTCTCTGCTTTAAACATCGGCACAAAATCTTTATACCCGAACTCATCAAGCGGACCGTAATGTCCCAAATGGTGTTCATTGGCCTTGCTGCCGGGAAAATACATGCTTCTCGAATACCACTCACTGTGATAGGCCGGAACGGTATACACACCCCAGTGAAAGTAGATGCCAAACTTGGCGTCTTTAAACCACTCAGGGGTTTCATTTTCCAAATCCTTCCAATTCACGTTGGTGGATTCGGTATCCTGGCTACAGGAAGAAAGTGAAACTGCCAGGAATAGACTCAATAAAAAAAAGTTATAAAATCTCATTTTACGCATTTGAAGTTGCATATGAATACAAACCTCTTCCCATTACAGGCCAAAGAATCTGTTTTAAAAGATTATAGAAGTGTGGAAGGCGAATAAAAAAATGGCTCCTCCCCTTAATGGTAATTAACCAGGGAGAAGCCATCCGGGTACTATTAATAACCGGGGTTTTGACTCAAGTTGGGATTCGCGTTCAACTGCTGTTGCGGAATGGGAAATATCTTCCGGTAGTCGGGACTTTCACTTTTCCATTCCCACGTTCCGTTTGTAAAATCGCTAAACCGCAGCTGGTCGTGACGTCGCCAACCCTCACCAGCAATTTCACGGCCGCGTTCTGCGAGCATCTCTTCCATGGTCAGCGAGCCTGTTGTGTACTCATGCTGGGAAGGATTATCAAATGCCCTGGCTCTAACTTGATTTACCAAGTCAACCGCCTCCTGGGTGGCATTTCCGCCATTTAACCTCATCAGTGCTTCTGCTTTGAGTTGCAGCATATCACCGTAGCGGAAGACAGCAAAGTCATTGGAGAGCGTCCAGCCCTGGGCATCAGTGTAGTCATATTTCATCAGGCGGGCCCCTTCATTTTCATGTGCATTTTCCAGGGAACTAATATTAACCGTATACACCAGTGCAGAATCAGAAGGAAGCTCCTGGTTATTGTAGAGCGTATCACCACTTGGTGTGGTTTGTACACCCGTCAGCCACATATCCTTGCGGACATCAGCCTCATCAAATGAATTTACAAATGACGGTACACCGGCATATCCGTCCCAACCGCCGTTCTGCATGTTGAATGCATTGTGACCGTTAAAGTGGATGCCCCAGAAGTGGAACTGCAGCATGGCACCCCACTCAGTAGTGTACGTGTTGTCATAGGGAATGACGAAGATATTTTCTTCTGATCCCTGGTTTTCTACTGCGAAATTTGAAAAATAATCGCTGGCAAGAGAAAACTGACCCGAGTTGATGATTTCATCAATCGCGTTAACGGCATCCTGCCACCGGCTTGTGCCGGTATACACTTCGGCGTTCATGTATAACTTAGCCAGGGTAGCGTATGCAGCCCACCGGTGGAAACGCCCGTAGGTGCTGGTGCTCATTTCCGTGCGGAGGTTGGGGATCGCAGCAAGCAATTCCTGCTCCACAAAATTGAACACTTCTTCCTGGGTACTGTTGGAAGGAGCCGCTTCGGCGTCTTCAAAGCTGGTTACCAGCGGTACGTTGCCGAACATGTCCAGCGCCGTAAAGTACCAGAAAGCTCGAAGGCCCCTCAGCTCGCTGAGTATAATTTCTACAGCCTCGCTTTTCTCTTCAAGCTGCTCGAACTGGGCAAGCAGCCGGTTACAGGTGTTGATGCCGCTGAAAATGTCATTCCAGGCGATATTGGTATTACCCTCTTCGGAATGCCATTGGTGCCGTTGATAACGCTGATACATACCGTCGTTGTACCAGTGGCGTCCCCGTGTCGGGAGTACCAGTTCATCACTGGTGAACTCATTGACGCCCCAGATTCCAGCTACCTGGGTGTAGGTCCTGAGATCCGAATAGGCTGGACCCGCGGCTGACAGTACTTGCCGCTCAGACTGGAAAAAGTTGTCCTCGGTTATCGTGCTGTGCACATTTTGTGACAGATCATTGCACGATACGAGTGCGATCAAACTAACTATAGTTATATATAAAGGTAATTTCTTCATCTTACTGCAATGTTTAGAATGACAAATTGAATCCTAACGTGAATGTTCGGGTACTTGGGTAATCCTGTCTGCTATCCAATCCAGGTGTCAATCCACCAATGGAAACCTCAGGATCGATTCCCGAATAACCTGTAATCAGGAAAGCGTTGTCTACGGTGAAAAACAGGCGGCCGTTTTTGATGCTGGCTATATTTTCGATAGGCAGCGTGTAGCCGAGCGTAATATTGTCTACCTTGACAAAATCACCATCTTCTACCTGTGAACTGTTGAATTTGGGGTCATCCCAAAGTTCAGAATCCATGGCACTTTCCAGGATATTATTCGGCAGGAATTTGGGGTTGTCGTACCAGATACGCTTGTGATTGATAATCTGGTGGCCAAACATTCCGCGCATCATCACAGAGAAGTCCCAGTTCTTGTACTGGACGCTGCTTGTGAGACCGGTATAGAAATCGGGAACACCGTTACCGATGTATGTACGATCATCCGGCGTGTACGCCCCGTCGTCATTCAGGTCTGCAAAAATCCATTCTCCATCCTCCGTCAGGCCCTCGTACTTATAGCCGTGAATACTTCCGATAGACCGGCCGGGCTCGTATCGGTGGCTCCATGCTTCAATTCCCGGAGAACCGATACCACCGACATTTCGGTATTCCAGCTGATACTGATCATTTGAAAGGGTGAGCAGCTCGTTTTTACGGTACTCTACATTGAAGTCGACACTCCAGTTCCAGTCACTGTTTTGAATCGGCACCGTATTCAGGGAGAACTCTACCCCTGAGTTACGCATCGAACCTACGTTGGCAAAAGTGGTTGTGTAGAGATTCGGCGGTGTTGGTACATCATAAGAGTGCAGAAGGTCTTCAGTATCACGCTGATAGTACTCAACAGTACCGCCCAAACGACCGCTCAATAGCGACCAGTCGAGTCCAACGTTCAGCTCCTCTTTGGTCTCCCATCTCAAGTTGGGATTCGGGTTGCTTGCCGGCTGGTACCCGGGCACAAACTGTCCTTCATAGAAGTAAAACCCGGACTGCTCAAAACGGAGTAGCGGAATGTAGGGGCTGATGCCCTGGTTCCCCGTCACTCCAAATCCAGCCCTTAACTTAAATAGGTCAAAATTGTCGAACAGGCCTCCGAGATTTTCATTTGAGATATCCCATGCAGCGGAAACAGCCGGGAAAACACCCCATTTGTTCTCGCTACCGAACTTGGAGGAACCTTCATACCGTACGCTGGCAGTTAAGAAATATTTTTGATTGAAATTGTAATTACCGCGACCGAAGTAACCGACCAATTGACTTTCCTCTTTAAATGATCCCATGCCGGCTCGCCCTTCTTGCAGGTAGGTACCGGAACCGAGATTGTTGTAGGAGAACCCGTCCGTAATAAAGTTGGTATTCTCGGCATCAAAGCCTTCATCCGTAAATTGCTGGTAGGAATATCCACCGAGCAGATTAAAGGAGTGAGCTCCTACACTTTCCTGCCATTCAATGGTAGACTCAAAAGTCCTGGTATTGCTTCGTCCTGCTGCCCGCTCAGCACTACCGTTGGTACCTGCACTTTCCTGCGGATAGGAATAGCTGGGCTCATAGTACCCATTGAGCCATTTATTTGACTCAAGTCCCGCAACGGCCTTCACGGCAATATTATCTGTTAGATCAAGCGTGGCAGAAAGGTCACCGCTGAAGTTCGTATTGCCATCCTCATTCTCCCGCTCAACCAGCATTCCAACGGGGTTTTCATACTGCCAGGCACCAATGAACTCCATAAACTCGCCATTCTCATTATACACCGGCTCGGTAGGATTTCTTTTAATGACCTGGCGAATCGCATCATAGTTTACAGGATTAGAATTTGCATCGGCAATGCCCAATCTCAAATCCATCTGCAGCCGGTCATCGAGTGCAGATTGCTGCAAATTCAAATTGGCACGGTACTGCTCCTGAGCAGAGTTCAACATTATTCCTTCTTGGTTGGCATAGTAAAGAGAGGCACGATAAGTTGTATTCTCCATACCCCCGCTAAGCGCCAAACTATGGATCTGACTGAAAGGCTTTCGCGTCACTTCATCAAACCAGTCGGTGGACGCACCGTAGTCGGTCATGCTCTGCGCCACATCCGGGCGCGTTGAGGATAACTGCTCCTTCATGGATCGGTATTGATCGGCACTCAACACGTCAATTTCGCGGCTAACCCGCTGAGTGGAAAATTTTGCTGAATATTCTACTTGTGTTTCTCCCGGCGTACCCTTTTTGGTAGTAACCAGAATCACACCGTTGGTGCCGCGCGTTCCATAAATAGCAGCAGCGGAACCGTCTTTCAGAATATCAATAGACTCGATATTGTTGGGATTAATTGCGTTCAGATCACCGCCCGGAATTCCATCGATAACAACCAATGGCTCCTGGCTAGCACTCAGGCTCGAAGATCCCCGAAGCCGTACTTCAAATCCTGCTGTAGGATCTCCACCGTTAGTGGTGGTCACCGACAATCCTGAAACCTTACCCTGCAGCAAGCGCATGGGATCGGTCACAGCACCTTCGTTAAAATCATCCGGCGTCACCGAACTCACTGAACCGGTCAGTTCTCGCCGCTGAACAGATCCGTAGCCAATTACAACCAGCTCTTCACCGCTGATCGCCTGTGGCTGAAGTCGAATATCAATAGTGGTTCGCCCGTTGATGGGAATTTCCTGCGTTTGGAAACCTACAAATGAAGCCACCAACGTGTCATTCAGTGAGGGAACAGATAACTCATAATTCCCATTGGCTCCTGAACTTGTACCGATGGTGGTCCCCTTTACCAGGATGTTAACCCCGGGCAGAGTTTCACCACTTGAACCGTCAACCACCACTCCTGTAATGGTTTCATCTGCCTGGGCCTGGGCCGTGGCAGGTATGATGGCTAGTGGCAACAGCCACACAATGCTAAACAGAAATGCAGTCCTGCACTTCCTTCCTAATCGATTATAGAGATGGTAGAGATTGTACTTTTCCCTCATAATTATCCCCTTTAATTTAGTTTGTCCCATATTCATATTTAAAAGTTAATTTTAAATAAAAAATTAATCGGGAATAATGCAACAATTTTGTTTCACTTTTTTCCGCATCTTTTAGAAGGCCCAGGATGAGGTAAAGTGATGGGTTTCCCTTGTTTCCGAGATGTTGAATTGTTGAACCGTTGAGTGGTAAGTTGGAGGTCAAAAAGTCGAAGGTCGGAAGGTCTTAAAGTCAAAGATCATAAAGCCGGAGATTAAAGGTTGGTTAAAAGGCTTTACTTTTTCAGCTCTTTGTTAGAGAGAAATGCTCCCGGTTTTCCATCTATCTATTGCTGTAAAACCCGACGTAAAAGTAGGAAACGACAACTATGCTGGTCATCCCCGAAGCCCCCTTCGGATATCACACTCAGCTTCTCACAATTCCGATGCCCAAAGGGGGACTCCTTATTTTCGGTGGATTCTAATTCAACATGAACAATTCATAGCACCAACATCCGGCCTAACGTAAATTTCGCTGGAAAAGAGAGCAGAGCCGGAGCGTGAAGAAATCATTGTTGTTTGAGATCCGCGTATTCCGGCGGATCGAGTTTCAATGATTTTAGCGGAGGTGGAGTGAACGCAAGGATAATTTACTCAGCCAGCGACTTTTTTCGTTCATTTTTTTATCACTAAAAAAATGAACAACACAATAAGAGAAAGGCTCCCGTCTGTTAATTAGGAGCCAATCTTCCATTAGTTGTCGATTTTTGAGCCGCCAAAAACCGACGAAAAAAGCGGCCGCCTGACATCTGTTCCGCTCAAAGCGGGTCTCCCTGCGCCTATAAGAAACCTAGATATTTTAATTTAGAGTCATTAAGTAACCAGAATATTTGGAACATTCGCCAACTCTGAAAACCAACCTGCCAAGGTTTCTTTCTTAACAGCTCCGGTCGTCACGCTTACCCATCGCTCCACAGATATAGGGCGGAATTGCCAAGTCTTTGTTTGAGGCTTCTGTCCGCCCCTTCGTCAGGCAGAAATGCTTCGGTTTTTCTTCTCTTGCCACAAAGAACCTGTTTAATAGAGTTTTGATAAGAAATGAGCCTCCTGCCCCGAGTCCAGAGAATCCCTGCAATGGCTGTTCGAAAAGATCATAAGTGATCCAAAGCAGTAGGCTATTTACTGGCATGAGAGAACAACATCTGGGATTCTTTGGCGGCTTTTTTGGTTCGTTTTTTGGCCGTACAAAAAATGAACAACACTATAGGATAACAAGCATGTTTGTAGTTTTTTGAGCTAACATCCCACCCCACGCCATTACAACAGCCTTCGCCGGAAAACCCGGCCGCCCAGCGGGCATATTACCCCCGGCTTTACCCCCCGAAATAAAAAAATTTAATTTTTTTTGTAAGGAATCGCCTTCTCGTCGGTCTATATAGTAGAGAGCCCACAAAACGTGGTTCTCATCAAGTAGATGGGGTACCGATTATATATAACTATTCACTCCGGTAGCGGCACGCGGTATGCCCATAGAGAGGCCGCAGTGACCGGCTAATATTCAATAAACCATACTTATTACGATGGCTTTACAATTTTATTTAAGACCAAATCATATTACTGACGATAATGAGGACTATATGGCGGTCAGCCAGAGTCCGGAAAGCTATTCACTGGAGGATATCTTTGAGCATATGACGCGCGAGGGCTCCACCATCACCAAAGCCGAGGCGTTGGCTGGCTTTGAGGAGGTTATCCAGGGAATTGTCAATTTAGTAGAGCAGGGCAACTCTGTGGTCACGCCACTAGTCAATATCAGCCCATCCATCAGCGGGGTGTTTGACGGGGAGGAGGATCGCTTCGATCCCGACCGGCACCAGGTGAATATCAACGTTTCGCCCGGGCTGCGGCTGCGCGATACCGCCGGCGACATCCCCACCCAGAAGATTGCGCCCAAGGACCGGGTGCCCGTGCTGCGCCACTTCTATGATAATAGAAGCGACACGCGGGATGATATCATTACCCCGGCCGGTGGTGCCCGCATTAGCGGCGCCCTGCTGAAGTTCGATGAGGAGGACGAAAATCAAGGCGTCTTCTTTATCAATACCAGCGACGGCAGCGAACGGAGGGTAGACCAAAAAATGCTGCAGAACAAGCCCTCCGAGCTTATTTTCATGCTTCCCGACCTTTCACCCGGCACCTATCGCCTGGAAGTAAGGAGCAAAATTATGAATACCACGGAGGTACGAAAAGGTGCGCTTCCCGAGGAGCTGACGGTTCCAGGTTCCTAGGCCTCAGGCCTAATGCGATGGGCAACCATCGCTTATTATATGCCATGCCCTCTCTGCCGAAAGGTGGAGGGGGTTTTTATATTGATTCAATTGGAAAATGTGTTTTCTGGCTAAATTTGAACCTCTCAACTAAGTGATTTCAAATTTTCCCAACTATGTAATTCCCCTTCATATAACTATGTAAATGCAATTTTCCTTACTATGTGAATTGGATTCACATATATATGTAAATTGAATTCTCATTACTATGTAATTTTGATTTACATAGTAATGAAATTTGAATTTTCCTTATCAGGAGATTGGAATTGGGGGTGGGAGGTGGGGTTGGGGAGCCTAAAATGGATGAGATAGAGGGGTGGGCAAGCATAGTAGAGGCTTGACCGATTAATGTGAGGTTAGCACGCTGACACTTATTTTTAAAGATTTAGCTCTTCCGGATTTCTTCGGCTATCCCAAACATGCAAAATTCTGACAGTGTCTTCATTGTTGAGATAGAAAATCTGATAGTGATCTTTTACAAAAACCCGTACTTCTCGATTTTTTACTTGGCGATCCAAAAATGGAAACTGTGAGAGCAATTCCACTGATTCTTTGAACATTTCATCAAGCTTTTGGGAGTACTCCTTGGTACCAAGCCTTTTATACCAATAATCCAAAATTTGAATACGATCTGCTACTGCCTGAGGGCCCAAATTATTCGTTTAGCCATTTACCTACCATTTGGTCAGCTTGCTCATTTGTTAAATAGTCTCCCTGGTCAATACTCTTTTTGGCTTGATCTATTCGTTTTTCTTGATAAGACGAGAGGTCAATATTTTTTTCAGGCTGATATTTATGGTCTAGAATATGTTTTACTGTTTGGAGAAAAGATTCATCATCGATGTTTTCGATGCTTTCGTGAAGTAAGCTTTTCAATTCTTTTTTTTGAGAACTCATAGCAGTAAAAATTTTGGATTCAATCAATTACTCTAGTATAAATTGGTCTTCATAGACAAGTGTTCATTTTTTTAGTGATAAAAAAACGAACCAAAAAAATCACCGGCTGAGTAAAACCTGACCTGAAGGGCACTGCGTTCCGCTAAAAAAATCACAGATTTTTTCTTTACGCTTCCCTTCGTTTCCTTCCGGGCGGTCAGCTTTTCCAAGGCCGGAGGGACCGAACCTCTGATTCTTAGTAATCAATTAGATTTCAAAGTAATAAAGCAACGCCGAAAAGAAGAAAATCTTTCATTGAGCTGCTAAAGACTGAAAAGTTAAATGGTGGACCTAACGGTTCTGGGATAACGGGCGTACCAATTAACGTTAATTTAATTTCCAGTTTACTAGTTGGCACCCGGAAAACAAAAACCGGCAGCCCTTGGCGAGGCGTGTCCCCTTGAAGCGCTTTATGCGGCCATTCTATTATGATTTAGGAACTTCAGAAACAGCTTCTTTATACGTTTCTCCCAGCGGAAATTTCATTTTCTTCAACAATTATTTCATCTATGACAATCAGGTTCATTATTATCTACTCATTAATATAAAGCCATAACCAGTACAGTTCTCCCTATACACTGATAAGTGCATCAATCCCACTTAAATTAAATAATATTTGTAGGATATGATTCGAAATAGTGGTAATCTATATAATTGATATTAAGCTAACCCTCCCCCAGCAAGTATCATACACCTCTACTGTCTGAGACCCTTCTTATCAAGAACACCAATTAATACAAAATGAGTTTAACTACTCAGAAGAAAAAGATGAAAACTACAAATATTCTCAACGTGATTGTATTAAGCATTGGTATCTTGTTTTTGGTCGTACCTTCGCTTAATGCCCAAGATTGCAATTGCTCCGAAGCTACAGCTGTCGTGCAGGGTGAACCCACCTCTGTGTTGACAGGAATCAGTGAAAGCGACTATCCTTATTTTTTGAATATTAAGGGCTTAAAAAAATATTCAAACATCACATATAATGGATTACCCGTCGGTTCCTCAAATGCCAACTATAGCCTCAGAAGCGATGGTAAGGGGATGAAACTTTCTGCCACTTATGGAGAAGATGGAAACCTGATTAATGGCTGGTATATTACGAAAAATAGGGTAATTCCCCGTGCCATTCGGGAGTTCCTGACTACCGAGAATTATATAGGGTGGACAATGACAGATAATAAAATCGTAGTCCATGACTTCGATGCCTTAAAAACGGAATATGAGGTAAAACTTCAAAAGGATAATATGAAGCAGACCTTATTCTTTGACCACTCCGGTACTCAAATCAAAAAGCTGTCCCGTACGTAAGATGTGGTGTTTGAAATATTGAATTCGGCAGCTAAGGCCATGCAAATTTGCATGGCCTTTTTTTTGAAACATATTATATGTTAAACAAATAAATTGGTGCAAAGCCCGAGACTACATTATGAACTTGCTACATTTTGGTAATCTTTCCTGTCTATGTTGTCCATAGTGCTTGTTGAAATGTTAACGGCTGGTTCTTCACTCCAATCCCCTGATGAAACAATTATTTTTTCTCATTTTATTTCTCCTTAGAGACTTTCGGGCTTAGGGAATTGTAACGAGAATCAGCCAAATTCGGATGTTTCGCAGTAGATTAAGCTAAGTCCGACAGCCTCCTTAAGCTCCAACAGTACCTGTCTTGACCTGTCCAGCTCGCTTGTAATTGGCAATAATAACTCCGCTTGGTGTAACAGTACTGTCTATTAGGGTAAATGCTGCGGGAATCGTGCCGTTGTCAAACAACCTTTTCCCTTTACCAAGAGTCAACGGGTGAATTTTGAGCCAGAGTTCGTCCACTAAATCATTCTCAATTAGCAGCTGAATGAGCTCACCACTGCCGTGAACTTGAATGTCAGAACCTTTTGATTTTTTGAGCTCTTCGATATCTGCCAGGCTTTTAAGGAAAACTGAGTTTTCCCAGTCTGACTTTTTCATGGTCTTGGACATGACGTATTTTGTGACGTCATTGATACCCGGCCACATGTCTGCATGTTCAGGCCAGTAGGAGGCAAAAATCTCAAATGTTTTTCTGCCCAAAAGAATATCTGCAGGTTCCATCTGTGTTTCCATGACCTTACCATAAACTTCGTCAAAATAAGGTGCAACCCAACCGCCATATTTGAAACCGCCTGATCTGTCTTCCTCAGGTCCACCGGGCGCTTGCATTACTCCATCCAGTGTAATCATTGATAGGACGATTATTTTCCTCATATTATTTTATCCTCAGGTTTCATCTCTGGTTTGTTTTATTAAGCTTGCCGCTAACATTGGCATAACGCCAATGCAATTCATGTTATCCTTGCTTCATAAAGAAAGCTGACACCCGTAGTATACTGACTAGATAGGTCACTCGCGCAGTCGAGATACGACATTATCGCGGGTCAATTGCGACAAAATGATTATTACTGAGGATGATTACTAAGCCATATAACTTATAGGTAAAACGTATTTAGCGGTTAGACCAGATGGCAAAAAAACCAAGAAATACCCACCATGAGATCCCGGATCGGGATCCGGGATCTCATGGTGGCACAAAACGCTGATCTGTTGAGAGCCGATATCAAAGATAGAGGCTCTACGAGATCCTGAAAGAGATACTGAATCAAGTTCAGCACAATGGTTCAGGATGACACAAAAGTTACTTTTTTGACCACTAAACGCGTTGTAAAAGTAATATCACACCTTCGTTATTCCTTTTCGATACCACGCCCAGACACAATCATCTCTTCGAGCGTTTCAAGTCGCATCCGTATATCCCGGAGGCTCGAACTCCGCATCCGCAGGAATAGTGCGATCGTGCTGATTACAGCAACTCCAAACGCAATGCTTCCGATGGAACTGAAAGCGATGGTTATACTGATGAGTTCGATTATTTCCGGGGCGAATAATCCAAATGTACCCCTCCCTAAGGCATCTTCACTGATCCCAGATACCTGTATTATAATCAACACAGCGTAGCAGAGATAAATAAGGAAGGTGGTAGTCCACGCACCAAAGCATATCCGGCGAATCCATGTATCCATGCTTTTTTCCTGCTCTATTTTTGTCCACAGATCATTTCGGGTTGTTTGTTCTTCAGTATTCATAGTTCTTCGTTTTTGGGATTTAACATTATGTTTCATGATGGAGGATCTCCTCAATTTTTTGTTTGGCATAATAGAGCCGGGAGCGTACTGTACCGACCGGGCAACCGATAATAAGCCCGATCTCTTCGTAGCTCATTCCTTCCCAGTATTTCAGCACGATTACTTCCCGGTGGGGAGCAGGCAGTTGATCTAATGTTGATTTTAGGTCTTCTTCGTCTTCTGCCTTAAAAAGCTCATCGATATCAAAGGTTGAAGTCCGTTCGTCCTTTTTGGCGGCTATATTTTCCTTTAGTGTCAATCGTCTCCTACTCGTTCTTAGCTGGTCGATCGCCTGACGGTGGGTAATCCGGTAAAGCCAGGTCCGGAAGCCCCGTGGGTTCATAAGCTCCGATATCTGCCGATACACGGTAAGCCAGACCTCCTGCTGAATATCACGGGCGGTCTCGCCCTCCAATAAACCTTTCAAATAGCGCAGTGTTTTATCCCCGAAGAGCTCGTATAATTGTTCAAAGGCTTTTTGATCGCCTGCCTGGCATCGCACCACAAGCAGAAATCGCCTTATATCACTATTTCCTGGTTCCGATGGATTATCCACTGGCTTATTATGTATGGTATTTTTGTTCTCCTACACATAACGACGCCCGGGAAAAAGAAAAGTTCAAATAAAATTGCTAGGAGGAATATCCGAGTGGTAGATAACGGCTCGGTGCTTAAAGCAAAGGTGTTCATTTGGGCTTGATCCGCCGGTAGTCGGAGACGCTCCAAAACGAATCAAAAGATCAAGAAGCATTTAACTCCTCGGGGCTGATAGCAGGTGCTGGTCATCCCCCAAGCCCCCTTCGGATTAGGTTATCTGCTTTTAATAATATTTATGAGCCGTCCCGTGCAAGCGAAGCATAGGCGTTTAGAAAGAAATCTTGCTTAATATTTCCTTAATAGCTTTGAATGTGGAAAATCTATTCATCCCGAAATGTCACAAGCCGTGAACATCTAGATTTCTTTTAGCCGTAGCGGAGTGCCGCAAGGCGAGTAAATCCCCGCCGGTGATTCGTTTTTTGATCGCTCAAAAAATGAACGACATAATTGGATCAAAGCATAAGTTGCTGTCTTCGAGCTAATTCCTTCTTTAGCGGTGACTCTTTAAGAATCTCCTTTTATTCCACTTGTATCCTCACCGGTCCCAGCAGGCCAGACTCTTCAAGCGGCTCTCCCTCCAACAGGTAGGGAACCGGATCGGTGAGGTACGATACCCGTTGCTCTGCCGGAAGATCATGGTCGGCCATGATTCGGTTTTTCCAGGTATTAGTCACCTCAATAGTCAGTTCATTGTGGCCCGGTTTCAGGGCATCCGTAATTTCTACCCGGTAGGGTTCGGTCCAGGTTACTCCGCAATTTTCGCCATTGACATTGACCTCCGCCAGGTTTGCCACCTTGCCCAGGTCAAGCCAGACCCGCTTCCCGGTGTCATCAGCCGGCAGCCAATCAAAACTGTTGTGATAGGTCGCCGTCCCGGAATAGTTGCGAATAGTGGAATCCTGGCTGTTTACCCAGTCGGTCAGATTGCGAAACTCCACCGGCTGTTCGGGACCGCCCCTATCGGCATTAAAGTCAACCTTCCAAGCCCCTTCGACCTGCTTAACTGTTCTGAGAGTAAGCCAGTTGTTACCTGCACTGCTGACTTGATTTGTCCCTTTGCGAAGGATAACAAATACCGATCCATGGGGAGCCAGCTTCAGCGGCAGGTGGGTGCGCTCATTATCTATCTTCCACTCCCCTGCTGATTTAACCTCACCGGTAACCGCATCATAGAGCTCAGGTACCAGCCCGTTGGCGCGAAGGGAAAGAGTGAATTTCCGGGACTCATTGCGCTGATTAGAAATAAAATAGAGATCAAAATCCTCCCCACTCCTGTGGGTCCAGGCAAAGTCATCCAGGTAGCGGCCGGAAGAATCGGTTATCTCGACGTCTCGTGCTATTCCGAGCTGGTCAAACGTTTCATCTTGATAAGGCCCTTTAATGACCGTGCCCTTGCCCACTTCCCAGGTTGTCATTGGCGTTGGATTCGCTGGGGCTCCGCTCCAAAGTTCGTCAATAATATCCTGGACTTTAGTATCACTTTCGGGATACCCTGCAAGGCTCGGCGATTTTTCAGGCCGTTCTTCCACCAAGAGCGTAGCCCCTGCCCTGACAAGGTCGAGTAACTTCTGGGCAACTTCCGGGGTCATAAGCTCGGCATGGGGATTCATCCTTCGTGAGCCGGGCAATACCAGCAGTTTGTAGCTGGCACCACCGGGCAATACTACTTGCCCATCTTGAACCGTCGCCAGGTTGAGCAGCGCATCCCGGTTAATGGAATCGTAGCTGTAGCCTCGCAGCGGGTCGGTCCACTCCTGCGGCTCGGCCATGTTTGCCGAGTTGTCGACTCCGATTGGTATCTCCTGCATCGGCTGCCCTTCGTTGGCCAGTCGTTTCTGCTCCTGTTGAACAACCTTTTCCCCGAAAATTCCGGGCAGTGTGGGGACCAGCCGATCGGGCAGCACGGACCGCCGTGGCGTTTCTTCGCCGGTAAACACCGCTATATCAACCACCGGCTTCCCTTGCTGCAGCAGTGATTGGGCTCGGTGGGCATAATCGATCCATGCTTTCCCGGGGTCCCACCAAGTCTGGCTGGGCTGGAATAACAACCCGATCCCGTGCAGGGTCATCCCCGGCTCCCGATCGAGCCACGGGTTGTGTGCAAACACATGGTAGGCAAAACGGTTGATGCCAAGCGCATAATTGCGGTCGCCCAACGCTTTGAGCATGCCGGGGTGTTCATCAAACTCCATCCGTACTTCTGTGAAGGCCTCGGCCACGATAGTGGGTTTACCATAAATATGACCGGCTGAGATGGCATCAAGCATATCATTGGGCTTATCATGTGTGGGACTGCGCAGCCAAAATTCCCCCATCGGCAGATCTACATTCTTGAAATGCAGCATCCCGTCGCTGGTCATGGTCGGCGACACGTTTTCGGCGCTGAACAGTTTGCCGTCGCTGTGTGCCAGGTCGGAAACTGTTTTAAAGAATACGTCGTTGATCAGCTCGGCGATGGTCTGGCGCACATCATGCAGGAAGCGCTCGGAAACCTCCGCACTTTCCACCGGCACGCCGGCCATGGCGGGCAGGTATGACAGAGGATCGTAGCCACGGCGTTCCATGAACTCCTGCCGGAATACCGGTGACCAGTTCTGGCTGCCGGCTTCCCAGCTGTCCATGTGGAAAAGCTTCAGTACCCGGTTGGCCAGCTCAGGTCCCGCCTGCTTTATCGCTTCACCGTACCAGTTTTCGTACTGCATTTTTACCGTTTCTTCCCGGAATTTGTCGACCTCAAGCCCTTCGCCTGAACCACCCGTGGAGTTGGTGTGCCCGGTAGAAGTATGCCCCATCCGCAGGATCGTCCAGTTGCCCTCCGGCGCCTCCCAGTTGAGGGTACCGTCATTCCGCAGATGTTCAGTAATATCTACCATTCGATCCATCGGAACCGCATGTGATTGGGGCAGCTGCTTTTCCGTGGTACGTTCGCCGATCTGCCACATCGATCCGTTCTTCCCTTCAAACTGGTTGATGCGTGGCAGGCCCGAGAGCTCAATACCGTTTAACTCCAGACCCGGACTCCATTTTGCATCGTCCAGGTCTTCGGCCCCGGGCTCCGTCCCTTTCGGATCATTGATGAACCGGTAGTATCGCGCCGTCACCTCCTCCAGGGCGTGGGTAATCGGCTCGTCCCAGTCCTGCCAGCCGAGTCGCGGTGGCTGCAGCTGGCCTATCGATCGAAAATTCTTGCCGTCGTCACTCACTTGTATTCGCAAGCGGTTGGACTGGTAGTTGTCGCCCCCCGTATGCATGGTGAGGGAGCGCGCCGTAAAGGGCTCATCAAATTCAAACTGAATCCAGCACGGGTCGTCGCATTCAAAGCCCTCATCGCTGCCCTCTTCCGCCAGGACCTGCGGGTCGGTTTCCGGGTCCTCGAGGCTCGTGGTTACGGTTGGTTGTCGTGCAAAACTGTTCTCCGCGGCTCCCGGTAAACTCGGGTAGGCATAGACTTTAATATCGCGGTAGTATCCTTCATTGGTTTCTGGCTGGGGAAGTTCTTCGCTAAACGTTTGTCCTCCCTGGATATGCGTCTTGCTCCACACCACTTTCTGCATCGACTGCTCGGGGGTAGTCCAGGGACCGCCTGCCGTGGCAAACCCATCACTAACATGAAATCCCAACTCCAGCCCAAGGCGGTCAGCTTCATTCATTGCATGCTCAACCATGTCCCACCATTCCGGGCTAAGCGTCTCGGTAACCGGCTTATAAAGCGGCGGGTCGGTCGGGTCCAGGACCGGCATCAGGTAGGCCCCTCCGATCCCTGCCTCTTTCATTGCCTCCAAGTCAGCGGTAATGCCTTTCTTGGAAAAGGCCCCATGTATCCAGTACCAAATAGCCCAGGGCTTGGCCGAATCCGAAGGTTTTGTGATTGCCTGGTCGATATTCGATTTGAAGCTCAGGTCTTGGGCAGTTCCCTTGCTGCTCCATCCCAGCAATCCCATGATCAGGAGGATAAATATTGCTTTACCAATGGTATTTCTTTTCATCTGTAATTTCGTCAACGTTAAGATTATTTTCCTCAGTGGTTACCCCCCTCAGTCATCCCGCACCTCGATGCGGGATCTCGTAAGGATCAAATCGTTGATCTAGATGAGGAAATATATCAACGACTAGTATCTTTGCGAGATCCTGAGTCAAGCTCAGGATGACTGAGAGGTCCATTTTCTGAATAAATCAGAGTACAATTTACCAAGCACCTAAAACTCCACATTATAATTGCTCACGATATTTACTTTTCGGGTCATCGAACTCCCAGCTTCATCGGTTACCGTAAAGCTAAATGAGCCCAACCCTCTTTCTTCAGGCGTGAACAGTGCTTTTCCATTGTTCACTTCTACTCGACCGTTTTCTACTTCGGAAATAGTAAACTCCGGATCTTCGGTATATCCCCTCGACAGGCTTTCCAGATCGATCTCAATTGGCTCCCCATGCTTCGAGCTATAGTGTGGCTCAGCCATCCAGGCAAGGTACCAGTCAAGGTTTGTGAACCCGTCCCGATCTTCATCAGCGTTGGGATCGGAAAAATCCCCGGGGGCTGAATTAGGGTTCAATCCTTTGATGATCTCCCACCAGTTGGGCAGTCCATCGTCGTCGCTGTCCCAGTGCTTCTCTCGGTACACCTCGGGATAAGTCTCATAGCCACCTACATCTTTTTCGTGGTCCGGGAATCCTTTTTTACCGCTTACACTGCCCTTTGCCGAGTAAGTGCCGTTCAGCGTTTCCCGGATCATGCGCTTGTCTTGCTGATCAAGCTGCGGTTGATTCGCCCCTACATCAGAAAGGACTTTTTTATAAGCATCTCTTGCCGACTGTGTGTTTACATGAGGCTTGAAAAATCGATGATCCACAAACGTTTCGTACCCGACCTCCTTCCCGGCTACCTTTTGCCCCTTTTCCTGGTTATTCACACCGAATTGGCCCGGCATGACGTTCCCCTTCATATAATACTGCTGTTTGCCGCCGCCATAATTTTCATGATCAGCTTTGAGGGCATGAAATACCGTCGTGCCCGGACCAGGCTTGTAATAATTGTTTACAAAGTTTACTTCGTGGGCACCGCCGTCGGTAGTTCTCGTCCCCCAGTTATACACTACGTTGTTGCGGATGTCCAGCTTGCCGATATACCGGCCATTTCCATTGACCCCGCCGGCCATGCTCCAGTTGCGCCCATAGTTATGGACTAAAAGGTTGTGATGAAAACTTCCAATGCTCCCCCCAATACTTGCCGCATAACCGTGGGCTGTTCCCGGGGGATATTTGTCATGCCCGGCTACATTTAGAGCTTCTGAAATAAGGGTTCGCTGTAGAGTAATATTTTTAGCTCCCCGGGAACTAAATGCCTCGTCCATCGTCCAGCTAATCGAGCTGTGGTCGATGATACTGTGATTATTACCGGTGAGTCCCATGCCACCGTAGGCAACGTTGTCAGCCCCGAGTCGCACCCTCATGAACCGAACAATCACATCATTACCCGTTACTCCAAAAGTGGCATTCCTGACGGCAATTCCTTTACCGGGAGCCGTTTGTCCTGCCACGGTGATGTAGGGTTTATCAACGTTAAGTGTGGAATCGAGTTTAATCATGCCGGAAACATCGAATACAATGGTACGCGGACCAATATCCTTGTTGACGGCCTCCCGCAGGCTTCCGGGACCGTTGTCATTCAGGTTTGTCACTTTCACAACCTTGCCGCCGCGACCTCCACGTGCAAAGCGACCGTAGCCCTGGGCCCCGGGAAAAGCAAGCTGCGCTGTCCGGAAGCTCCAAATATCGCCTTTGGTCCTGGTTCCCCCGGATACTTCATCCACACGCCAGTAATAGGTAAGCATGCTGTAGAGGTTATCAACTTGGAAAGTCGTATCCTGCAAATTTCCTTTATACATTAAAGAACTGCGACCTGCAGAGGCAACGGCGCTGGAATCGGTTCCGAAGTAGACATCGTGGGAATCAGCGTCTACGGCCGGTGACCAGTTTAGCGTAAAGGCTCCCTCATCTGCCTGCACATGTTCATTACCATTTGTAGGCACCGGCAAGCGCGATTGTCGCTTCTGATTGGGCGTGTTTAGCTCAAAACCGTTTACAATAACATTTTTTACTGAGGCCGTTGATGCCGGATCGGGAGCAAAAACGATCGTGTTATCCTGTCCCTTCTCAGCAGTTACATGCAGATAGGCTGTTGTTCCTTTAATATCCTCAAGCGAACGAGTGCTTGGCTCAAGGTTATCCACCTGCAGCTCGCCATCCACATAAATATCGATCGGGCTGAATGTGTTGGTTTCGGGATTGTGTATGTTGTTGTGGAAGGTAAGCAGGGTATGTTCTCCCGGCGGGAGGCCGCTTATTGTCATTTTAATCTTGCCTCCATCATTTCCTTCCTGAACGGTAACCCCATCGTTAACCAACTGCGCGTAGTTGGGATCCTGGATACCAACTTTGTACCAGTTGGAAGCAAGACCAGTGCCCGCATTACCGGTATGCTTGAACGTTATCTTCACCCCGTCAAAAGTTCTGCTGTGCTCCGATGCTTCATTGATCGGCCAATACTGATACCCCAACTTATTGACTTCACTTTCCGGTCGACCAAACTGATCCAGGTCGACTTTTAGGACGGGAGTCTGGGCAGATAGAGCGGTAGGAAACAAGAACAGACTAATAAAAAAGAAGAGTTTTCTGGTATACAAGTAGCAGATATTCATAAGTAACGTGTTTAGCAGTTATATTTATGAAGCGGTAATCTAAATAGAATCTCTCAGTCATCCTGCACCCCGATGCAGGATCTCGTAAAGGTATATGATTCTATATCGGTTCATTATCAACGTTTGTGTCCTTACTAGATCCTGAATCAAGTTCAGGATGACTGAGAGGCATTTTGCAAAGGCTCCTACAAATTCAATTAAAAGTAAGCTCACTGCTGCCCAAATCTTCTGACGTTGCAACGGCAATTCCCCGGTCATCATCCTTGTTGACGGCACAGTAAAAGTGATAAACTACACCATCATGTTTAATCACGCACGATTTGTGAGCAAAGCGGGTATCAAAAGGCTCGGAGGGTTCAATCAGGTTGGGACCGGTCCAGTCGGTCCAGTTTTTTAGATCGTAAGAAGCGGCAAAGCTATTCCAGGCATCATTTCGTCCACCATAGAACGCCCCGAAATAGAACATCACATACAGGTCATCGATCTTCTGGATGTAGGCGTCGCCGGTGATCCCGTCATGATGGTTGAGCACCGGGTCTTCTCCATAACGCTGCCAGTTGCGCATGTCATCAGAAACCGCCATGCCGATTCGTTCCGCACCGCGGCCGGGATTGAGGCTGTCGCCCCGGGCGTTGTAAAACATCACAAAAGGATACCCCGTAAGCTGCTGCCGGTCCCGGATGACAGAGCTCTTGTACATCGTGCTGTTGTCCCACCAGCTCACATTTTCATCATTTGGAGATAAAATAGGCTCTTCAAGTCGCTGCCACTCGTGCGCCGTAGTCGGATTTTTCTCAGTGTATGCCATGCCCAACTGCAGCAGCCCGGCCTCATAACCCCGGGTGTTGCCGCCAAAATAGGACATCCAGTATTTGTCGTCGTACTGCTGGAGTTCGTAACTACCGCCCCACTCGTAGTTTACCAAAGAAAGATATCCTGCCTTCTGGTTCAGATCCCAGTCCGTGGTATCCGAAAACGACATGAGCTGCCCCTTGGTCTCCCAGTTGAGCAGGTCGTCACTTTCCGCCAGCCAGGTTTTGTAACCGCGACCGTCAAAAATGATATATGTCATATACCACTGCCCGTCCTTGTGAAAAATGGTGGGACAATCCAGCTTCTTGGAGGAGTCTTGCGGGGTCAGGACGAGCCCGTATTTATGCGGAGTTTTAATCTCTTCATACACCTGCTTCATTACCTCTTCGGAGACCTTCTCTGGTTTGGACTCGGCGGCACATCCACTAAAAACCGAGACTATAAATGCAACCAATATCAAATAGCTGTAATGAAGATTCATATTTGTCGAATCAGAGATAGTTAAAAATTCTATTGCTTTGGGAATTGAAGATCACTTTTCCCGAGATCCGTAGAGGTTGCCAGTGCAATGCCCCGTTGATCATCTTTATTGACGGCACAGTAAAAGTGATACACCGTCCCTTCATGATTGATGACAATCGGTTTGTGGGCAAAGCGGGCATCGTATGATTCTGAAGGCTCAATCAGCTCAAGGCCGGTCCAGTCGGTCCAATTGACCAAATCATAGGAGGCGGCAAAGCTGTTCCATGCATCATCGCGGCCACCGTAAAACGCTCCAAAATAGAACATCACCCATATGTCGCCCATCTTCTGGATCGCAGGGTTGCCCGTGATGCCATCATGGTGATTGAGCACCGGGTCCTCTCCATAGCGTTGCCAGTTACGCATGTCATCCGAAACCGCCATCCCGATCCGTTCCGCGCCCCGGTCGGGATTGAGGCTGTCGCCCAGTGCGTTGTAGTACATCACAAAAGGGTGCCCGGTAGTTTGACTTTTATCCCAGAGGACAGTGCTTTTGTACATCTTGGCGTTGTCCCACCAGCTGGCATTATCATCATCAGGGGCTAGTACTGGCTGGCCGAGACGGATCCACTCGTGGGCGATTGAGGGATCCTTTTCAGTATAAGCGATACTGATCGACAGCTTGCCAGCCTCATAACCTATGCTTGTTCCACCATAGTAAGACATCCAGTACTTGTCTTGGTATTGCTGTAGCCGGTAGCTCCCACCCCAGGTATGATCCCGGAGCACCACATCGCCGGAATTCTGGTTGGCGTCCCACCGCGTGCTGTCCGAAAATGATAACATTCGCCCCTTCTTTGTCCAGTTCACAAGATCCTCGCTTTCCGCCAACCAAGTTTCGTAGCCGCGTCCTTCATACACGATGTAGGTCATATACCAGTGGTCACCGCTCCGGAACACACTGCGGCAGTCCACTTTCTGATCCCGATGTTCCGGCACAAGAACCAAACCATATTTATGAGGCGTTTTTACCTTTTCATAGATCTGTTTCATTACCTCCTGTGGAACCTGTTCAGGTTTGGAATTGCTACAGGAGATCCCAACAAAGAGCACCGCAACCAACGGTGCCAGATAAGCAAATTTTTTAAGTGTTAGGATCATTAAATCGAAAAAATTAATTTTCAAGAAGGAACCTTTCAGGTCATCCCCCAAACCCCCTTCGATGTCCAGACCGGGGACATCCTTTACAGGTGTTCGGAGACATCCTTTACACTTTGCAGGGCGCTTATATTTTGTATGATGACCTCCAAAAAGGAGGCTGTTTTGCCCTGGGAAAACCAGCAAACAAA
>NZ_JAMQKA010000106.1:0-1619 GCF_031569985.1 Aliifodinibius sp. S!AR15-10 | reverse complement strand
GTTCCTACGCCCGGCTGGTCAAGGGGCAAAAATCTTCCAATGGCAAAGTCTACGGGACCGCCGGCGGGCGGATCGGCAACGCCCACCTGCGGTGGGCCTTTTCCGAAGCAGCGCTGCTGCAGGTGCGTGGCAACAAGCTGGCCGAGAAATATTACAATCGGCTGATCGCCCGCCACGGGAAGGCCAAAGCGCTGACCATCGTCGCCAAACGCCTGGGAGTGGCCGTTTACTATATGCTCAAAAGAAAAGAGCCCTTTAACGAGCACGAGTTTTTAGGACGATCTCCAGTGCATACCAAAAGGAACTAAAAGGGGCGCTGCCGCCAGCCCGAGGTCTAACTGAGCCTGATGGCAAGAGCCTTCTGCCAGCCAACTTACTATGACTGCTACGCAGCTGGCCAGGCCTGGGTGCCGAGCTCAACGCGCGTGATTGGAGGCGGCAGCGGCCCCGGAATATACTCGATGCCTGGCAGGTGGAGTGCCGGAACCACCGGCGTCTGCTGCCCCTGCTCCGAGATGACCCCTAACTGGAATGGCCCGGCCGGGCCATAGCCCCGCACGTGATCATCCGGGCCGGAGGGCACGCATCCCGAAAGCGTTCGGGAAGCCGTCCCGCAACGG
This sequence comes from Aliifodinibius sp. S!AR15-10, assembly GCF_031569985.1. Lineage (NCBI taxonomy): Bacteria > Pseudomonadati > Balneolota > Balneolia > Balneolales > Balneolaceae > Fodinibius > Aliifodinibius sp. S!AR15-10. Next base: position 999 of record NZ_JAMQKA010000106.1, on the reverse strand, counting down.
CGGGACCATCCATTGGCCGGCTGGTTCGACCGATGTGATGTTGAGCCTCTATATATGTTTGGTGCAGCCGGCGAGCTGCAAACCATCGTTTGAATACTGCCTGCAGCAGCAACCACCGGGAAGGAGATCGAATGCAGAAAGGCGAGGAAAAAATCTTGCCGGGGAGAACTATTGGCGCTTGACATTGGAGGCCATATATAGGTTATAGCACTTGTTGATTAAGAAAGGAGATAAGTGTTTGTCAATTTTTTATAAAAATCTTGATATGAGTTACACCTTATTTCCATTGGTTCTACTTCAAAAGCATTTAAGACTTCTGCTATCGCTTTTGACTTTTGAATCTTATTTTTCCTTTTGATTAACTCCTCTAAGCTATCCGACTCATCTTTTTTATTTTCCCCATTTAATCTAGGGTAATAAAATTCAATTTTATTATTGATTTTAGTGTCTTCATTAGAATTTAATTTTCGAATTTTATTTGCTCGATGATTAATTAGCCACCACAGATGGTTTTCACTGAAGTCCAAGCCTAAACCTATAATGTCAATATTATGAGTAAATAAAATATCAGTCCAAAAAGGACTCTTTTCCTCATTATTTAATCGAGCATTTAGGCTCTGCTTTTCAATATTTTGTGTCCCACTTTGGCCTCTGATATTATCTTGTATTTGTTTTAAATATGAGCTGTAATGTTCGTAGCCAATCATTATAGATTTTTCATGATAGTGCTTTGTCGACTTAATAATATTTCTTGAGTCGAAAAGCTCTCCATGAATATGCCAAATGGTTAGATTTTGATTTGGGAAATAATAACTACGTTTAAGGCTGTATTTTCTTTCTTGTCTATTCTGGGCCAATTTTTTCTTTCTCTCCCTGAGTTCAAGTAATAAGTGCAACACGTAGGAAGACCTCAGGGGCGCGCCCCTGAGGTCTTCGGCCAAGCGGGTTATATTCGTGTTGCTTATGCAAGAATACACCCAACTCAGCGAAGAAAATCGT
>NZ_JAMQKA010000105.1:0-1739 GCF_031569985.1 Aliifodinibius sp. S!AR15-10 | reverse complement strand
GGCTTTGAGGTCATGCATACGCAGGGTGTTTTTATGAAGATTAACACTCCTAAGATATTGATTATCAAGCGTTTGCATGGCCTTTCTTATTTTAAAATTGTTAAAAATCTAACCCCTAAACGCGTTTCTTATATTTTAGAACTACACCACCTGTCGAAAGCTGTTGGGTAGAAACAAGAGATAACTTTTTAGAAGATATCCCTTTTCTGAACAAAGGTCGTCCACTGCTCAAAATAACCGGAGCAATTCCGATACGATATTCATCAAACAAATCATCGTTTATAAAAGTCTCGGAAAGGTTTGCACTGCCGAATACATACATATCTCTGCCGCCTTGTGCTTTAAGCTTTTTGATTTCGGCAGAAGCATTTTCCTTAATTATCGTAGAGTTATTCCAATCAGCGGTTTTCAACGTTTTAGAAAAAACAAGTTTGGGGATTTTATTCATAAGGTCGGCAATTTCTCCTTCTGCTTTTGTCCAATGAGCTGCCATACCCTCATAGGTCACACGTCCAAAAACGAGATAATCTGCTGAATTTAATTGTTCAATACTAAGTTTCTCAAGTTCTTCTCCCCAAACTATTTCATGAAAAGGTAGCTCCCAATTTTGGTTACCTTCAAAATAACCATCAAGGGTAATGATATTCCACATTATTAATTTTCTCATAATCTGTCGCCGTTTAATTTAATAATTGATTAATTATAATCTGCTACCGGTATTATATAAACTGGATAGGTTATTCTCGCGATGAAAATGCGACATTATCACAGGGCAATTATGACAAAGCAATAATTATGAATTATAAATGCTAAGCCATATAACGGCCTTGCGCTTAACGTGCGCGCGAAGTAGCGGTAATTCAATTTTTAGTTTACGAGTTGGCTCTGGGAAATCAAAACGGGCAGGCCCGGGCGAGGCGCGTCCCGTTGAAGCGCCGGTTATGCGATTTGATTGAATTACAGGTAATTAGCTTCCGATTACAACCATCATCCAAACTCCAAATAAGAGAAATGCAATGAGTATTAGACGTAAAGCCTGCCAGAAGGTGATTTGATTTAATCCAAATACGTCAGGCATAGTGATATTCCAGAGCCAACGTAATAAAGCCGGAATTAATGATAAAAAAAGGATCACTGCTACCAAGATTACAAGTATCTCAACGAGTCCAAAAGATGCCATTTTTCCCTCCATTGTAAAGTTGATTTTAATTTTTACTGTACCTGACACATATTAGATAGCCGAATTACCGTGTTATCCCATACGTGCCTTTGGCATAACGATCTTGCGCATAACCGGCGCACGAATTATTGTTGAGTTAGCAACTAACGAAAGAAGAGACTTAAAACCAAGAGCGGCCCCGACGCATCGCGGGCGAGGCGCGTCCCGTTGAGGCGCTTGATATTATTCATGGCCTCCTCCCGGAGCCGTAGATTACGGTTCTGGACAACCCTAACAAACCCAAGAGCCTGTCCCGAACCCTTTCGGGAAGGAAAGCCATGAAAGTCTATAATAAACAACACTCATATTACTGCGGAATCGACCTGCATGCAAGAAGCATGTACGTGTGCATCCTGGACGGGACTGGAACCGTCGTCTATCACAAAAATATGTCCTGCACTCCGGAGCGCTTTTTAAAAGCGATTACTCCTTTCCGCGAAGATCTCGTCGTTGGGGTCGAATGCATCTTCTGCTGGTAGGGGCTGGCGGACCTGTGTGAGGCTGAAGACATCGACTTTGT
>NZ_JAMQKA010000104.1:0-2021 GCF_031569985.1 Aliifodinibius sp. S!AR15-10 | reverse complement strand
TGCGACCGACCTCCGGGCTGGAGTTTGTCTCCAGCCGTCACTTCCCCCCCGAAGTGCAGGGCGATATGTTGATTAACAATACGATCGGCTTCCTGGGGACCAAGCAGCACCAGATGATTGAGGATGGGACCGGGTTCACAACAAAGCACCGGCAGGACCTGGTGACCTCCTCCGATGGCAATTTCCGCCCGGTGGATATGGAGTTTGCCCCTGACGGGTCGCTGTACCTGGTCGACTGGCACAACGTACTTATTGGCCACATGCAGCACAATGCCCGCGATCCGCTGCGCGATCACAAGCACGGGCGGATCTACCGCATTACCTACCCCGACCGTCCGCTGGTGGAGCCAGCACCGGTGGCCGGGGCCTCAACAGAGCAGCTGCTGGAAAACCTGACCCTGCCCGAGTATCGTACCCGCTACCGCACCCGGCGCGAACTGCGTGGTCGGGACGCTGGCCAGGTCCGTGCGGCCATCGACACTTGGATCGCCGGGCTGGACGAAAGTGATTCGCACTATGAACACCACCTGCTGGAAGCCCTGTGGGTAACGTGGGGACTGAACAGTGTGGACCAGGATCTTCTCCGCCGCTTGCTGGAATCCGAGGACCATCGGGTACGAGCCGCCGCGGTACGCGTGCTGCGCTACAGCGGCCACCAAATTGAGGGGCAGCAAGAACTTCTAACACAAGCTGCTGGCGACTCACACGGGCGAGTCCGCTTGGAGGCGATCGTAGCGGCCTCGTGGCTGCCGGAGCAGGAGGGGCTCCCCGTGCTTTCGGAAGCAGCCAAACATCCGCTGGACCGGCATATCGCCCCCACGTTTAACGCGGCGATGGCGCATATCCAGGGCACCTCTTATATGCCGCCGGAACAAGGCGAAGAGACCGTACAGACCGACCTGGAAGGGACCGACCGTGAGCTGTATGAACTGGGCGAGAAGATCTTTAGCCGCGATGGCAGCTGCGAGACCTGCCACCAACCCAACGGCAAAGGGCTGGCCGCCTCCGGATTTCCACCGCTGGCGGGCACGGATTGGGTAACGGGCGACCCCGAGCGGTTGATCAAGCTCGTACTCAAAGGGATGCAGGGCCCGCTCGAAGTCTTGGGCGAGCAATACCCCGGACAGGTGCCCATGACTCCGTTTGGCGGGATGCTGGATGATGAGGAAGTGGCCGCCGTGCTGACCTACGTGCGCAATTCCTTTGGTAACGAGGCTGATCCTATTAGCCCCGAAACGGTCGAAAAGGTCCGAGCTACTGTGCAGGATAAAGAAGGGTTTTATACCCCTGAGGAACTGCTCAACGAACATCCCATGGAGTAGAGGGACAGCGGGCCTTTGAAACTCAATGGATACCGAAATTTTCTAATTAACGAACATTATAACACCTATTTGTTGCTTATGAAATCTACCACCTATAATATGCGATTGATTGTTACTTGTACTTGGGTATTATTCCTTTTTGCCATCGCTTGGGCCCCGGCGCAGGCCCAGCAGGGGGAGCAGTGGATCTCTTACGAACCGGTTGAGGGGCCTGGCAATGGCAAACACATTGTGCTGGTCAGTGGGGATGAGGAGTATCGATCGGAAGAAGCGTTGCCGTTGCTGGCAGAAATTTTGGCTAAACACCATGGATTTAAGACAACGGTACTGTTTGCCATAAATCCTGAGACCGGGGAGGTGGATCCTGAGTATCAAAACAATATTCCGGGCCTGCAGAATCTGCAAAGCGCAGACCTGATGGTCATATTCACCCGGTTCCGTGAGCTGCCGGACGAGCAGATGAAATATATCGACCAGTACCTGAAGGCGGGGAAGCCAGTGGTGGGAATGCGCACGGCTACCCACGCCTTCATGTATGAGGATAATCCCGACAGCCCATACGCACATTATGATTTCCAGAGCACCGAAAAGGGGTGGGAAGATGGATTCGGGCGCCAGATCCTCGGAGAGACCTGGATCGACCATCATGGGTCGCACGGTGAGGAAGGAACCCGGGCTATTATCGATGGAATAAAGAAA
>NZ_JAMQKA010000103.1:0-2042 GCF_031569985.1 Aliifodinibius sp. S!AR15-10 | reverse complement strand
CTGACGCTGGTCGGGAGTTAGTTCTATCGTTGGGGCAACATTCATGAGCGTTTAATTGAGGGTTGGAGGGAATATACGATGTCCCCAGCTAATAATTACTATAATTTTTGAAATTAAGTACTAGTAATTGCAACAGTTCTAATTATATCCTGTGAAACAAAGAATGAAGAAATAGATCCTGAACAACCCAATATTATTTTCATTTATGCGGATGATTGGGGGTATGGTGATTTGGGAATCCACGGGTGTTCCTACTGTGAGACCCCCAATTTGGATAAAATGGCTTCGGAAGGGATTGATTTTCAAAATTTTTCGGTGGTCAATCCCGTATGCTCCCCCAGCAGGGTAGCCCTGATGACCGGGCAATTCCCCGCTCGTCACAGCGTGCATGGTCATTTTGCTTCTGTAGAATCCCATATGAGCCGAAACATGCCGGATTGGTTGGATCCGAAGGCCCCGATGTTACCTCGCATGTTACAAGAAGCGGGCTATGCCACCGCACACTATGGCAAGTGGCATCTTACCAATACCCATGTGCAAGATGCTCCCTCCCCGCTGGAATATGGGTATGACGAATATGGAGCGTTTAATCTGCCCGGACGATTGCCCCAGATGCAGGCAGACTCTACCATCTATAAAACCATCGATTTTGTAAGGCGTCATAAAGATCAGCCCTTCTTTGTCAATGCCTGGATTCATGCAACACATACCCCGCATTATCCCAGGCTTAAATATTTGAACCAGTTTGACAATTTGGATGAGCAGCAACAAGTCTATGCTGCTGTAGTGGCGGAATATGATGCCCGCATAGGAGAACTATATACGGCACTGAAGGAATTAGGATTAGATGAAAATACGCTGGTGATATTTTCATCGGATAATGGTCCGGAAATAACAAGTGATAGAAAGAGTGTTGACGATAACTCGACCGGGCCCGGTCTGGGGAGCTACTACTCGGTAGGTGAAACAGGTGGGCTGAAAGGGCGCAAGCGTGCCTTGTTTGCTGGAGGCGTTCGGGTTCCGTTTATCGTGCGTTGGCCGGGACAAGTGTCTGCCGGCGGGGTTGATAAAACTACCGAAATGGCGGCTGTAGACCTGTTGCCCACATTTGTGGAACTGGCGGGAGCCTCCTATCCCGAGAATTATCAACCTGATGGGGAGAGTCTTGTACCGGCCATTATGGGCAAGGACTACGACCGGCAGAAGCCTATCTACTGGGACTGGCGTTATGCCCGCGATCGCCCTGGCTTTTGGCCAAGTGCAAGCATACAGGATGAGAACTGGAAGCTTCTGATAAATGAGGAATTGGACCGCGCCGAGTTGTACAATATCAATACCGATTGGGCCGAACAGGAAGACCGGTCGGGCCAACAGCCGGCAAAGGTCAAGGAGCTTCGGGAGCAAATTAAAAGGTTTGAAGAGTCTTTACCCGAACAACCATCTGCTTGCTGCTTTTCGGACGAGAGGAAAAAGCTAAAGTAAGTATTTAAGATCTAAACCCTGACCATTGATGAATATAGCATTCTGAACTTATTAGTTATTAATATTCTGGATAATCACCCGTGAAAAAGTGTTGTGTCTTTTTACAATGCAACAAAAAAAGTTCAAATACATGCCGAGGTATATGGGAAAGTACTTCTGAGGGACTCCAAATCAGCTTTTGGGGAAACCGCCATATTGACTACCTGATTACGGCTTGTGATCGGTTTATTCATCAAAAAATTTATACCTAACGATTAATAAATAGAATATTTATGAACTGTTTTGATATGCGAAAAGTTATGTTGCCTGTAATTGTCCTTGGAGTATTGCTTGTTTTTAGCAGTTGCTCTTCTAACGAGCCCAAAGTTCAGCTAAATGAAGGAGCGCATATCGTTCTTTTGGGTAACAATTTGGGTTCCCGGATGATGAACTTTGGTCATTTTGAGACCGAGCTACACACCCGTTATCCCGATAGCAGCCTGTTTATTCGGAATATGTCCGATCCCGGAAACACCCCCGTTTTTCGACCGCATGCGGCGCGGGATACCCCATGGGCGTTC
>NZ_JAMQKA010000102.1:0-2071 GCF_031569985.1 Aliifodinibius sp. S!AR15-10 | reverse complement strand
AGGAGATTGTCACCTGGGAAGGCCCGATGGTGGATGAGGAAGGATTCCTGCCATTGTCAGAAAAACCGGGCATTGGCGTAGAGATCAACGAGGAGGGGATGCGGAAATATGCTACCGAAGGGTATCCCTTCTTTGAATGAGTTTTCTCATAATCCAAAAAATGACCGGGCTTGCAGTGATGGGCCCGGTCATATTCATTACAAGGTAAACTACAACCTGTGAGAAGAACTGGAAAACGATCAAATAGGGAATAGGATTAGGGACGGTAAATAGTAATGAAAGATCAATTTGATAGTCTTTTGAAACAAGCCAAGTTGAAAGTTAAAAAAAAGGGGAATGTTTATTGGAATCCGAATACACCAGAACTGTATGAAGAGGCTATAAGAAATAAAGAAGCAAATTTGACAAAAGATATGGCCATTCGTGTATTAACCGGCGAATATACGGGGCGGTCCCCAGATGATCGATATATTGTGGAAGAGTCATCAGTCAAACAAGATATCAATTGGGGAGATGTGAACCAGCCTATATCTGAAGGGGTGTTTAATCACCTCTATGAGAAGGTGCAAACCTATTTAGGTGAGAAAAAGCTTTACGTGAAAGACATGTATGCGGGTGCGGATGAGCAGTATCGACTGAAAGTCCGGATAATTAGTGAAGCTGCTTATCACGGGCTATTTGCGCATAACATGTTTATTGAACCCTCCGACTCCGAAAAGAAGACGTTTGCCCCTGATTTAACAGTTCTGGCAGCTCCACATTTCCAAGCCACGCCTGGTAAAGACGGTATCGATTCGGAAACTTTTATTTTTATCAATTTTTCAAAAAAAATAATCTTGGTTGGTGGTACACTTTATTCGGGAGAAATAAAAAAGAGTGTTTTTACAGTATTGAATTATCTGTTGCCTAAACAAAATGTTATGTCCATGCATTGCTCGGCTAATATGTCAACAGATGGGACTACTGCTATATTCTTTGGACTGTCGGGTACTGGTAAAACCACTTTGTCTTCCGAACCAGATCGTATTTTGATTGGAGATGACGAACACGGGTGGAGTGAGAAAGGGATTTTTAATATTGAAGGAGGGTGTTATGCTAAAACAATCAATTTATCCAGGGAAAGTGAGCCTTTAATTTACGAGGCAACAAAAAAGCCAGGGACTATACTAGAAAATGTAGTTTTAGATGACAATCGACAGCCTAATTTTAAGGATAAAAGCTTCACTGAAAATACACGTTGCGCATATCCCATCAAGCATATTCCAAATGCCGATCAGTCAGGTAATGGAGCGCATCCTAAAAATATTATTTTTTTAACCTGTGACGCATATGGAGTGCTTCCACCACTCTCGAAATTAACACTTAAACAAAGTATGTACCATTTTATCAGTGGATATACTGCGAAAGTTGCCGGTACGGAGCGCGGGGTTACGGAACCGAAGGCCACTTTTTCACCCTGTTTTGGGGCACCTTTTATGCCACTTCATCCCAACGTATATGCTGAGCTTCTGGCAAAAAAAATTCATAAGTATAACACGAGTGTGTGGCTGCTGAATACCGGTTGGACAGGTGGGGCATATGGAGCGGGAAAACGGATAGCCCTTACGCATACCCGAAAAATGCTCAGTGAATTGTTGCAAGGTAATTTGGACGAGGTTGAATTTAGAACAGATCCGGTATTTGGGTTGGCAGTTCCAAAGTATATTTCGGGCGTACCAAAGAATTTATTATTCCCTAGGGATACCTGGAGTAACAAGCAAAAATATGATAGAACAGCAAATCGACTCTCCACTTTGTTTAGAGAAAATTTTGAAGAATACAGAGGTGAGTTAAATAAGGATTTAACTAAGGCAGGGCCAATTAAATAGCTTCTACAAACCAGTTACCCAATCCTATAATCAGGCTCATTAAATAAATAAAAGATCAAACCAGAATAGATTTGCTATGAAAGTATACAAGACAACGCAGGGAATTGTAATTGAGCACAGGGATTCGTTTTACCTGCTGGGCGGGGAGGATTGGGACTCGTTCATCAATGACGACGGGCTGGCCGGGAAGATTGAACGCATCG
>NZ_JAMQKA010000101.1:0-2081 GCF_031569985.1 Aliifodinibius sp. S!AR15-10 | reverse complement strand
GGTCGCGAAACTTGCCCCCCAGCAGCTGGTATACCGGAATGTCCAGCGCCTTCCCGGCCAGGTCCCACAGGGCCGTTTCCACGGCCGCCAGCGCCGCCAGGTACATCCCCGACTGGGCCCCGCCGAACACGCCGGATCGCCGAATTTCATAAAACAGCCGGTGCACATCCAGCGGGTTGCGCCCCTTCAGGCGACGTCCCCAGCCCAGCACCAACTCATCCGTGCCGCGCACCGCATCGGCGCCCTCACCGTGGCCCACGATGTCCTGGTTGGTGTATATCTTCACAAACAGGTGGCTTCCCCCACGGATAAACCCAACCTTTAGGTCGGTAATCTCAAGGTCCGAGGGGCGTGAGTGCTTCTTGGTGCCCTTGACCGCTTCCTCTAATCCCATACCGGCACCCGAGAATGGAACTGAAGCAAACGCCCCCGCACCTAATGCCGTCTTGGTTAAAAAATTACGTCGTGAATACTTCTTATCCATAATCTTTATGTTTTAAGTTTATTTTTGAAGTGTAAATAATCTTAATCTCAACCTGGCAACTATAACCCAAGCGCTTTCCTGCTATTAGCTTAAACTAGTTTAACATGGACTCAAAATATGGAACGCCTTCCTGCGCATATGGTTTTAATCCCTCTTCGTTAATCTCGACTCCGATACCCGGTTTGTCAGAGAGGGGTACAAATCCATCTTCAATCATTGGACCGTCATAATTCACAATTTCTTTCCACATTGGATTTGAGTCGAAGTAGGTCTGCCATTCCATAATCATGAAATTTGGTACTGAAGCGCATACATGGCACGAGGCCATAGCGCCCAAAAATGAGGCTACCATATGCGGTGAAAATGGCACATAATATAGTTGGGCCAGGTTAGCAATTCGCTGAGCTTCGCCCAATCCACCGGCTTTTTGGAGGTCCGGCATGATTATATCTACGGCACCGATCTCAAGCAATGGGCGGATTCCATGGGCAAGAAAATGGTTTTCGCCGGCACAGATGGGAATATTTGATGATTCATTAATTAATCGGTAGGCCTCCGGGTTTTCCGCCGGGATGGGCTCTTCCAGCCACATCAAATCATACGGCTCAAGAATGTTTGCTATCTTCTTACCAGTTGGCAAATCATACCGCCCATGCCCATCAACGCAAATGTCGATATCCGGACCTACAGCTTCTCGTGCTGCTGCAACCGTATCATGAATACGACGAAGCTCACCTGGGCTGGCAGTCCAATTATACTCATCGTACCGAGCAGGATCATCGCGCTCATCAATATCGAACTTAATAGCGGTGTATCCCTGGGCTTTTAGTTTTTTGGCTGCGTTAGCAAAATCTTCAGGCGTCGGCATTTGACCCTCGGCGTGAGGTGCTGCAGAATCTACATATACGCGTATTTTATCTCTGAATTTGCCACCTAGCAATTGATAAACTGGTACTCCTAGTGCCTTTCCAGCCAGATCCCACAAAGCGGCTTCTACGGCAGAGAGGACTGCCACATATTTACCACCCTGAGCACCTGAAAAAACACCACCCCGCCGAATTTCATAAAACAAACGGTGCACATCCAACGGGTTTTCACCTTTCAAACGGTATCCAAAATTTCGGATTAACTCATATGTACCCCGGACTGCATCCACCGCTTCACCGTAGCCGACAATATCCTGGTTAGTAAAAATCTTGACAAACAGTGGGTCACCATTGCCCAAGAAGGCACAACTGATATCTGTAATTTCCAAGTCAGATGGTCGGGAGAAGAGGTTCGCTCTTTTTTCTATAGCTTCTTCCAATCCTTTTCCAAAACCTGCTAGCCCTCCAGCATCACCAGCGTTCGATTCTAAAAATGATCGGCGTATGTTTTTGTTCATCTTGCATCCCAGTAAAAAGTTGGAGTTTATCTGCTTTAGATGGTCCAGGTAATAGCTACCAAGTGCGGGTTTCCAGCAACTCCTGGATTTGCTCTTTGGGTACCGGCAGCTCATCCATGTGATCTTCCAGCCACTGGGAAAAATCCTTCTCAATTTCATCAGACCAGCGGGCATCAATCTGCCCGGAGGTGTAGACGCCCTCTCGCAGCCGCT
>NZ_JAMQKA010000100.1:0-2165 GCF_031569985.1 Aliifodinibius sp. S!AR15-10 | reverse complement strand
CGCCGAGCGCATCAACACTGTCGAAGAGTACCTGAACTTTCGACCGGTTCGAAAATTTGATTACCTTAATCCCATCCAACAAACCCTAAAACACCGCTGTGTTGCATTAGTCACTTGAACACGGCCTCAAAAAAACTAAAATCTAAACTTTTTTGAAGGGCATAATCATAATTTGTGGTTAGAATATCATCGTATCCTAGAGTTGCTAATTCATGATGGAATTTATTGAATCCCTTTTTATCCTCAAGTTGTTTTTCAATACTTTCTCTTATGTATTTTTTTAACCTTTTGACCTTATCATCAAAATAATTACTTCCTCTTTTTTGGTGTAGCATTTCATCAAAAGCCAAAGGAAAAGGTTTAAATGCATTATCTAATTCAACATCTATATTAAATGTTACTTTTAGATCATTTAATAGTGCTTTCCAAGAAACTGATTGATCTTCATCTAATAGATTAACACCATTTCCAATTAGTAAAGCATTTTTATTTTGAGAGTCTTGAATCATAGAAATTGATTAGTGCTATAACGGCCTGCGGTTTAACCGGCTTTGCCTTATTGGCTGGTAATGTAATTAAAACTCAGAATTTCATTTAGCCAACATGAACCGGCAACCAGCGGCCAAGTCCGCGTTGAAACCGTTGTTATGTGTTTTATTTTTCTTGAAATATTGTTGGGTATGATGTACTTAAAAAAGTGACTGCACCAGGTTGCTTTAAGAATTTTTCAAGAAGAAATGTATCTGCCAAGCTAAAAACAGCACCTGATATCGGTTCAATTGCTCCAAGACCATTCGAGATTAAGAAATTAGTGCTTTTACCCCATCCCGTATTAATAAATTTTGAGAATTTGACTTTGAAATTGTTGAGCCTCTCTTCTAACTCTTCATTAGAAATATTGGCCGTTTTATTTAACCAATTTCTGAAATTCACAATTTCATCTTCTTCTCTGATATCTAGCAATTGCTCAAAGTTGATTTCATTTTTAGCAGTATCATCATCAATAATAGGAAGGCCAGCTACATTTACTACACGATGTAATTGTTCTTTTCTCTCACCTGTGTCTACAATCTGTTCAACAAATCTTAATTTTGCTTTAAAGATTGAAATTTCATGTGGTTTAAATCCGGATATGCTATTATAAATATCCATTTGTAAAATTTTCTCATTGAGACCTCCAATTGATAGCAATGCACTATCCAAGATGTGATACTCAGTCGCTTTATCAATACCAAGCAACTCTTTCAGATTACTTTCATGTTTAAAGAGATCATCATTAGTTAAATGGGTATTAACTTCAATTTGCTGTGCATCAATTTCTATGTCCAACTCGTTCTTAATCTTAATACATATTGCTTCTCTTAAACAATTACTATTGGGTGTTACATCGCTCCTAAAATCATTCTTTAAATCGTTTAAACTTTCTTCAGGATATGATGTTACAATTGAGTTTAATTGTTCCTCCAACTGTCTGAACTTCCGATCAGATATATCACAATCCTCTCTAATTTCTTCAATATTTGTTCTGAAAAGGTGAGAAGGATCCGTGCCAAATGCTTTTAAATCAGAGAAGCCAATAAGGTGCATCAGGTCTTTATTCTTGGAACCAATAGCTACTTTGTCATTATGAATTTGAATGACTCCAGATTGTAACAGGGACATTGTGGATTCAAATCCAATAGTGTTTAAGAGAATAGGTATTTCCTTCAATCTCCTTGATTCAATAACCAAGTTTTCAAAAAGAATTAATTTTTCAACAAGTTCTGGAAAAGAAAGAGATAGATTACCCGCCTCATCTTCATCGACCAGTTTGGCAAAATTTCTTAGTCTTATATCTCCATTTCCCATTGATTGAAAATATTTTTAAAAACACATAACGACCTAGCGCATAACCGGCGCACGGATTGATGTTGAATGGCAACTAACAAAAGAAGAGGCTTAAAACCAAGAGAGGCAACCAATAGGCGAGGTGCGTCCGCGTTAATGCGCTGGATATTGTTCATGGCCTCCTCCCGGGCGCTGATCTTCGGGGCGATTAAACCGGGAAGAGCGTAGATTACTATTTTCCCAACCGTAAACTAACCCGAGAGGTACAGCCATGAACGTGTACACTGATCAACATCCATATTACTGCGGCATCGATTTGCATGCAAGGAGCATGTATA
>NZ_JAMQKA010000099.1:0-3140 GCF_031569985.1 Aliifodinibius sp. S!AR15-10 | reverse complement strand
GTAAGGAGTTGATCTTTGACTTGTTGAGAGAGGTCGGGAAAGGTGAGTTTATCCATGATGTTTTATTCGAAAAATACAAAAACCCAATCACATTTACCCCTTTTATTTAGTGGTAATGACACTAGCTGATAACTGGAGTAAATTAGATCTGAGATGGAATCAACAAGGTTGCATTTATTGGCCTCAAGTTTTGCCTGAATCAGATTTTACGAGAACCACTCTCGAAAAATACGATGAGTTGGTTAATGCTCCTTATATAGTACATTTTCTTTCACAAAGTAAGCCATGGAATTTTAAATGTATGCACCCATTGACGCATAGGTTCATTTATTATTTAAAGGAGAGCCAGTGGTTTACAAAGACAGAATGGATGAAATGGTGGTACAAATATTACTATAGCCGCTTCAAATGGCTTTTAGGCGATTTAAATGAGACATTGAATATGGTGAAGATAAAATAATTTGAAAAATGAATGGACCTGCTCAATTGCTTTCCACATTTCAAAAGAGATAACAATAGCATACATCAATATGTTCAAGACCTATTCCTATTTTTCATGCTTACTACTGTGCTTTGTACTGAGTTGCAGTGCAGAGAAGCCATCCCAAGAAGTGGTGGAGACAACAGAGCTTAAAGATTATGAAACCCTGGTCGGTTTAGAATCAGGCCAGGTGGCTTTGCCCGTTATATTAAAAGTGAGAGAAGATCAAAGTTTTGCAGTGTATGATATTGTCATCGTAATAGCAACGGGTTTCCAAAATTACATTTGGTACCCAAACAATAGGTTGCTATGAAACAGATAATCATTATTCTTGTAATTTTGATGTCATGGGGTCTTGAGTTGCATGCACTTCAAAACGATAGCACTCATATTAGTTTATCTCGGGAAGGTACTTATGGCTCAACGGAAGAAGTCATTGTTGGAGATATAGCCACATTAACGGTTGATGATCAAAACCGGGTATTCATTACAGATACGGATCAAACAACGATTCACGTATTTAATCCGGATGGAAGTTATTTGACGTCTCTTGGGCGTGAGGGAAAAGGGCCGGGAGAGTTTGCTCAAATAAATCGGCACACATCTATGGCAATCCATTCAAATAGTTTAATGGTTTCGGATTTCTACTTTGAAGTACCAAAAGGGATTGAAATATTCAGGCTGAAAGGATTGAATTTTTCACACTCTATTAAGCTACTTGCCGAGAACAGGCATAACTATAAAGTCCTGCAAGGATACTATCCCACACGGTTTTTTCCATTGAATAACGGAACACTTTTGGTCACCTACAGGCAGCCTTTTGACCAGTATGATAAAAAAGCAAGTCTGGTTTACTATGTAATCCAAGACAGCGATGGTTTTATATTACGTGGACCTGTTATAAAACAAAAGGGTCTAACCTATTTGTCCAGCCAGAGAGGGCCAATTAAAGTAATGCACGATTTCCCATTTCATGGTAAACCCTTAATTGCTGTGTCCGATGAAGATTACCTGTATGCTGCCAGAACGGAAGAGTTTAAGATTCAGGTGTATGATTCAAAGGGGGAGCAGATCAATACTATCCAACATTCCTTTGAAGATAGGGATTTTGACGAGGACAAAGTTCTTACACGGTATAATAAGACCGGCTATATGGAGGATAAGCTGGGTGAGAGGGTGCCGTTGAAAATGATCAGGGAGGCGGACAACCTGCCGGAGACCTGGCCAGCCCTGGAGACTATGTTTTTTGATGATGAGGATCGACTGTGGGTTGCTACCATTATCGAAAGTGATGAGGTATATGAGTGGTGGGTGCTGAAGAAATCGGGAGAGCTGATCACCAAGGTTAAGTGGCCGCGTGATAAACCGATAGAAGTTGTAAATAATGGCTACATGTATACCCGAGAGACAGATGAGCAGACCGGGATTCAGGAAATCGTTCGATATGAAATTGAGCTGGATTCATAATGGTAATTAGGAATCTAGTGGAACTATTGCTGTGGACCGCCATTTTGCCCTGAGTCACCTGCAAATTGTGGAGCCGCGGATGCGGGTAGGTGGCGTTCTCAACAATAGGTAGAGAGACTCATGTAGCTCTATTTGTTAACTTATTTGCAGAATCGCATTACACCCGCAAAATATTAGAATCCCCTAATGTTTATTTCTTTTTGTAACGGTGTTCCGACTGAGCTATCTATCATTACTGGTGGGCTGAAGAAATGTTGTTAAGACAAGAGCAGGAGAGTTTGATTCTAAATAGCTCAACAATTCACTCATCATTAAGATATTAAATCACTTATTTCATGGGAGATGATATAAGAAAAGCAGAACGCATTTTAGCGAACTATAGAAGCGAACTACCAGAGCCTGACCCAGACTGGCCTGATGAAGTCCAACGGGTCATAGAATGTATCCATGAGCATTTGTATCGCCCAAACCTTAAGGTCTGCTGGTTGAAGGAGCAGTGCTACATTAATGGGACACATTTTACAACGCTGTTCAAATACTATACAGGGATGGGACTAAAAAAGTACATACAGTACCACCGGCTGAAAGTCGCTAAACAGGTCCTTTCAGAAGATTCATTGAAAGACATAACTATTCTGCAGGTAGCCCTTGCCCTGGGATACTCCGGCAAGGGAGCCTTTATCCACGCTTTTAAAAAACTGCAGAATGATCCACCAGGAAAATGGAGAACGAAACAGTTTGCATAGCTGGGCAATACAGAACTAGGAAAATTCAATGGATTATTCAGGATATCCTGTTTTAGGATAATTACAATAAACCAGTTTGAAATTTTGACCACAAAAAAGGAGTATTATGAAAACCTCGCTCTCTTTTATACTGGCTTTTATAATTTCGTTTGTGACAACCGGTTCTAGTAACAATGCTACCTCCGGTAAAAAGGATTTGGGAAAGCTTTTACCTGGTAACCGGTATGCCAATATAAGTCGTTGTATAGAACAGAATTCAGGGAAAACAGGACGTTGTGACGATATCTTGTGTGGGGGGTTCAAATACCTGCTGCCAAACTACTAGTACTTAATTTCAAAAATTATAGTAATTATTAGCTGGGGACATCGTATATTCCCTCCAACCCTCAATTAAACGCTCATGAATGTTGCCCCAACGATAGAACTAACTCCCGACCAGCGTCAGC
>NZ_JAMQKA010000098.1:0-3865 GCF_031569985.1 Aliifodinibius sp. S!AR15-10 | reverse complement strand
CTGAGGCCGATATTTCGGCCTAAAACGAAAAATGCAAGGTGCATTTATGGATTATTTTGCCGGTTTTTACCTATTTGTACCCGCAAAATTAAACACGACCCAAATCGGCAGGTAATTCAAAGGCCTCAACTTGTCACTCAACCAATACCAGCAGGGTGGGGCTTTTTTCATCAATGAGGGAAAAAATATCGGTATTACGTTCCTTGCGGCCGTGGCAGTGGTCAACGGGCAGCTCACGCTCGGTGCAATGATGGCTATACAGTACATCATCGGTCAGCTTAATGGACCGGTGGAGCAGCTTATTGGATTTGTACGATCCACGCAGGACGCCTGGCTTAGTATGGAACGCTTGAATGATGTTCACAAGCAAGAGGATGAAGAGCCGGATGACAAGATGCTGACCCACCAGCTACCGGATAAAAAGGATATTGAAATCAAACAACTGAAATTCACCTATCCCGGGGCCGGAAACGAACCGGTATTGAAGGATATTGATTTGCAGATACCCGAGGGTAAGACTACAGCCTTGGTCGGTATGAGCGGATGTGGAAAGACCACGTTACTTAAACTTCTGCTCAAGTTCTATCCACCGGGGTAAAGGAAAAATACAGCTGGGTAACCGAAACTTGGAAATGATTAGCCATCGCGCCTGGAGGCATCACTGTGGTGTCGTAATGCAAGACGGCCATGTTTTTTCTGATAATATAGCCCGTAATATTGCTGTGGGAGAGCAGCAACCGGATATGGAAAAACTGGAACACGCCGTGAGTGTAGCTAATATTCAGGATTTTATCGATTCCCTGCCGCTGGGGTACAACACAAAAATCGGTTCTGAAGGCAACGGCATCAGTGAGGGGCAAAAACAACGAATTCTCATTGCACGGGCGGTATACAAGGATCCTGAATTCATCTTTTTTGATGAGGCGACCAATGCCTTGGATGCCAATAATGAACGTGCCATTATGGGAAAATTGGAAGATTTTTTTAAGCAGCGTACAGTCATTGTTGTGGCCCACCGGCTAAGTACCGTAAAAAATGCAGATAATATTGTTGTAATGCATGATGGGGAGATCGCTGAGCAGGGTACCCACAGAGAACTCATTGCCACCGAACCGTTCCAATAATGTGACGGTTCAAAAAAATGAGATCCTGGCCTGGTTGGAAAGTACAGGTAGTCACAGGCAGGTTTTAAGGCTATCAACTCAGATCGACAGCATGAGAAGCTGGCTTAATAATAGTAAGCTGGGAAAGTTTAACTCGGTAAACATTGCTGATTTTTCCAATCTGGGGGATCTGCAGGATAGTTTTCAGTCGTTTGAGCAGTCGTTTAGAGAATTTACCACCTACTTGCCGGGCGGATTTTACATTAAGAAGAGGGAGAGCCTGCAACAGGAATTAGAATATACACAGGAATTACTTAATAAACTGAGGCAGCAAAAAAAGATCCAGCAGGCTGAACTGGAAATTGCACGCCAGAGGTACGAAGCCCAGAAAAAGCTGGCCGAGAAGGAAATGGTCGCCCCTATCGAATTTGCCCGGCAAGAGAGTGATTATCATGCCAAACAGTTACCACTGCAACAGACCGAATCAGCTATAATACGGAATTATGTTGAACAGGCTACCCAAGAACAGCAGATATTGGAACTGGAAAAACAGATTGATGAACAGAAATCTGTTTTTTTGCAAGCATTAAATACACTGGAAAGTGCTATTGAAGAATGGAAAGAGCAATACCTGCTAATAGCGCCCGTATCGGGGAGATTGATTTATGCGGGAATTTTGCAGGAGAACCAGATGCTGAGAACGGGACAGGAAGTTTTATATATCCAACCGGAAAATACACACTTTTTTGGTGAGATGGCCTTGTCCCAAAATTCCCTGGGGAAGGTGAGAGAAGGTCAAAGAGTACAGGTGCGATTCAGCAGTTACCCGTACCAAGAGTTTGGAACGGTGACAGGCCGGTTGGATTATCTTTCCAATATTCCAGTACAAGACAGTGTATTTCTCGGGAAAGTTAGATTTCCAGAGGGACTAACTACCAATTATGGGCAAGAGTTAAAACCCAAAAATGGGATGATGGGGCAGGCAGAAATCATCACGCAGGATATGAGATTGCTGGAACGATTTTACAATAATGTAACCAAACAAATAAGATAAGCACGTTTAAACAGAATGATCCTATCAGAGAGTAAAAGGTCATAAAATTATCAAACAATTGAACATCACCGATAAATTTTACCAATGGAGCCCCACAATAATAGCCTGTCTGGTAGGAGTAGCCGCAGGCTTGCTGGATTTCATTGTATCCAATGCATTTCCATTTCTGGTAGCAGGGGCGATGTTTTTTCTCGTTTTTACAGGTCTTTTCCTAATTTATGAAGCGAATTGATTACCAAATTCAATCACTTTCGGAATCTATTCATCAACAGTTTTTCCAGCTGGCTAAAAATGTATTAGAGACGGAGGATGAGCTTCGGTCCATGATAAATATAAGACCTCTTATGGGAACCAGTATTATGCCATTTGATGGATGGGCTATCGATGGTCTCTTCGCGGCTAAACTCATACAAATACTGGAGGAGGTCCAGCCGGAATTAGTATTAGAATGTGGTTCGGGAACTTCCACTGTGTTGGTGGCTCGTTATCTAAAGCAGAACAAAAACGGTCAAATTATAGCATTAGAGCACAAAGAGCAATTTGTAGCCTCAACCTCTCGGCATCTTTGTCGACATGAACTTGACAAGGTAGCAGAAGTGATTGAATCTCCATTGAGAGAGTACAGCATGGATGGCCATTCGAGAACATGGTATGATTTTGACCCGGATGTTTACTTGGAGCAAAATATTGATCTTTTAATTATAGATGGTCCTCCCGGCAATACAAGTCCGTTGGCCAGGTATCCTGCTGTACCGCTATTGAAGAGTTGGTTGAGCTCTGACGGGATCATTTTACTTGATGATGGTAACAGGGAAGACGAAAAGGAAATCGCTGAAAAATGGATAAAAGAGTTAAATGCTACCCCGGAATTTCACAAGGAAGGGAAAGGTATATGGATTATCAGGAAATGATATCAGGATGATTAATAAGCTAAACCATTGATTATATTTTATGTCAAAATTTGATAACCAAGTTAATGTTGTACTTGCTGCTGATGATAATTATGCAATGCAACTTGCTGTTACGATGTTTTCGATCTTAAGAAATTTAAATAAAATGAGCTGTCTACAACTTTTCATTTTAGATGGCGGAATAAGTAGTAAGAACAAAAATAAAATTAAACGCATTTTTAAGAATAACAATCAAAAGAAGAATCATTCTATTATTTGGATCAAACCCGATCTGGAAAAGTTGAATAATTTACCGACTAAAGGAAAACCACGAGCAATATATTTACCTTTATTAATACCAGAATATCTCCCAGATCAGTGCAATAAAGTGATTTTTTTGGATTCTGATTTAGTCCTGGAATCTGATATTACAAAGTTGTATAAACATGATGTTGAGATAACACCGCTATGGGCTGTAAGAGATCTTTTGATACAAACACTTTCCGGAAAAGATGGAATTAAATCCTATAAGGAAATAGGTGGAACTGAAAAATCCCCTTATTTTAATTCAGGTGTTATGTTAATTAACCTTGATTATTGGCGAAGGGAAAAAGTAACGTCAGGAGCAATAGACTATATACAAGAATATAAGGAAGAGACTAGATTTCATGATCAAGAAGCATTAAATGCTGCTCTAGTGTCATTACCACTTAATTCGTGAGGTACTCTTTTCCATAGGTCCAGTTGAATGGTTTTGCGTTCTTCTGGTTATAGTCTTTGATGTAGCTCATGAGTTGATCGACCAGCTGCTGCCGGGA